>MENB01000167.1:17481-23043 GCA_001768125.1 Armatimonadetes bacterium RBG_19FT_COMBO_69_19
GGAAGGATCTCCCGAATCCATGCATCCCGCCGGAGCGTAACTCCGGCGTGGGGACTCGGCAGGACGGTCACCGAGCCGCGCTCCTCTCCCAGGAACCGTCGCAGCATCAGCCGCCTCCTCCGCCGTGGAATCCGGGTTCGGTCATGCGTTCCGCGTTCAGGATCTCGTTCAGCTCGGCTTCGGACAGCGTCGTCTCCTCGCGGGCGACCTCGCGGATCGTCCGGCCGGTGGCCGCGGCCTTCTTCGCGATCTCCGCCGCTTTGTCGTAGCCGATGACCGGGGCCAGGGCGGTGGTGAGCATCAGCCCGCGCTCCACGAGGTCCGCCGCGCGCGGCGTCGCGGAAAGGCCGGCGACGCACTGGGTGGCGAAGTTGGCGGACTCGGCGGCGAGCAGGCTGATCGACCAGAGCAGGTTGTGGGCCATGACCGGCATCATCGTGTTCAGCTCGAAGTTGCCCCACTGGTTGCCGAGCGCCACGACGAGATCGTTCCCCTGCACCTGCGCGCAGGCCTGGATCACCGACTCGGCGATGACCGGGTTCACCTTGCCGGGCATGATGGACGACCCGGGCTGCACCGCGGGGAGGGCGAGCTCCCCCAACCCCGCGCGCGGCCCGCTGGCCATCCAGCGGATGTCGTTGGCGATCTTCATGAAGGCCGTGGCAAATGTGCGCAGGACGCTCGAGGTGAACACCAGGGCGTCCAGGGAAGCCTGCGCCTGAAAATGGTTCCCGGTCTCCGTGATCTCGACGCCGAGGAGCCGGGAGAGGCGCATGCAGCTGCGCTGCGCGTACTGGGGGTGGGTGTTGGTGCCGGTTCCTACCGCGGTGCCGCCGAGCGGCACCTCTGTCAGGTCGTCCATCGCGTGGCGCAGGCGGCCGATGGCGCGCTCCACCTGCCCGGCGTAGCCCTCGAATTCCTGGCCCAGCCGGATCGGCGTCGCGTCCATGAGGTGCGTGCGGCCGGTCTTGACGATCCCCCAGAGCTCTTTCGCTTTGGCCGCCAGGCTGCCGCGGAGGCCTTCCATCGCCGGGATGAGGGTCTGCCGGATCTCGAGCAGTGCCGCGAGGTGGATCGCCGTCGGGATGACGTCGTTGCTGGACTGGCACTTGTTGACGTGGTCGTTGGGGTGCACCAGCTTGCTGCCGCGCTGGCCGCCGAGCAGCTCCGCGGCGCGGTTGGCGATGACCTCGTTCGCGTTCGTGTTGGTGGAGGTGCCGGAGCCCGTCTGATAGATGTCGAGGGGGAACTGGTCGTCCCACTTCCCGTCGGCGACCTCGGTCGCGGCGGCCGCAATGGCCCCCCCGATCTTCTTGTCGAGCAGGCCGAGCTCCATGTTCACCTCGGCCGCGGCGAGCTTGATCAGACCGAGGGCTTTAATGAACGGCCGCGGGAAGCGCAGCCCCGAGATCGGGAAATTCCGGATGGCGCGGGCCGTGCTCGCGCCGTAGTAGACATCCGCGGGCACTTCCATCTCGCCGAGGCTGTCCTTTTCGATGCGTGTCTTCCTCGTTTCGGTGGCCATGGGGCCGCCCTCCGTCAGGATTCGATCTCCGAGCGCATGTCGTCCAGGTGCTGCCGCAGGATGCGCTGCGCCACCGCGGGCTGCCGCCGCCGCACGGCGGCGAGGATCTGCTCGTGGAAGCGCAGGGCTCGATGCGGGCTCGTGTCCTTGCGGCCGGTCTTCTCCCGTGCCTGTAGCCACATCTCGTTGAGGTGGCGCATCGCGCTGACCAGCACCATGTTGCCCGTCGCTTCGGCGAGCAGGGTGTGGAACTGCAGGTCGCTCTCCACGTCCTGCTTCCCGGAGGCGAGCGCCGGCCCGCGCCCGCGCAGGAACTCCGTCAGCTCGCCGAGGTCGTCCTTCGTCGCCCGCCGTGCGGCGAGGGCGACGATGCCCTCCTCCAGGAGGCGGCGGGCTTCGAGCAGGTCGAGCAGGATGCTGCGTTCGGAGAGGACGCTGTACATGGAAGGGTCGATGGGGGTGGGGGGGGTGGTGCTGACGAAGGTACCTTCACCGGGCCGGACGTCGACGACGCCGATGAAGTGCAGCACCCGCAGGGCCTCGCGCGCCGAGGCGCGGCTCACGGCCAGGCTGTCGGCGAGCTCGCGCTCGCCCGGCAGGCGGTCGCCGGGCTGCAGGTGCTTGTCCGCGATGAGGTCCTGGATCTGCCGCACGATGCCCTCGTAGAGGCGGCTGCGGCGGACGGGTTGGAAGAGCGGTTCGGGTGGCGACGCCATGCAATGCCCGCTCTGGGCTGGTGGCCTGACCACTAATCCAGTATAATCCTAGGGCGGGCGCACATGGGCCGTCAAGGGTGCACCGTGCACACAGGGCATTGCGCGCACAAGGAGGGTACCGCATGGCCGTGCTGGAGACACTGACTCCCCCGAAAGAAGGCCAGCGCATCGAGATCCGCGACAACCACCTGCAGGTCCCCGATCACCCCATCGTCCCGTTCATTGAAGGCGACGGCACCGGTCCCGACATCTGGCGGGCCAGTCAGCGCATCTTCGATGCCGCGGTGAAGGGCGCCTACGGCGGAAAGAAGCGGCTCGTCTGGTTCGAGGTGTACGCCGGCGAGAAAGCGCACAGCACTTACGGGAACTGGCTGCCTGAGGATACGCTGCGCGCCTTCCAGCACTACGTCGTGGGGATCAAGGGGCCGCTGACCACGCCGATCGGGGGCGGCTTCCGCAGCCTGAACGTCTCGCTGCGGCAGCTCCTCGACCTGTACGCCTGCGTCCGGCCGGTGCGCTGGTTCGAGGGCGTGCCGAGCCCCGTGAAGCACCCGGAGTGGGTGGACGTTGTCATCTTCCGCGAGAACTCGGAGGACATCTACGTCGGATTGGAGCACCCGAGCGGATCCCCGGAGGCGAAGAAGCTCATCGAGTTCGTGCGCCGGGAGTTCAACTGGAAGGTGCGCGACGACGCCGGCGTGGGGCTCAAGCCGATGAGCGCGTTCGGCACCAAGCGCCTGGTGCGCAAGGCCCTCCGCTACGCGGTCGACCGCCACCGCAAGTCGGTCACCATTGTGCACAAGGGCAACATCATGAAGTACACGGAGGGCGCCTTCGCCAAGTGGGGCTATGAGCTGGCGCGCGAGGAGTTCGGCGGCCAGACCGTGACCTGGGACGAGGTGCAGAAGTCGTACGGCGGCAAGGCCCCCGCCGGCAAGGTCCTCATCCAGGACTACATCGCCGACGTGACCTTCCAGCACCTGCTGACCCGGCCCCGCGACCTGGACGTCATCGCCACCGGCAACCTGAACGGCGACTACATCTCCGACGCGGTCGCAGCGCAGGTCGGCGGGATCGGCATGGCCCCGGGGGCGAACCTGAGCGACTTCCACGCCATCTTCGAGGCCACCCACGGCACGGCGCCCAAGTACGCCAACCTGGACAAGGTCAACCCCGGGTCGCTCACGCTCTCCGGCGTGATGATGCTGGAGTACCTGGGGTGGAACGAGGCCGCGTCGCTGATCGTCCGCGGGCTGGAGAAGACCTTCAAACAGAAGGTCGTCACCTACGATCTGGCCCGTCTGATGGACGGGGCGAAGGAAGTGAAGACGAGCGAGTTCGCCAGCGCCGTGATCGACAACATGGGCTAGGAGCGTGTAACCATGGGACGCCGTCCGAAAGTGACCATCGTCGGCGCGGGGATGGTCGGGCACACCACCGCGCACTGGCTGGCCACCGAAGAGATCGCCGACCTCGTGCTCGTGGACATCATCGAGAAGATGCCGATGGGGAAGGCGCTCGACCTGCAGCAGGCCGGTCCGATCCGGGACGTGGACGTCAGCATCGTCGGCAGCAACGGCTATGAGGAGACCGCGGGCAGCGACGTGGTCGTGATCATCGCCGGCATCGCGCGCAAGCCCGGCATGACCCGCGAGCAGCTGATCGATACCAACTCGGGGATCGTGCGCAGCGTCGTCGAGCAGGTCGTGAAGCACTCACCCGACGCGGCCCTGATCGTCGTCACCAACCCGCTGGACGCGATGACCTATCTCACCTACAAGGTCTCTGGATTCCCGCGCGAGCGTGTCATCGGGGAGTCGGGGGCCCTCGACAGCACCCGCTTCCGCACGTTCATCGCGAAAGAGGTCGGCCTCTCCGTCGAGGACGTGTCCGGCATGGTCATCGGGGCGCATACGGACAAGGACATGGTCCCCCTGCCGCGCTTCGCCCATGTCGGCGGCGTGCCGCTCGGCCACCTCGTGGCTCCCGACCGCATCGAGGCCATCGTGGCTCGGACCCGCCGCGGCGGGGCCGAGATCACGGAGCTGATGGGAAGCTCCGCCTTCTTCGCGCCCGGGGCGGCGATCGCGCAGATGGTCGAGGCGATTGTCCGGGACAAGAAGCGCCTCATCCCGAGCAGCGTCCTCCTCGACGGGGAGTATGGGGAGCGGAACGTCTGCATCGGCGTCCCCGTCGTGCTCGGCGGGCGCGGCGTGGAGCGCATCATCGAGCTCCCCCTCAACGACGAGGAGCGCGCGGCGTTCAAGGCCTCCGTGGCCGCCGTGCGGGAGCACATCGGGAGCCTGAAGCTCTAGCCCTCCGCCGACGCGTGGATATCCGGCCGGTGGCGCTCGACGGCGTGCACGTGCGGCTCGAGCCGCTGTCGTTGAGCCACCTCGCCGCCCTCACCGAGATCGGGCTCGATCCCGACCTCTGGCGCTGGACGACGCAGCTCGTCCGTTCCCCGCAGGACATGGAAGAATACGTCAAGGGCGCGCTCGCGGAGCAGCTCCGCGGCGTGGCGCTCCCCTTTGCCACCGTGCACAAGGGAGCCGGGCAGGGGGGAAGGGAGCGTGTCGTCGGCAGCACGCGATTCGGCGCCATCGAGCCCGCGCACCGTAAGGTGGAGATCGGCTGGACGTGGATCGGCTCGTACTGGCAGCGCAGCGTGGTGAACACGGAGGCGAAGTACCTCATGCTGCGCCATGCCTTCGAAACCTGGGGCTGTGTGCGCGTGGAGTTCAAGACGGACCGCCTGAACGAGCCGTCGCGCCGGGCGCTGCTGCGCATCGGGGCGACGGAGGAGGGGATCCTCCGCGCGCACCTCATCACGGCAACGGGGCGGGTGCGGGATTCCGTATACTTCAGTATCATTGCAGAGGAGTGGCCCGCGGTGAAGGCCGGCCTCGAGACGAAGCTGCGAGGATGAGATGAAGCTCCACGAGTACCAGGCGAAAGAGCTCTTCCGGACCTACGCCATCCCCGTGCAGCACGGGGTGGTCATCGAGCGCCCCGATCAGGTTCCCGCGCTCCAGCTGCGCTACCCCGTCGTCCTCAAAGCGCAGGTGCTGGTCGGCGGGCGGGGCAAGGCCGGCGGCATCAAGCTGGCCCAGACCCCAGCCGAGGCGAAGGACCGCGCCGCGGCGATCCTCGGGATGTCGATCAAGGGGGAGACCGTGCGCCGCCTGCTGGTCGCGGAGGCGGTCGACATCGGCGCCGAGTACTACCTGGCGATCATCGTCGACCGAAGTTCGCGCGTCCTCGTCGCGATTGCCAGCAGTTCCGGAGGCATCGACATCGAGGACGTCGCGCGTACGGCGC
>MENB01000167.1:23050-23306 GCA_001768125.1 Armatimonadetes bacterium RBG_19FT_COMBO_69_19
GATCGCGACAGAGAGCATCGACCCGTTCCTCGGGTTCCCGGGCTTTCAGGCAAGAGGGCTGGGCCGGCGGCTCGGGCTGTCCGGGGGGCTGCTCAAGGATTTCGTGGGGGTCGCCACCGCGCTGCACCGCCTCTGCCGGGAGGTCGATGCCGAGCTCGCCGAGATCAACCCGCTCGCCGTCGTCGGCGGCCGGCTGCTCGCCGTGGACGCGAAGGTGATCATCGACGACAACGCCGTCTTCCGCCATCCGGACCTC
>MENB01000168.1:0-185 GCA_001768125.1 Armatimonadetes bacterium RBG_19FT_COMBO_69_19
CCGCCTCCCGGCCCGGTATTTCCAGCCCGTTCCCCACCGTGTGTTGTGGATGGCCCGCCTCCCGGCCCGGTATTTCCAGCCCGTTCCCCACCGTGTGTTGTGGATGGCCCCGTACATGGCGGCCGCTGCGACCGGCATCTGGCTGATCGCCGCGCTGTCGCTCCCCTGGTACGTGGACGCTGTCA
>MENB01000168.1:208-5732 GCA_001768125.1 Armatimonadetes bacterium RBG_19FT_COMBO_69_19
TTCGGCTCGCTCGGCTTCCTGGGTCATGAGATCCTCCATGGCGCCGTCGTCGGGAAAGGGACGCTGCGCGACGTGCTGGGCGGGCTGTGCCTCCTGCCGCATGCCATCGCGCCGTTGCTGTGGCGGCAGTGGCACAACGTCGGGCATCATGCCCACACGCAGATGCAGGGACAAGACCCGGATGCATACAGCACGCTCGAGGACTACCATGAGCGTCGCTCGCTGCAGATCCTGCACCGTCTCGTCCCCGTGCGCAGCCTGCGCTTCTTTGCCCTGCTCGCCGTCTGGCTGAACCTCCACGCGGCGATCGTCCTCGTGCACTCTCTGCCGACGATGCCGGGACGCCAGCGCCTGCGGGTCGTGATCGAGACCGTGCTCCCCATCGTCTTCTGGGTCGCGATGGGCGTGTGGCTGGGCTGGGGGGCGTTCCTGTTCTTCTACGCGCTGCCCCTGCTGGTGAGCAACTTCATCGTCATGTCCTACATCGCGACGAACCACCTGCTGAACCCGCTGCTGGAAGAAGACGATCCACTGGCCGGGTCGTTGACGGTCTCGGTGCCCAGGGTCCTCGACGTGCTCCACTCCAACTTCAGCCATCACACCGAGCACCACGTCTTCCCGGCGATGAGCGCGAAATACGCCCCGCACGTGAAGCGCGTCCTCAAGGAGCTGTGGCCAGACCGCTACCACGAGATGTCGCTGTGGAAGGCGCTCGGCCTGCTCTGGCGCACGCCGCGGCTGTACCTGGACAACATCCGGCTGGTCGACCCGCGGACCGGGCGGCGCTACGGCGTGCTCGGTTACGGGCTCGACCCCAACCGCGTTCCCTAGCCACCCCCGCGCGGGGTAGTGTATTGTGGTCGCGTGAGTATCATGCGTCTTGCCCCCGACCTCATCCTCATCGATACGGGGTACAACAGCACGCCGGAAGCGATCAGCGTGTACCTGTTGCTCGGCGACCGCCCGGGGCTCATCGAGACCGGGCCGGCGTCGCGGGCGGATGTGGTGCTGGCCGGGATCCGTGAGGCCGGATTGGCTCCCGAGGACGTCCAAGTCCTCGCCGTCACGCACATTCACCTCGATCACGCCGGCGGTGCCGGCACGCTGACGCAGCGTCTGCCGAACGCGCAGGTCTACGTTCACCCGGTGGGCGCACCGCACCTCATCGATCCGACAAAACTGTTGAACAGCGCGGGGCGGCTGTACGGGGACGAACTCGCGCGGCTGTTCGGAGAGACGATCCCCGTACCGGAGTCACGTCTCCACGTCCTCAACGACAGCGACACGTTGACGATCGGCGGGCGCACGGTCGCGGCGATCGACACCCCCGGCCATGCGCGGCATCACCACGCGTACTGGGACGCCGCACACGGCGATCTGTTCACCGGCGATGTCGCCGGGGTGGCGCTGCCCCGATCGCGGTTCGTCCGCGCTCCCACGCCGCCCCCCGAGCTGGACGTCCCGGCCTGGCAGGCATCGCTGCGGCGCATCCGCGCGCTGCGCCCCCGCCGGCTGCTGCTCACCCACTTCGGCCCGCATGAGTGGGTGGAGGACCTGCTCGGGCAGCTGGAGGAACGGCTCCTGGAAGGCGTCGAGCGCGTGCGCGGCTTCCTCGGGTCGGGCCTCGGGGGCGAGGCGATCACCGCGGAAATGCGCCAGCTGGCCCTGCGGCAGATCAAGGCGCGGGACGGCGCCGCGGCGGCGGCGCACTTCGAGGTCATCATGCCGATCCGCCAGAGCGTCCTGGGACTGATCCGCTACATCGAGAAGACGGGGTGACCCATGCTGCTCAAAGGGAAGAAGGCGCTCATCATGGGCGTGGCCAACAAGCGCAGCATCGCCTGGGGCATCGCAGAAGCGTTTCACCGCGAGGGCGCGGAGCTTGCCTTCACCTACCAGAATGAGCGGCTGAGGGAGAACCTGGACGAGCTGCTCGACACCATCGGCGGCCGCGCCGGCTTCCCGACCTTCCCCGGCGACGTGACGTCGGAGGAACAGCTCGACGCGGTCTTCGGCGGCCTGCGGGATCGCTGGGGCGCCCTGGACGCGGTCGCGCACTGCATCGCCTACGCCGACCGCGATGATCTCACCCGGCCGCTGCACGAAGTGTCCCGGGACGGCTACGCCCTGGCGATGAACGTCAGCGCCTACTCGCTGCTGGCGATCGCCCGCCGCGCGGCGCGCCTGATGAGTGCGGGCGGGAGCATCTTCACGCTGACGTACAACGCGGTCGAACGGGTCGTCCCGGGCTACAACATCATGGCCGTGGCCAAGGCCGCCCTGGAGACCGAAGTGCGCTACCTGGCCTCGGAGCTGGGCCCGGGTGCGGTCCGCGTGAACGCGATCTCCGCCGGCCCCCTGAAGACCCTGGCGGGGAGCGCCGTGAAGGGGATCTCGCGCCTGCGGGACGTGACCGAAGAGACGGCCCCGCTGCGCCGCAACATCACGATCGACGACGTCGGCGACGTCGCGGTCTTCCTCGCCAGCGACCTCTCCCGCGCCGTGACGGGCAACACGATCTTCGTGGACAGCGGGTTTCACGTGATGGGGATGGCGTCGCTGCCGGCCACGTCCTGAGGGCGGCGCAGCGGGACCTGATCGTCAGCGGGTAGCGCCCAGGACGTCCCACCAGCCGTAGCGCTCGAGAAACACGAGGTCGAACAGCATCGCGCCGCCGTGGAGGGCCAGCACGGTGTCCAGCGCAGCGCGGAACTGCCCCGGCTGGTCCTCGTACAGCGACAGCAGGAGGGAGCCGATGGGGACACCGCCTCCGGCCAGCAGGTCGCGCGCCATGGCGGCGCCGCCCTCCACGCTCAGCCAGGGGGGCGATCCGGCGCGGATCGCGTCGAACGGGCTGACCGGGGCGTAGAACAGGCCCATCATGAGGAAATCCACGAGCCCGCCGATGGCCGCCTCCTTCCAGCCCGGCCCCACCCACGGGAGCTCGGGCGTCCCATCGCGGCTGGCCCAATTCACGCCCACCTGCCAATACGTCGGATACCATCCGCCGACGTACGCGGCGAACGCGATGTCGGGCTTGATCCCATGGACCACCGTCTCCGCCGCTCGGACGAACTGGTGGATGATGCGTGCCCGCCAGGCGATCCAGTCGGCAAAGAGCGGTCCCCGCACGAGGTGGCCGCCGAGCGGGATCAGGATGTCATCGGGCCAGGATTCGAGCGGATGTCCGAGCCACTCCTCGAAGGCGGCCCGGCTCAAGTCGGAGAAGTCGGCGGTCCCGTCGGGGAAGCGGATGCGGTCGAGGACGATGCCGTCCACGTCGTACATCCGCGCGACTTCCTGGATGACCGCCAGCTCGTAGAGCTGGACTTCGGGGTGCACCGGATTGGCGAACGCGATCATCCCGACCTGCGAGCCCGGGATGATGCTGCCGTCGGGTGCCAGATGCTGCGCCATCCATCCGGGGCGGTCGAACGCCAGTCCCACGCCGGCCCCGTTCAGCCCCTCACCGAAGACGTTCACCGCGGCGTGCACCCGAATGCCGCGGGCGTGCGCCTCCTCGATCACGACGCGCAGCGGATCGATGTCGGCGGGGAACCACGTCGCCGGCGCGTCGTAGACCGGGTCCCAGACCCGCGGCACCGTGGACGTGCGGATGTGCGGGGCAAAGGTGCTCTCGTAGAGGACGAAGCCCCAGGCGTTCTTCGCCTCGGGGATGACGTCCGTCACGCCCGCGGCCTTCGCCCGGTCCAGCACCGCGGCGATCTGCGCACGCGAGGCGAAGATCGGCAGGTTCGCGGAGACCTCCATCCAGACGGCGAGCTTCGGCGCGGGAGGAGCGGCCGCCACCGGCGAACCGGCGGTCAGGCTCATGGCCAGCAGGACGAAGATCGCGACGCGCACGCAGCAGTATTCCATCGGGTGGCAGGATTTCCCCGTGACGCCCCCAACTAGATATGTCACTGCATTTTCCCCAGTGACCACACCCGGAGGCCCGCTGTGCGCATGATGATGCAGGTTGACCCGCGCCGAGAGTTTCCACGCCGGTTCGTCCCCAAGGACGCCGACATGGGCGACTGGGCGCAGATCGAGCCGCTGTTCACGCAGTTGCTGGCCCGTCCCATCAACTCGATGGAAGAGCTCGAGCAGTGGCTCTACGACTGCTCCGAGCTCGGCGGCGCGCTCGCCGAGGACCGCGCCCGGCGCTACATCGCCATGACGACGCAGACCGACGACCCGGTGCGCGAGCAGGCGTACAACCACTTCGTCCAGGAGATCGACCCGAAGACGAAGCCGATGTGGGACGCCCTCGACCGGGCCTACCTCGCTCACCCGTACCGGAAGATGCTGCCGATGGACCGCTATGGGGTGATGGACCGTATCGTCGAGAACAACGTGGCCCTGTTCCGCGAGGAGAACGTCCCGCTGGAGACCGAGGAGGTGCTGCTCTCGAAGGACTATCAGAAGCTGAGCGGGGCGATGACCGTCACGTACCAGGGCCAGGAGCTCACCCTCCAGCAGGCCGCCAAGTTCCTCGACGAAACCGACCGCCGGGTCCGCCAGGATGTGTGGGAGCTGGTCGTGCGGCGGCGCCTCCAGGACCATGATGCCATCGAGGACCTGTACGACAAGCTCATCGACCTGCGCACGCGCATCGCGAAGAACGCCGGGTTCGACAACTACCGCGACTACGCGTTCAAGCGGCGCCGGCGCTTCGACTACACCCCGGCGGACTGCTTCCAGTTCCATGAAGGTGTGGAGCGCGCGATGCTGCCCCTGGTCAACCGGGTCTACGAGGATCGGCGGTCCAAGCTCGGCGTCCGAAGCCTGCGCCCCTGGGACACGCAGGTCGATCCGCTGGGCCGGCCCCCCCTGCGTCCGTTCGAAGCCTCGGATGAGCTCATCAAGGGCTGCGAGGAGATCTTCCGGCGGGTCGATCCGGGCCTGGGTGACCAGTTCAAGTTCATGTGGGAGGAGAAGCTCCTCGACCTGGAGTCCCGCAAGGGCAAGGCCCCCGGCGGGTATCAAAGCACACTCCACGAGCGGCGGTGGCCGTTCATCTTCATGAACGCGGTCGGTCGCGACGACGACGTCCGCACGCTGCTGCACGAAGGCGGCCACGCCTTCCACCAGCTGGCCTCGCGGGAGGATCCGCTCATCCATTACCGGACCACCCCCTACGAGTTCGCCGAGGTCGCCTCGATGGGGATGGAACTGCTCGCCGCCCCACACCTGAACGTCTTCTACCGGAACGAATCAGAATTCAAGCGATCCTACCGCAACACGCTGGAAGACGCTGTCCTGATCTTCCCGTGGATCGCGACGATCGACGCATTCCAGCACTGGATCTACACCCACATCGGGCACAGCCGGGACGAGCGGCGGAAGAGCTGGCTGGAGATCTACCGGCGGTTTCAACCCT
Organism: Armatimonadetes bacterium RBG_19FT_COMBO_69_19; assembly: GCA_001768125.1. Taxonomy (GTDB): domain Bacteria; phylum Sysuimicrobiota; class Sysuimicrobiia; order Sysuimicrobiales; family Kaftiobacteriaceae; genus Kaftiobacterium. The sequence continues at coordinate 5,592 of MENB01000168.1, forward strand.
CGCTCGACTGGAGCGGCTACGAGGACGCGCTCAACTACCTGTGGCACCGGCAGCTGCACCTGTTCACGAGCCCGTTCTACTACATCGAGTACGGGATCGCGGAGACCGGGGCGCTGCAGGTATGGCTGCGGAGCCGCGCCG
>MENB01000169.1 GCA_001768125.1 Armatimonadetes bacterium RBG_19FT_COMBO_69_19
CCAGCTCCGCCTTCCGGTCCGGCTCAACCGCGTAGCCCAGCACCGCGAGGAGCGCGTCGAGGCGGGCCCGGACGGTGGGATAGGACAGTCCGAGCTCGCGCTCCACCTCCTTGATGTTGCCGCGGGCCTTCAAGAACAGCTCCAGGAAGGCGAGCTGCTCGGCATCGAGACGGTTGAACTTGGACAGCTCGAAGTGCCCTTCGACGGCCGTGCCGCAGGAGGTGCATTGCAGCCGGACGGCCTCGAGGTCTGAACTACAGACCGGGCACTTCCCGGGCGCCTGTGGCATCGGGGCCGATCCTCCCTCCATCCTGAACTGCGTACGCGCCTGCGCCGGCGAGCATCTCCATGACATAGCGGTTCTCCATGAGAATTCACCTCAGAGATCACATAGTTCAATCTTTTCTGAGGCGATTGTAATAACTGTTTGCTATTCTGTCAAGAGAATATTGATGAATGTCTGAGAAAACGAACACAAGTTCGTATCATGACGCACGCAGGCGGTCCGGGTCCACGCCCTCGGTCTCGAGGAGGCGCCGCTTGAGTCCTACACCACCCCGCAGCGAATACCCGCCGAGCCCGCCGTCACTGCGGACGACGCGGTGGCAGGGGATGATCAGCGGGACGGGATTCCTGGCGCACGCCGTCCCCACCGCCCGGGTCGCCCCGGGCTGTCCGATCTCCCGGGCGACATCCCGGTACGTGCGCACCTGCCCTTTCGGGATCCGCCGCAGCTGCTCAAGGACGCGGCGCTGAAAGGGCCCGACCATCGACAGGTCCACCGGGCCGCGGAACGCCTTGAAGTCGGCAAAGAAGCCGCGCAGCAGCGACACCAGCTTTGCCGGAGGATGCGGATCGCGGCTCACCTCCGCTCCGAAGCGCTCTCGGAACGCCCGGACGAACGTCTCGTCGCCGGACGCCAGGTCGACGAACGAGACCCCAAGGTCGCTGTACGCCACGTAGACGTCGCCAAGCGTGCTGGCTAGTGTGGTGAAACGCCAGGGGCCACGGGAGACCTGCCGGGTCGGGCGCCCCTCCCCCGTGTGCTGCAGGATGAACTCGGCCAGGTCGCCCTCGGTCAGCCGGGTGATCGCGGCCGCGGGCTTCCCGTGCCGCGTGACGATCACGGACTCTCCTGCGACCACGTCCCGCAGGAGCTCGTTCGTGCGGTTCTTAAGCTCAACGGTGTTCACGACGCGCATGGCTCCTCTCCGCAAATGAGAATAGCTATTTTCATGGCTATTATCGAGTGGAGCGCGGGCTGCTGTCAAGGGGCGAACAGCGGAACGGGCGGTTCGTGGGAATCGGCCGGGTCAGTGGACGGCTTCGTCCTTGTAGCGGACGTCGGGATGCTCGCGGAGGTAGGCCGCGACCTTCTCGGCGGTCTTGGGTCCGACGACCGCGGCGATCTGCTCCACCGGGGCCTGGCGGATAGCCCGCACCGACCCGAAGTGGCGGATGAGGTCGCGCTTGCGCTTCTCGCCGATGCCCTGGATCTCATCCAGGACGGAGAAGACCACACGCCGCTCGCGCAGCTTGCGGTGGTAGGCGTTGGCGAAGCGGTGCGCTTCGTCGCGGATCCGCTGCAGGAGCTGCAGGGAGTGGGAATCCCGCGGCAGCGCGATCGGATCGGGGTTGGCCACGGTGACCACCAGCTCTTCCTGCTTGGCCAGACCGACCGCGGGAATCATGTGGTTGTATTCGAACAGGACCTCGCGCGCCGCATTGAGCTGCCCCCGCCCCCCGTCGATGAGGACGAGGTCGGGGAGCACGGACCACTTCACCTTCACCGGCTCATCGCGGTCCAACCGCTCCTGCTCCTCGCGGCCCAGGGCGAACCGCCGGCGCAGCATCTCCTGGAGCATGGCGTAGTCATTTGGGCCTTCCGTCGACTTCATCTTAAAGCGGCGGTAATCGCGCTTGAGCGGCCGCCCGCCCTCGAAGACGACCATCGAGCCGACCGACTCCCCGGACTGGAAGTTGCTGATGTCGTAAGCCTCGATCCGGAAGGGCGGCGTCTCCAGGGCGAGGATCTCCTGGAGTTCCTTGATCGCCGCGCCCTCGAGGCCCGCCCGCCGGGCGCGCTCGTGCTGCAGGAACAGCGCCGCGTTCTCCGCCGCCATCTCGACCAGGCGCCGGCGGTCCCCCCGCTGCGGAACGACCACCTGCACGCGGCTCCCCCGCCGCTCGCTGAGCCAGGTCGCGACGAGGTCGGCATCCTCGACAGGCTCCTGGAGGACGACCTCGGGCGGGATCGCAGGAATGTCCTGGTAGAATTGCTTGACGAATTCTCCCAGGATCTCCGCGGAGCTGGCTCCGCTACCCCCCTCCAGGATAAAGTGCTCCTGACCGGACAATCGCCCGGCACGGATAAAGAACGCCTGGACGCATGCCAAACTACCGGCATGCGCCAGGGACATGACGTCCCGGTCCTCCTGCCCGATGGTGGCGATGCGCTGCTTCTCGTAGATCGCCTCCATGGCCGAGATCTGGTCGCGCAGCTGGGCCGCCCGCTCGAACTCCATCGCCTCCGCCGCCCGCGTCATCTCATGCCGCAGCTCGTCCAGCAGCGACGCGGCCTTACCCTCCAGGAACTGGGCGGCGTGGCGGACCTGCTCCGCGTACGCCGCCTCGTCCGCGCCCCAGGAGACGCACGGGGCGGTGCACTGGCCGATGTAATAGTCCAGGCACGGCCGGGGGAGATCGCGCGTGATCTCGATGTTGCAGGAGCGCAGCTTGAAGAGTTTGCGGATGGTGCGGATCGTGCGCCGGACGAGCTTGGGCTCGTGGTAGGGGTAGGGCCCGAAGTAATGCGCCCCGTCGCGCACGACCCGGCGGGTCATGAGGATCTTCGGGAAGGGCTCGTGCGTGATCTTCACGTAGGGGAAGGCCTTGTCGTCGGCCATCCGCACGTTGTAGATCGGGCGGTGCCGCTTGATGAGGTTCGTCTCGAGGATGAGCGCCTCGACCTCGTTCTCGCAGGCGATGACCTCGAAGTCCGCGATCTTGCTCATGAGGTGGCGGATACGGGGGCTCTCGAGGTGGCCGCTGTCCTGGAAATACTGGCGGACGCGGCTGCGCAGCGCGGCGGCCTTGCCCACGTAGATCACGCGCGCGGCGGCGTCCTTCATGAGGTACACGCCGGGCCGCGTGGGGACGAGCTTCAGCTTGTCGTCGACACTCATAGCGACCGGAGCAAGGCCGCCGTTCGGGACAGACCTTCGGAGAGGATCCGCGGCTCCATCCCGAAGCCGAGGCGCAGGTAGCCATCCATCTTGAAGTGGTCGCCGGGCACGACCAGGACGCTCTGCTCGCGGCGCAGACGCTCGACGAGTTGCGTGGAGTTCACCTCCGCGCGGTAGTGGAAGAACGCGATCGCCCCGGCCTGGGGGCGGTTCCAGGACAGCTCCTCGGCGAGATCGTCCGCCCAGGTGGTGAGCACCCGGAGGTTTTCGGTGAGGATCTGCCGGGTCCGCGCCAGCAGCCGTTGCCGGGTCCGCGGCATCAGCGCCATAAGGGCGAGGCGGTCGCTCAGGAAGCCGGGGGCAATCGTCGTGAAATCGTGGTATCCCCAGAAGGTGTTCGCCAGGTCGGTCGGGGCGACGATCCAGCCCACACGCAGCCCCGGCAAGCCGTACGCCTTGGAGAGGCCGCCCGTGACGATCGCCCGGGGGTAGCGCCCCCAGAACGAGGGAGTAAGATGGCCGTCCCGCTCCGCCCCGCGGTACACTTCGTCCGCGATCACGTACGCCCCCACACGGTCGGCCGCCGCGCAGATGGCGTTGAGCACCTCGACGGGCAGCACGGCGCCGGTGGGATTGTTGGGATGGCAGACGAAGATCGCCTTGGTCCGGGACGTGATCAGGCGCTTGAGCTCGTCCACGTCGAGGGTCCACTCCCCCTGGCCCGGGCGCAGCCACCATTCCCGCACCGTCCCGCCCCACGTCCGAGCGAGCAGCGGCAGCTGCATGTAATTGGGGAGCATCACCACGACCTCGTCTTCCGGGTCGAGCAAGGCCCAGGCGATGAGGAAATTCGCCTCCGCCGTCCCGGTCGTGACCAGGACGTGCTCGGGCCCCGCGCCGCGGTAGAGCCCCGCGATCTCCGTCCGGAGCTCGGGGCTGCCGTTCGTGTGACCGTAGCCGAGGGGCTCGTGCACGAGGACCTCCTGGAACCAGCTGCGATCCACGAGGCCGGAGAGCGAGAGCGGGTGGATGCCACTCTCGGAGAGGTTGTACTCGACCGTGTTCTCCCACGTCGACTGGAACCGCTCCATCTCGAAGCGATCGATGCGCACGGGAGCGCCTCCTCGCGGTCGCCGGCTAGCGCCTGCGCCCGTTCGTACGGCCGTTTCGCTTTCGCCCGTTTCCCGCCAGCGCCAGCTCCGGTGCGGCGAGCACCTTCTTCAGGAACTGCCCCGTGTAGGAGTGCGGCGTCGCCGCAATCGCGTCCGGCGGCCCTTCCGCGATGACCTGCCCGCCGAGCTCGCCGCCCTCGGGCCCGAGGTCGATGAGCCAATCCGCCGTCTTGATGACGTCCAGGTTATGTTCGATGACGACCACGGTGTTCCCGGCATCGACCAGGCGATGCAGCACGTGCAGCAGCCGCTCCACGTCGGCGAAGTGCAGGCCGACCGTCGGTTCATCGAGGATGTAGAGCGTCTTCCCGGTATCCCGCCGCGACAGCTCCGTGGCGAGCTTCACTCGCTGCGCTTCGCCCCCGGAGAGCGTCGTCGCCGGCTGGCCGAGCTTGATGTAGCCGAGGCCCACGTCGAAGAGCGTCTGCAGCTTGCGGCGGATGCGCGGGATGTTCTCGAAGTACTGGAGCGCCTCCGCCACGGTCATCTCGAGGAGGTCCGCGATGCTCCTCCCTTTGAACAGCACCTCGAGCGTCTCTCGATTGTAGCGCTTGCCCTTGCACACCTCGCACGGCACATAGACGTCGGGGAGGAAGTGCATCTCGATGCGCACGATGCCGTCGCCTTCACAGGCCTCGCAGCGGCCCCCGCGGACGTTGAATGAGAAACGCCCTGGCCCGAACCCGCGCATCTTGGCATCCGGAGTCTGCGCGAACAGGTCGCGGATGAGGTCGAACGTCTTCGTGTACGTGGCGGGGTTGCTGCGCGGCGTGCGGCCGATCGGCGACTGGTCGATGTTGATGACCTTGTCGATGTGGTCAATGCCGTCGATCCGGGTGTGGAGCCCCGGGCGGATGCGGGTCCCGTGCAGCCTCGCGGTGAGGGCGCGGTAGAGGATCTCGTCCACCAGGGTAGACTTCCCCGAGCCCGAGACGCCGGTGACCGCCACGAACACCCCCAGCGGGAAGCGGACGTCGATGTTCTTCAAGTTGTGCTCCCGCGCCCCGCGCACCACGAGGTAGTTGCCGTTGTGGGGCCGGCGGCGCGGCGGGATCGGGATGACCCGGCGGCCGGAGAGGAACTGGCCGGTGATCGAGTCTGGGTGGCGGGCGATGTCCTCGGGCGTCCCCGTCACGACGACGTGGCCCCCGTGCGCGCCCGCCCCGGGCCCGATGTCGACCACCCAGTCCGCGGAGCGGATCGTCTCCTCGTCGTGCTCCACGACGAGGATCGTATTCCCCAGGTCCCGCATGTGCATCAGGG
>MENB01000170.1 GCA_001768125.1 Armatimonadetes bacterium RBG_19FT_COMBO_69_19
CGATAGCGCGCCGCGTCCGGCTCCGGCATCGGACCGTCCCAGTGCGTGTAGAGCCGGGCCCGGTCCCAGCCGAGGACGAAGCGCAGCAGCATCTCCGCCTCGATCGCGGGCTCCGCGACCTTCAGGGCCTGGAGATGCTCGCGGCCCTGGAGATATGTATCCTTGATCGTCAACTCGCCGGCGCGGAGGTGAGCGCGCGCACCTCCGCGGCCTCGAGGGCGTCGATCAGCTCATCCAGCTTGCCGTCGAGGACGGTCCGCAGGTCGTGGATGGACATCCCGACGCGGTGGTCGGTGAGGCGGTCCTGGGGGAAGTTGTACGTGCGGATCTTCTCGCTGCGCTCGCCGCTGCCGACCTGCTGGCGGCGCTGCTTGGCGATGGTCTCCTGCTGGCGCTGGATCTCCGCCTCGAGCAGCTTGGCGCGCATGATACGCATCGCCTTCTCGCGGTTCTGATGCTGCGAGCGTTCATCCTGGCAGGCGACGACCAACCCGGTCGGCAGGTGCCTGATGCGCACCGCGGTCTCGACCTTGTTTACGTTCTGCCCGCCCGCGCCGCCCGCCCGGTACGTCTCGATCTCGATCTCGTCGGGTCGGATCCGCACGTCCACTTCCTCAGCCTCGGGCAGCACCGCGATCGTGGCCGTGGAGGTGTGGATCCGCCCCGCGGCCTCGGTGCTCGGGACCCGCTGCACGCGGTGTACGCCGCTCTCGTACTTCAACCGCCGGTACGCCCCCTTGCCCTGGATGGCGAACACGATCTCCTTGAAACCGCCGAGCTCGGAGGGGCTGCGCTCGAGAACCTCGACTTTCCAGCGGTTGCGCTCCGCGTACCGTGAGTACATCCGGAACAGATCGGCGGCGAAGAGTCCCGCTTCGTCACCGCCCGCGCCGGCGCGGATCTCCATGATGATGTTGCGATCGGCGAGCGGATCCTTGGGGGTGAGCGCCTCGCGCAGGCGGGCGAGCAGCATCTCACCCTCCCCGCGCAGCCGGACCTCCTCCGCCCGGGCCATCTCGCGCAGGTCGGGGTCGGTCTCCTCCCGGGCCAGCTGCGCCGCCTCCTCCATCTCGCGGGTCGCCTTGAGGTATTCGCGATACGTGGACACGACGGACGCGAGCGTGGCCTGCTCCCGGGCGACCTGCTGGTAGCGATCCGGGGCGGCGAAGATCGCGGGGTCGGCCAGGGCGCGCAGCAGCTCCTCGTACCGCGCCGACATGGCGCCAAGACGCTCCATCATCGCCGACCGGTCGATACTCATGACACTCCTATTATAGGCGGGGCTAGGGGATCCGTTCCACGGAGGCCGCAGGGGCGTCCGCTCGCTCGCGCTCGAGCACGTCCCGCAGGGCTCGCACGGCGACCTCGATCTCCGGGTCGCGCGGCTCGCGCGTGGTCAGGCGCTGCAGCCAGAGGCCTGGCGTGACGAGCGGGCGGAACCAGCGGTAACGCGCCCCGGCGCGGATGATCTCATAACTGAGCCCCGCCACGAGCGGGATGAACGCCACGCGGCTCACGACGCGCAGCAGCAGCGGGGGCCGGCCGAGGAACGAGAACACGATCACGGCGACGATCATCACGATGAGCAGGAAGCTGGTCCCGCAGCGAGGGTGGAAGCGGCTGTGGGCGCGGACGTGGCTCACGTCGAGGGGCACCCCCGCCTCGTGGGCATTCACCGCCTTATGCTCGGCCCCGTGGTAGGCGAAGACGCGCCGGATGTCCGGCAGCCGGCCGATCCCCGCGACATAGCCGATGAGGATGACCACGCGCAGGGCCCCCTCGGCCAGATTGAGCGTGTACACGCTGGCCAGGTAGCGATCGAGCAGCCGGACGACGACGGTCGGCAGGACGAAGAACAGACCGATGGCGAGGCCGAGCCCGGCGATGACGGAGAGGGTGACCTGCCGCGGGGTCATGACCTCGTCATCGCCGAGGACGGCGTTCGCGGATTGGAATAGGGCCCGCACGCCGAGCACGAGCGCCTCGTAGAGGACGATCGCGCCGCGGACGACGGGGACCCGCAGCCAGCGGTGTCGCAGCAGCAGCGAGTCGAACCGGCTCGGGAAGGAGGTGATCTCGCCCGAGGGCAGGCGCACCGCGGTGGAGGTCCAGCGCGGTGAGCGCATCATCACGCCCTCGATCACCGCCTGCCCGCCGATGAGCATCTGGGGCTCGGCCATGACGCTTATCCGACCGCCTTCCCCGGCACGACGTGGTGTTCGCGGCAGCGGGCCTCGTAGGCTTCCTGCGCGCCCAGCATGATGATCGGATCCGTGTACTGGGCGGGGCGGCCGTTGACCAAGCGCTGGGTCCGGCTGGCCGGGGCGCCGCAGACCATGCAGATCGCCTGCAGTTTGTCCACCATCTCCGCCAGGGCGAGGATCTCCGGCATCGCCCCGAACGGCTCGCCCCGGAAGTCCATGTCCAAACCCGCGACGATCACCCGCATCCCCCGGTCGGCCAGCGTCTCCGCGACCTCGACGATGTCCCGGTCGAGGAACTGCGCCTCGTCGATCGCGACGACCGTCGTCGCAGACTCGAGGTACTCGAGGATCTCCCGGCTGCCGCGCACCGGCATGGCCTCCACCCGGGCGCCGTCGTGCGAGGCGACCTGCCGCCGGTCGAAGCGGTCGTCGAGGGCGGGCTTGAAGACCTGGACCCGCTGGCGGGCGATCTGGGCGCGTCGAACGCGCCGGATCAGCTCCTCGCTCTTGCCGCTGAACATGCTGCCGCAGATGACTTCGATCCGCCCCCGCTGCTCATCCATGGCGCACCGCCCGCCTCCCCCCGCCCAGCCGTCCGCGGACCGCCGGCCAGAAGAGCCACGCCAGCGAAAAGAGGATCGGGGTCAGGACCACGACGTACACGATGCCCCGCAGCCCCCGCTCCGTGCGCCGTTCCGCTCGCTCGGCCCGCTCGGTGGCCTGGCGGGCCCGCTCCATGTGCACACGCACCGCATCGAGGTTCAGGCGCCGCAGCGGGTCGACCGCGGCAAACGCTTCGCTGACGACGACCGGACCATCGGGGAGGAGCATCCGCCGGCCGGGGTTGCCCGCGAGGGTCACACGGTAGACGAACCGGCTCGCCGCAAGGTAGGTGCCATCGTCGATCGTCCGCGGCGCCCCGGAGGCGGAGACCCGCGCCCGCCAGGCCCGCTCGACCTCGCTTAGGGGCTCGCCGAAGTGCGATCCGAACAGGTCGGGGAAGTCGAAGTAGCGGAAGGCGACCCGGTCCACGAACCCGGCGGTCTTCTCGAGCCCGTACCGTTCGAGGAGAAAGGCCACGAACGACACGGCGGTCGGATAACTCATAGGGAGCCGGTCCCCGAACTCGCTCGGGCCGAGGATCTCGCGAAGTAGCGGCACCTCCAGCCGGGCGGCGACCGCGTTCAGGTGGCCATGCGAGTCCACCCCGGCCGCCCGGTCCCCGAGCGCCTCGCCGAGGCCCCAGCGCAGCAGCGGGATCGCCCGCGGGAAGGCGTCGGAGATGACCGCGCGCGTGACCGTGTAGGGTGTGAGCGCCCGGTTATCCCCGACGTAGATCGTACCCCAGGCGTGCACCACGTCGCCGTACCCCATCGTGGCGAAATGCCACCAGTCCGAACGGAACCGCTCCAGCGTGGGATAGAGTGGATAGACCAACCGCGAGGGCGGCAGGCCCAGCGGCGTGATCGCGTCCCTGTAGATGAGCTCGAGATCCGCCTTGACCTGCTCAACGTCCCAGGACCCCCGGGTCCCGGCCAGCGTGTAGACAAGGAAGTGGGGGGTCTCATGGAGCTGCCATCCCTCGACCGCTTGGGCCGCGGATCCGGAAGGCAGCCCCGCGACGATGGTCAGGATCAGGCAGAAATGAAGAAGGGGACGGCCGATCCGCCCCCACCTTCGGGAAGCCACGCCCCGCTCGCTCAGGAAACCTTCAGCCCGTACTTCTTGGCGAACTTCTGCACGCGCCCTTCCGCGTCGATGAACTTCCGCTGCCCCGTGTAGAACGGATGGCACTTGGAGCAGATCTCCACGCGGATGTTCGCCTTTGTCGAGCCGGTGATGAACGTCTCGCCGCAGGCGCAGGTCACCGTCGTCTGCTGATACGCAGGATGAATGCCCTTCTTCATAGCCCTCCACCTCGTTGGACCCAAGCCTGGCGATTATAGCACACCCGCCCGACCGGGGAAACCCGACCCGAGTCAGCCCGGGCGGAAGAGCGTGTCCGGAGGATTCGCGGCTTAGAGGTACTTAATGGGGTTGACCGGCCGGCCGTTGATGCGGACCTCGAAATGCAGGTGCGGGCCCGTCGAGCGGCCGGTGGATCCGACCTTGGCGATGAGCTGGCCCTTGGTCACGCGCTGGCCGGAGCGGACGAGGAGCCTCGAGTTGTGGCCGTACAACGTCTGCAGGCCGTTGCCATGGTCGATGATGAGCGCTTTCCCGTAGGCCTGGTACCATCCCGCGAAGGCGACGACGCCGTCCCGGGCCGCCGTCACGGGGGTGCCGTACGGCGCCGCGATGTCGATGCCGTCATGATGGCGCCAGCGGCGCCAGCCGAAGCGGGAGGTCAATCGACCCCGGGCAGGCCAGATGAACCCTTGGGCAAGCGCTGCCGCAGAGGAGGCGACCGACACCGCCGAGTCTGCCAGGGACTGTGCCACCCGGCGGGGGGCGATCGAGGCCATTTCCCGCGCCGGAACCTTCAGGCGCTGCCCGACACGCACATAGTCCGGGCTGCTCAGTCCGTTCAGCTCGACGATCTCGTCGATCGAGACCCCGTAAGTCTGCGAAACGTCCCAGAGGGTCTGCCCTTCGTAGAGCCTGATCGTCACCACGCGGGTCCCCGGTTTGAGCTTGGCCGTGGTCTTCCGCGGGGTCGGGGCTACTGCGGCCACCCCCGGACCGGGGATGACCAGCTGCTGCCCTGTCCGGAGCAGGGCTCCGCTTTCCAGCCCGTTGGCTTCCTGGATGGCCTCGATCGAGGTCCCATACTGGGCCGCCAGCGACCACAAGGACTGACCCTGGCGGACGACGATGGTGACGGGCGCGGGGGCGGCGACGACCTCGGCCGGGGTCGGCCCGGCGCTGATGGACTCCTCAGCCGGGGCGGCGGCAGCCGGTGCAGCGGGCACCTTCTGGACCCCGGACAGGACCCGCTGGACACGGGCTTCGGTCAGGGCCTGGTTCAGAAACGGCGCAGCATCGACGACCGACGCGGCCTCGAATGGGGCGGGATCAACGGGCTGAAAGAGCAAAAAGAGCGCGATGAGAGCACACGTGTAGCGACCTGCCGTTGCCGCCTGCATTCGCCCACCTGCGCCGAGTAAGGTGCCCGAAGGGAAGGACGCGCGGAGGCCGGCACCCCTTTCCGGCCACTCCACGAGGGTCGCCGGAGAACCGGACCGACCCCGGGTTTCGCTTCGGGCTCGCTGTACGAGAGTCCTGCCCTGGGAAGGGCAGCTCTAGACGGGAGAGGGAGAACGGGGGGGCGCTCTCGTGCTTTCGCCCGTTTGCTCGCTCAGGCTCGAGGATTCACGGCGGGCGTCCTGACTACTGGATGTCGTCTTCTGAGCTTTTCACGATCGAGCGGAGAAACGCCTGGTTGCTCGCCGTCTTGCGGAGGCGGTCGAGGATGAGCTCCGCTATCGCCACGGTGTCCAGCTGCTCCAGGCTCTTGCGCAGGACCCAGACCTTGCGCAGTTCCTCCTCCGTAAGGAGCAGCTCCTCCCGCCGGGTGCCGCTCATCTTGATGTCGATGGCCGGGAAGGTGCGGCGCTCCTGGAGCTTGCGGTTCAGGTGCAGCTCCATGTTGCCGGTACCCTTGAATTCCTCATAGATGACGTCGTCCATACGGCTGCCGGTATCGATGAGGGCGGTGGCCACGATGGTCAGGCTGCCCCCCTCTTCGATCTTCCGGGCCGCCCCGAAGAAGCGCTTCGGCCGGTGCAGGGAGGCCGGGTCCAGGCCGCCCGTCAGGGTCCGGCCGGAGGGCGGGATGACCAGGTTGTTCGCCCGGGAGAAACGCGTCAGGCTGTCCAGCAGCACCACGACGTCGCGGCCGCCCTCGACGAGCCGTTTGGCCCGCTCCAGCACCAGGTCGGCCACCTGGATGTGCTCTTCGGGGGGCCGGTCGAACGTCGAGGCAACCACCTCGGCTTCCACCGACCGGCGCATGTCGGTGACTTCCTCCGGGCGCTCGTCCAGCAGCAGCACCATGAGGTAGATCTCCGGGTAGTTGTTGACGACCGCCTGGCCGATCTTCTTGAGCAGGGTCGTCTTGCCGGCCTTCGGCGGGGAGACGATCATCGCGCGCTGGCCCTTGCCGATGGGCGCGAAGAGGTCCACGATCCGGGTGGTCAGGTCGCTGTCGCTTTCGAGCTTGATGCGTTCCTGCGGGAAGACCGGGGTGAGCCGCTCGAAGTCCGGCCGGTTGCGCGCCTGTTCGGGATCGAGGCCGTTCACCGCCTCCACGCGCAGCAGGGCGTAGTACTTCTCGTTGTCCTTGGGCGGCCGGACCTGGCCCAGGACCTCGTCGCCCACGCGCAGCCCGAAGCGTTTGATCTGGGAGGGGGAGACGTAGATGTCCTCGGAGCCCGGCAGGTAGCCGTCGTGGCGGAGGAAGCCGTACCCTTCCGCCATGATCTCGAGGATGCCGGCCCGGAACATCAAGCCCGACTGCTCGGTCTGGGCCTGCAGGATGCGCATGATCAGCTCCTGCTTGCGATAGCGCCGGTAGTTGGCGATGTTGAGCTCCTTGGCCAGGCCCTGGAGCTCTTCCATCGTCTTGGATGCGAGTTCTGCGATCGCTGCCACGCCCAAACCCCTTCCCTAGACCTTGGTCTTCTTGCGCTCCAGGTCCGTCTGCAGCTTGCGCCAGTCGGAGAGGAAGCGCTCCTGGCCGAGCTCAGTGAGCGGGTGC
>MENB01000171.1:0-5966 GCA_001768125.1 Armatimonadetes bacterium RBG_19FT_COMBO_69_19
AGACCCTGGGCCTCCGCCCAGGCGCCATCGAGCGCAGCCTGCACGCGTTGCTTGCTCTGCGGGGTGGCGGCGGCGAGGCGGCGCAGCCACTGCTCGCCGTACAGCAGATGGTACTTCTCCTCGCGGCGCAGTGTCTTCGCGAGGTCGGCCAGGGACTCCACCGGTCCGCCGACCAGACCATCCAACCGGACGGCGTCGGCGCGGTCATACAGGAACATGCGCATGATACTAAAGTCCCAGTCCCCGTTGGGCCGTTCCAGAAGCACGGCGTTACGGAACGCCTCAGGCGACCGCCCGTAGGCCAGGTCATCGGGGGTGCCTCCGAGCAGATCGCCCGCCCTCTCATAGAACAGCAGGGCGTGTCCGATCTCCTCCTGGGCCACTGAGGACAGGGCCACGTCGGACTCGATGTCGGGCGCGAAGCCGGTCCATTCGGAGTGCCGGTGCCCCAGGATGAGCTCGTCGTCGGCGAGGGCGAGGAGGTAGCCGGCGAGAGCGGCGCGGAGGTCCTCGCGGCGACCGAGGGGGCTCTGCGCGAGGTTCATCGAGACTTCATCGCTAATCGCGGCGCTTGGTGCGCATCACGCGCTCCTGCTCCCGGTACGAACCTCCGAACCGGTAGCTCTTGTCGGTCGATGGCTCGAAGACATCCGCGTCGTCGTAGGCCGTGGCCGCGATGGCGCTCATGGGCACCACCCAGAGGTTGACGCAGGGCTCGCGGCGGGCGAACTGCTCCTTCGCCAGGACGAGGGCCATCTCGGCATCGGTGGCGTGCACCTCGCCGACGTGCACGTGGGGATCGTTCTTCGTGTCCTGGCGGAAGACGGCGTAGATGTGCGACGCCTGCTGCTGCGTCATCCCTAGCAACTCCATCAAGGCGGGCATGGATCCCCCCTACCCTTTCTTCTTCTTGAACCAGGTCCAGCGCAGCAGATTGTAATCGATGCTCTGCAGCGGCACGCCGAGGGCGCGGAGCATCATCATGACCTGCGCGCGGTGGTGGACTTCGTGGAACAGGAGCTGGGTGACCACTCCCGCCGCCGTCGTGCGCAGACGGTGCGAGTACATTCTCCCCTCGACAGAGACGTGTTCGATGCGGCGGTCAGGATCGCCAGGGCGCGCGAGGACCTCGCGCGTGCGCCGTGCCTGATGCTCCCAGGCCTCCCGGAGCGCCGGAAACGGCGACGTGCGGATGGCCGCGAATGGCGACCGCCCGGCCTCGGGTTCGCCCGCGAGGATCCGCGCGTACCAGGACTCGCTGTCGAGCACGTGCACCAGCGTCGCCCGGATCGAGTGGCGCGCGAACGGGAATTCGCGCGTGTACTGCCGCTGACTCAGCCGGCTCACGCGGTTGAAGAGCTGCCCGCGCGTCTCGACCAGGTAGTCATACGCGTCGGCCGGGCGCATAGAAAGCTAGCCGGACATCAGGCGGGGACTTCCCGGCGCTCGAACTTGAGGATGGAGTAGTCGAGGTTCTCCGCGGGAATGCCCAGCTGCCGGAGCATCGCCATGACCTGCGCGCGGTGGTGTACCTCGTGCAGCATCATCTGGATGGCGATACCGCCCGCGCTCGCGCGCATGATGACCGGACGCGTGGAGACGACGCCGGCTGGCGGTCGCCATTCGACCATGCGGCTCCAATCGCGCTCCTCGCGGAGGATCCTCCGCGTGCGATCGGCCAGGTCACGCCAGGCGCCCTCCAGCGGAGCAAAGTCGGTCTTGTAGTACTTCATGAAGGGGTGCTCGGCCGACGGGGACTCTCCGATCAGACGCGTCCCGTACGACCACTCGGCGCGAGGGATCTCCACGAGCGTGTCGCGGATCGTCTTCTTCCCGAAGGGGAACTCCTTCGTATACTGCTCGAGGGTTAGCGGCCGCACCCAGTCCAGCAGCTTCCGCCGCGCGTCCACCAGATACTCGTAGAACGCGATCGGGGTGAAGCCCTGCTCCGAACCCATCATGCCGCCCTCCCCCAGGCCGTCATGGCCTCGCGCACCCAGTGGTGGCGCTGCCAGTAGTCGTTCCGAAGCTGAAGGCGCGCCGCGGTCTTCGGCCCCTCGCCCCGGATCACGCGCTTGAACTCGTCCCAGTCCGGCTCACTGTGATCGTAGCGCTGCTCGGCTTCGTTCCACTTCAGGTTCGGATCCGGCAGGCGGAGGCCGTAGTCGGTGATGAACGGCACGAACTGCCGCAGGAACTGCTGGCGCAGCTCGTCGTTCGTCTTCACCTTGATCCGCCAGCGCATCATCGTCTCGAGATGGGGTGAGGCCTGATCGCGCGGTCCGAAGAAGTGCATGATCGGCTGCCACCAGCGGTCCACCGCGTCCTGCAGCATGGCCCGCTGCGTCGGCGTGCCCTCGGCCAGCGCCCGGTATACGTCGATGCCGAGCCGGATGTGGAAGTCTTCCTCATAGCAGATGCGCTTGAGCACGCGGGCGTACGGCGCGTAGCTGCAGGAGCGCAGCGCGCCCTGGGTCTGCATCGCCGCGCCGTCCACGAAGACCTGGATCACCGGGACGTCGGCCCACGTGGGAACCGGATAGTGAAAGACGTTGTGGAACTTGCTCTTGCCGCTGAGCAGGTCCTCGAGCATCTGCGCGCGGGGTTTGCCGAGGTCTTCGGCGACGCGGTACAGGAGTTGCGCGTGCCCGACCTCGTCTTGCACCTTGGCGACGAGCGCCATCTTGCGCGCCAGCGTGGGGGCGCGGGGAATCCACTCGCGTTCGGGGAGCGCGCCCATCAGTTCGGAGTTGGCGTGCATCTGGATGAGGCGGAGGCACTCGAAGCGGTACTGCTGGGGCATCCACTCCCCCGCCTCGATGCGATCGCCCGCGGCGATCTTCGCCTCGAACGCGGCGAGTTTCTCGGGATCGTCCTGCTGCGGATGGTCCGGCACAGGCGAGGGCTGTGTCATACGCTCCACCGATTGTAGCCTCGGCGCGAAGACAGCGTCAAGCGCAGCGGAGGAGCACTGCGCCGGACGCGGAAGCACCGAATGCTGAGGGGGGATGGTATGTTACTCGGACTGCTCGCAGTTGCCGCGCTCGTCGCGGCGAACGGCCTGTTCGTGGCCGCGGAGTTCGCCATCGTCAAGGCCCGGCGGACCCGCGTCGCACGCATGGTGCGCGAGGGCCGCCGCTTCGCGGCGGTGGCGGAGCGCGCCGTCGCCAATCCGGAGCCGTACGTCGCGGCGACGCAGCTCGGCATCACCATGGCCAGCCTTGGCCTGGGATGGATCGGCGAGCCGGCCGTGGCCACCCTCATCGAGCCATGGCTGGGCGCGCTGCCGGCCCGGTGGGAGGCGGCCGCGCTGCACGCCATCGCGGGGACCCTGGCCTTCACGTTCATCACCGCGGCGCACATCATTTTCGGCGAGCTGGCGCCCAAGAGCATCGCCCTCTGGAACCCGGAGGCCACGGCCCTGGTCGCGGTCCCGCCGACGGACCTGTTTTACCGCGTCTTCCGCCCGTTCATCTGGCTCCTCAACGCGACGGCCAACGGGGCGCTGCACCTGTTCGGGCTGCGCGCCCCGACCGGCCGGCACGTCGCGTTGGCCCGCGACGAGCTCGTCATGCTGATCGGGGAGAGCCGCCGGGCCGGTGTCGTGGAGCATGGGGAAGAATCGCTGGTCCGGCGCGTGTTCCGGCTCACGG
Organism: Armatimonadetes bacterium RBG_19FT_COMBO_69_19; assembly: GCA_001768125.1. Classification (GTDB taxonomy): domain Bacteria; phylum Sysuimicrobiota; class Sysuimicrobiia; order Sysuimicrobiales; family Kaftiobacteriaceae; genus Kaftiobacterium. Next base: position 3,654 of record MENB01000171.1, read on the forward strand.
ACCGCGTCGTCGGCGACATCATGGTGCACCGGACCGCCGTGGTGGGCGTCCCGCGCACGGCCACCGTCACGGACGCGGTCGCGGTCGTCCGGGAGCGGGGGTTCAGCCGCATCCCGGTCTTCAGGGACACCCCGGAAGAGATCGTGGGCGCGGTCCGGGCAAAGGATCTCCTGCTGGAGGTGGCCTCCGGCCGGGGGACGGCCCGACTGGACACGGTGATGCGGCCCGTCCTCTACGTCCCGGAGACCAAGCCCGTCGTGGAACTGCTCGAGGAGATGCAGCACGGCCGCTCGCAACTGGCGGTCGTCCTTGAGGAGTACGGCAGCACCGCCGGCATCGTGACGATCGAGGACGTGCTGGAAGAGATCGTCGGCGAGATCCCGGGGGAATCGCGGCCCCAGCCAAAGCTCGTCTACCTCTCGCAGCCCGACCGCATCGTGGTCGACGCGACGATCGACCTGCCGGCGCTCAACGACATCTTCAGAATCGCCCTCGACACCGACCAGGCTACCACCCTCGGTGGCTTCATCTTCCACCACCTCGGGCGCATCCCGGAGGCGGGCGAGCGCTTCACCGCAGGCGAGCTGGCATTCACGGTGGAGAGCGTGATCGGCCGCCGGATCGGGCGGGTCGAGATCCGGAAGGTCGGTTAGCGCACGGGACCGGCGATCTCGAGGGCCAGCTGCGCGGCGAGCGTCGCCGCCTGCGCCATCAGGGCGGGGTCCACCCGCTCGAGGGTGTCGTTGGGCGTATGGATGACCGGGTCGTCGCCGGTGTGGATGAAGGCGGTCGGGACGCCGGCCGATTCGAACGAGGCGTGGTCGCTGCTACTGGACCCGCGCAGCTTGAAGCGCGTCACGCGCAGGCCCAGGCGGCGCGCCACCTGCTCGGCGAGCTCCACCAGCCGGTTGTCGTCGTTCGAGTTCCCCACCTGCAGCGGGCCGCGGCCGACCATGTCCATGTTGATCATGCCGACGATCGTGCCCGGAGGATTTTGCGCGTAGAAGCGGGATCCGTACAGGCCCAGCTCCTCGGCGCCGAAAGCCACGAAGTGCAGCGTGCGCGCGGTGGGCGTCCGGGCCAGCAGTCTCGCCGCCTCCAGCGTCGCCGCGATGCCGGAGGCGTTGTCGTTCGCGCCCGGGCTCACCGGCACCGAGTCGCGGTGGCCTCCGACGACAACCACTTCACCAGGCAGCGTTGCGCCGCGCTTCACGCCGATCACGTTGAAGGAGGTGCGCTGCTCGGAGATCGTCCGCACGACCAGGCGCGCGCGCACCGGTCCCGTGCCGGCGCGCCGCAGGAGCGATTGGCCGTCATCGCGTGAGATCGCCACGGCGGGGATCCGCGAGGGGCCGGCCAGCGTGCCGACCGCCGGCGGCCCCGGCTGGTTGTTGTAGATCAGGACCGCGACGGCGCCGGCTGATGCGGCATTGGCCACTTTCTCGCTGAAGAAGATCTGGCCCCGCTCGACCAGGGCGATCTTGCCTTCCACCTGGCGTCCCCCGAAGTCTTCGCGGCGTCCCAGCCCGGCGGCGACGACCTCCGCCTCGATGCCGGCGTTGGGGGTCGACGTCGAGTAGAGCATGGTGAATGGGCTGATCCGCTCCGCCGCCGCGCCCAGGACGGTGAGTGCCGACGCCTGGACCTCCTCGAAGTAATGGAAGGGGAACGACTGCCGCTGCACCGTGTAGCCGAGCGCCTCGAACTCCCGGGCGACGTACTCGATCGCCCTCTGGTCGCCCGCCGAGCCCGCGGCCCGCGGACCGATCGACTGGCTGAGGGCCTTGAGATGCTCGAGGGTCGCCTCCGCCGAGCCCTGGGGGACCGCGGGCACCGCCGGCGCGGCCGGCGCGGAGAGCGTGGCCGGCGCCGCGAGCAGGGCGGCTGCCGCGGCCAGCAGCAGGACGACGACGGCCGCCCAGGCGGCCGGGGGATTGCGCCGCGTCACGCCGGAACCCCCAGATGACGGTACAGCATGCGGTTGATCGCCTTCATCGTCGCCCTCACCACCGCTTCATGCGGATCGGCCGTAAACAGCGCAGAGCCCAACAAGTGCTCCTCCTTCGCTGTCGTTCCTGAGACGAGCAGGATGTTCAAGGCCTCGGCGCCGCCCACCGGCGTGCGCGAGATTTCCTCCAGCGCCAGGTCCCATCCGGGGGCGAGGAACTGCCGGACGGCGTTGAGCGTGGCCTCGACCAGCAGGCGCAGCCCGCTCATCCCCAGCAGCGGTCCCTCCGCCCTGCCCGTGACCTGCTGGCCGTCGTGCTCGAGCTCCACCGTGGCCGTGCCGCGGGCATTCGTCACGCCGAGATC
>MENB01000171.1:6020-7446 GCA_001768125.1 Armatimonadetes bacterium RBG_19FT_COMBO_69_19
GACCGTCGCGGGCGAGCCCTGCAGGATGTGGTGCTCGGTGCGTTTCGCCATCGTCGAGGCCCGGCTCGCCATCGTGATCAGGTCGTCCACGGTGGCCTCGTGGTGCACGTCCGCCCGTTCCTGGACACGTTTGCCCCCAGAGATGCCGATCGAGCCGCTGATCGCCCCGGGCGGCGCACCCGGGACCGTGACGCCGACGATCGCCTGCCGCAGCGCTTTGGCCATCTCCTCCACGCTGTCGATCTCCCGCGTGGTCACGATGGCGAACTCGTCCCCGCCGTAGCGGCAGAGGAAGTCCGTCTCGGGCCGGGTGTGCTCGAGCAGGAGCGCGGCCACGGCTTTGATGATGTTGTCTCCGACGACGTGCCCGTAGAGTTTGTTCACGATCCCGAAATCGTCGAGATCGATGAACACGACGGCGATCTCCCGGCCCAGCTTCAGCAGGTCGGCGCCGTGCTGGCGCAGCGATCCCGACCAGGGCAGATCCGTAAGGGGGTCGGTGAGCTTCCCGAGCTCGTGCAGCAGATCGGCGCGGGTGATGATGCCCACCAGAGTGCCGTCCTCCGCCACCGGCAGCCGGCCGATGCCCCCGGCGTCCATCATGGCGTAGGCGCCGGTGACCGGCTCCGAGGGCGCGACGGTGACCACCGAAGGGGACATGATCTCCCGGACGGGGCGGTACGGCGGATGCCCCAGGAGGTCCTCGATCGTGACTATCCCCACGAGGCGGCCGCCGTCCACCACCGGCAGCGCCCCGATGCCGTGCTCGCGGAGGCGCGCCACGGCTGCGGCCACCGTCTCCGCGGGGGCGACGGTGATCACCGGGGACGCCATCAACTGCCCGACGGTCTTCATGTCGGCACTCCAGAGGGGGGACTATCTTTCTTGCGCCGTCAGGGCCGCAAAACCCTCTGTCAGACGGGCCCGGGTCGTCTTGAGATGCTCGGGGAGGACCTTGGTTTCCGCGAGCACCGGCATGAAATTGGTATCGCCGATCCAGCGCGGGACGACGTGGACGTGCAGGTGGTCCTCCACCCCTGCCCCGGCCGCCCGCCCCAGGTTCAACCCGACATTGTAGCCTTCCGGCCGCAGCACATGCTCCAGGACGCGCAGGGTGCGGTCCACGAGCCGCGTCAGATCGAGTAGCTCCGCGTCGTCGAGGTCCGCGAGGCGCGCCAGGTGCCGGGATGGCACGACCATGACGTGGCCGGAGTTGTACGGGAAGAGGTTGAGGATGACGAAGGCACGCGGGCTGCGCGCCACGACGAGGGACTCGGCCTCGTCGGCCCCCGCAGCCGCGTCGCAGAAGATGCAGCCCGCGGGCTTCTCCCCGCGGATGTACTCCAGCCGCCAGGGCGCCCACAGCTGCTTCACCGGTGTCCGCGCCTCGCGCGGCGCTGCAGCACCTGCAGGGCCGCCTGCGCGG
>MENB01000171.1:7476-9940 GCA_001768125.1 Armatimonadetes bacterium RBG_19FT_COMBO_69_19
CGGCCGCCCGCCTCCACGGTCGCCAGGAAAATCTTCGCGTGATCGGGCCCCTCGACGCTGCTGATGCGGTAGCGGGGCAGCCGGCGCTCCCGCTCCTGGAGCAGTTCCTGGAGCGCGCTCTTGTAGTCTTCGGTCGGCTGCTCCATCTCATCGAAGGCATCCTGGAGGAGCCGCGTCGTCACCGCGTGCGCCACGCCGAACCCCGAGTCAACGTACACCGCGCCGAGCACGGCTTCCACGACGTCGGCGAGCATCGAGGGACGGACCCGCCCCCCGGATTTTTCCTCACCCTTCCCGAGGAGGATGTAGCGGCCGAGATCCAGCCGCTGCGCGATACGCGCCAGGTAAGGCTCGCTGACGACGCGGGCGCGCAGTTTGGCCAGTTCGCCCTCTGGCGCATCCGCGTATCGCTGGTACAGATGGTCGCAGACGACGAGGTTCAGCACGGCATCCCCCAGCAGCTCAAGCCGCTCGTAGCTCTCGCGCCGACCGCCCCGGCCTTCCTGGCCGAAGGAGCCGTGCTGCAGGGCGAGGTTCAACAGGGTCTGGTCCCGCAGGCGCACGTCGAGCTTCTCCTGCAGGGTCGCCAGCTGCGCTTCGCGTTCGGGAGCCAGGCCGGGCTCTGCGGCGGCGGGGGCGGGGGATTCAGGAACCGTCATACTTTCTGAGGATGAGGATCGCATTGTGTCCCCCGAACCCGAAGGCGTTCGACATGGCCACCTGGACCCGGGCCGGGCGTGCGGCGTTCGGGACGTAGTCGAGATCGCAGGCCGGATCGGGGACCTCGTAGTTGATGGTCGGCGGCAGCATCTGGTGCTCGATGGCCAGGGCGCAGGCGATGAGCTCCACGCCGCCGGCCGCTCCGAGCAGGTGCCCGGTCATGGACTTCGTGGACGAGATCGGGACCGACCGCGCGTGGTCTCCAAACACCCGCTTGATGGCCAGCGTCTCGGTCTTGTCGTTGTAGGGCGTGCTCGTCCCGTGGGCATTGATGTAGTCGATCGCCGAGGGCTCGAGGTGCGCGTCGTGGAGGGCGTTGTGGATGCTGCGCGCGGCACCGTCGGCGTTGGGGTCCGGCTGGGTGATGTGGTAGGCGTCGCCGCTCATGCCGTAGCCGACCACCTCACCGTAGATGTGGGCCTCGCGGGCGCGCGCCTGCTCGAGGTTCTCGAGGAGGACGATCCCGGCCCCCTCGCCCATGATGAAGCCGTCGCGCTTCGCGTCGAACGGACGGGACGCCTTCGCCGGCTCCTCGTTGCGGGTGCTCATCGCCTTCATCGAGCAGAACCCGGCGAGGCTGAGCGGGGTGATCGCGGCTTCCGATCCACCGGCGATCATGGCGTCGGCCTCTCCGCGCTGGATGATGCGCGCCGCCTCTCCGATGGCGCTACCCCCGGTGGCGCAGGCGGTGACCACCGCGCTGTTCGGTCCCTTGGCACCGAGCAGGATCGAGACGACGCCGGAGGCCATGTTGATGATGATCATCGGGATGAAGAAGGGGCTGACCCGCCCCGGGCCGCGCTCGAGGAGCGTGCGGTGCTGCTCCTCCCAGGTCTCCGCGCCGCCGATCCCGGAGCCGATCAGCACGCCCACCCGTGCGGCGTTCTGCGGCGTCAGGCGGAAGTTCCCGTCCTCGAGGGCCATACGCGAGGCGGCGTAGGCGAACTGGACGAACCGGTCGTTGCGGCGCGCCTCCTTGCGGTCCATCCAGTTCGTCGGATCGAAGTCAGGGACTTCCGCCGCGATGCGCGTCGTGAAGGCGCTCGCGTCGAAGCGCGTGATCGGGCCGACCCCGCAGCGGCCCTCGACGAGGCTCGCCCAGAGGCGATCCTTGCCGATGCCGATCGGGCTGACGACACCGATCCCGGTTACGACGGCGCGATGTGGCGTCATGGTGGCACGTGGACTGGGGGCGGAACGCGGGCGGGTATTACTCGGCGGCGTGTTCGCCGGCGTGCGCCTCGATGTACTTCACCGCTTCACCGACGGTGGCGATCTTCTCGGCGTCCTCATCAGGGATCTCCACGCCGAACTCCTCTTCCAGCGCCATGACCAGCTCGACGACGTCCAGGGAGTCGGCTCCGAGGTCGTCCACGAACGAGGCCTCGGGGGTGATCCCTTCCTCCGCGACGCCCAACTGGTCGACGACGATACCCTTCACACGATCAAAGACCGATGCCATCGAGCCTCCCACCCCTGGGTGTTTAGTTTACCGCATGACCAGGCCGCCGTCGACGTTCAGGACCTGGCCCGTGATATACGCGGCGTCGTCGGACGCGAGGAACACAACGGCCGCGGCCACGTCCTCAGGTTTCCCTGCCCTTCCCAGCGGAACCTGCTCCGCGTAACGCTTCACCACGTCCGGGGGCAGCTGGACAGTCATCCCGGCCTCGATGAATCCCGGCGCCACCGCGTTCACCGTGATGCCGCGTGAGGCGACCTCGCGGGCCACGGCTCGCGTCAG
>MENB01000171.1:9963-24801 GCA_001768125.1 Armatimonadetes bacterium RBG_19FT_COMBO_69_19
CCGCGTAGTTGGCCTGGCCCACCGTGCCGATCTGCCCGACGACGGAGGTGATGTTGATGATCCGTCCCGCGCGCTGCCGCAGGAACTCGCGCAGCACCGCCTTCGTGCAGAAAAACGCGCCGCTCAGATTGGTATTGATGACGGCCTGCCAGTCCTCCTCCTTCATCCGGAGCACCAGCGTGTCGCGGGTGGTGCCGGCGTTGTTCACGAGGATGTGGATGCCGCCGAAGGCCCGTTGCGCCCCTTCGACGAGCCGGACCGCCTGGTCGGGCTCGCTGAGATCCGCCTGGACGGCCTCCGCGCGGCCGCCCGCGCTCCGGATGGCCTCGACCAGTGTCGCCGCGGCGTCAGCACTGCGGCTGTAGTGCACGACGACGGACGCCCCCTCGGCCGCACAGGCCCTGGCGATAGCGCCCCCCAGGGTCCCCGAGGCGCCTGTGACGGCGGCGACCCGGCCGTCAAGCCGGCCCATGGGCCTCCGCCTGAACCCCCAGCTGGCCCAGGGTCTCGCCGAGTGTCGTCGGGTCCTCGACGCGCAGCACGCGCGCGTGCGGCACGGTCTTGCGGATAAGGCCGGACAGCGTGGAGCCCGGACCGATCTCCACGAAGGTCTGGGCGCCCATGTCGCTCATCGCGCGGACCGACTCCTCCCATCGGACGGGACTCAACACCTGCGCGATGAGCAGCCGCCTGATCTCCTCCGGTGACTGGGTGGGCTGCGCCGTTACGTTGCTCACCACTGGTACCTCGGGTTCCCGAAGGGGCAGCCGCGCCAGCAATGCAGCCAACCGCTCCGCGGCTGGCTCCATCAGGCTGGTGTGGAACGGCGCGCTCACCGGCAGCAGGACGGCCCGCTTCGCGCCCGCGGCCTTCGCCAGCACGATGCCTTCCTGGACGGCGGCGTGGTCGCCCGCGATGACGATCTGGCCGGGGCTGTTGTAGTTCGCCGGCTCGAGCACACCCTTCGCCCCGGCCCGGGCGCAGATATCCGCCACGGTCCCGGAGTCCAGGCCCAGGATGGCCGCCATCGCCGTCCGGCGCCCGGATGACGCCTCCTGCATGAACCGTCCGCGCTGGCGGACGAGCGGCAGGGCGTCTTCAAGTCGCATCGCAGCCGCGGCGACTAGAGCCGTGTATTCCCCCAGACTGAGCCCTGCGGTCATGCTGCAGCGCAGCCCACGGGTCTGGAGAATCGCCAAGGCTGCGATGCTCGTAGTAAGGATTGCAGGCTGAGTGACCTCCGTCTCTTTGAGCCGCTCGTCCGGCCCCTCCCAACACAGCGCCGACAGGGACATGCCGAGGATCGCGTCGGCGCGCTCGAAGACCGTCCGGGCCTCCGGGTAGGCGCGGGCGAGCTCCGCCCCCATACCGGCGTACTGCGCCCCCTGTCCCGGGAAGACGAACGCAATCATTTCGTCCAGCGCAGCGCGGTGGATCCCCAGGTAAGGCCGCCACCGAAGGCGACGAGCACGGCCAGATCGCCGCGGTGGATGAGCCCGGCGCGCACGGCCTCGTACAGCGCGACCGGCACGGAGGCGGACGAGGTGTTGCCGTAGCGCTCCACGTTGACGAAGAATTTCTCGCGGGGCTGCCCCAGGCGCTTCGCCGCGGCGTCGATGATACGGATGTTCGCCTGGTGCGGGATGAACAAGTCCACGTCCGCCAAGGTGAGCCCGGCGCGGCTCACGGCCTCCTCGATCGCGCGCGGGATGATGCGCACCGCGAACTTGTACACCTCGCGGCCGTTCATGTGCAGGGTGTGCTGCGCGCGCTCGACCGTCTCGTAGGAGGCGGGCAGGCGCGAGCCGCCGGCCGGCTGGCTGATCAGGGCGGCGCCCCCACCGTCTGCGCCGAGGTAGAAGGAGAGAAACCCCTGCCCCGGCTCGCTCGGGCGGACCACGACCGCCCCGGCCGAATCGCCGAAGAGGACGCAGGTGGAGCGATCCTTCCAGTTCGTGATCTTGGACAGCGTCTCCGCGCCGACCACGAGCACGGTCTCGGCCAGCCCGCTGCTCACGTAGCCATGGGCCACGGCCACACCGTACACCCAGCTGCTGCACGCCGCGGAGAGGTCGAAGGCGCCGGCCCGTTTCGCCCCGAGGCGGTCCTGCAGGACGCAGGCGGTCGCGGGGAAGAGCATGTCCGGTGTCGCGGTGCCGACGATGATGAGATCCAAATCCTCAGCTCGCACGCCCGCGTCCGCCATCGCCTCGCGGGCCGCCTCGAGGCCGAGGTCGGAACTGGCCTGGTCGTCGGCGGCGACGCGGCGCTCCCGGATGCCCGTGCGCGTGACGATCCACTCGTCCGTCGTATCGATGAGCCGTTCGAGCTCCGCGTTGGTCAGCACCCGCTCGGGGACGTAGTGGCCGATGCCGGCGATGGTCGATCCTCTCACTGGATGGGCTCCTCCGCTGTTCAGGGCTCCGCGGTCACGCCGAGCTGCGGCATCCGCGTGCGCAGCTCCTCGACGAATCCATGGGAAGCGGCCTCGACCGCGACGCGGATGGCGTTGCGGATGGCGCGCGCGTTGCTGCTCCCGTGCCCGACCACGACGACGCCGTCGATGCCCAGCAGCGGCGCGCCGCCGTACTCCCGGTAGTCGATGCGGCGATACATCCGCCGCACCCGCCCGGCCAGCGGGGTGAGATACAGCATGAGGAGCTTCCCGCGCAGTCCTCGCAGTTCGTCCTTCACGATGTCGCGGATGGCGAGGGCCAGACCCTGACCAAACTTGATGGCGACGTTGCCGACGAACCCGTCGCAGACGATGACGTCGGCCACGCCGCTGAAGACGTCGCGCGCCTCCACGTTGCCCACGAAGTTCAGGCTGGACTCGCGCAGGAGCTCGGTGGCGGCGTTGGTCAGGTCGGTGCCTTTGCCTTCTTCCACGCCGATGTTGAGGACGCCGACCCGTGGAGAGGGCATGCCCAGGACGGCACTACCGTATACCGACCCCATCAGGGCGAACTGCAGCAGGTGGTGGGGCTTGCAGTCGACGTTGGCGCCGACGTCGAGGAGGATCGCCGGCCGATCGGTCTTTGTGGGGAGCAGAACGGCGAGCGCGGGCCGGTCCACGCCGGGGATGCGGCCCAGCCCGAGCAGGGCGGCGCCCATCGCGGCGCCGGTATGCCCCGCGCTCATCACCGCGTCGACGCGGTGCTCGTGGAGCAGTTCCACGGCCACGACGATGCTCGCCCGTTTCTTCCGGCGGAGTGCCATGGCCGGCGGCTCATGCATCTCGATGACCTCGGGCGCGTCGACGATCTCGAGCGGGGGGGCGTCGCGGTGCCGTGCCAGCTCCTGACGGACGCGGGCCTCCGGCCCGACCAGAACGATCTCGGCCCCGAAGTCGCGCGCGGCGGCCACCGCTCCCGTGACGACGACCTCGGGGGCGTAGTCCCCACCCATCGCGTCGACCGCGATCCGCATCCTGAGTGCCGCTAGCCTTCCGGCTCTTCCTTCTTGACCACTTCGCGCCCGCCGTAATACCCGCAGTTCGCGCACACGCGGTGCGGCCGCATCGGCTGGTGGCACTGGGAGCACTCCACCAGCGTCACCGGATGCGCCTTCCAATGGGTTCGCCGTGTGCGGCCGGACATGCGCGACCGTCGATGTTTTTGAATGCCCATGGTTCATCCCCCTAGAGATCGCTGCGGCCCTGCGGGCCTCGCGATGACACATGCTCGCAGCGTTGTTCGTTCCAGTTCGCCCCGCAGACCGGACACAATCCGCGACAGTCCGGGCGGTGGAGCGGCGCCATCGGAACCGCGATCTGCAAATGCTGACGGACGACTTCACTCACATCGAGCTGGTGGTCCGGACCGACCCATTGGACGAAGTCCTGGGGTCCCAGCTCGCCGCCATCAGGTTGCGGCCCGGACCCCAGGGCAAACCCCTCATCCAGATCCACGGAGAGGGTACCGGTAAAATCTAGCAGGCAGCGGCTGCACACCAGATCCGCCTGGGCTTCGATGCGTCCCCGCAGACGGACCCCCTGCCCCGTCCGATCGATCCGAACCTCACCGTGCGCCTGGGCCTCCGTAGGCTGCCCGTCACCGTGTAGCGTCAGGTGCTCCTCAAACGCCGCCCGCAGGGTCTCCCCCGGGGCCAGATCACGGACGTCCACCCGCACGGCCTGTCACCTGCCGGAGCCAGACTGCTCATTATAGGCCGAGGCGGGAATGTCTTTCAACAACTCGCGCCCGCGGCGGATGGCCTCGAGGATGCGCGCGACGCTCTGCTCGAGATCACCCAGCACACGGGCCGCGTAGGCGTCCGCGCCGTCCCGCACCGTGCGGGCATCGCGCTCCGCCCGGGCCAGGAGATCCTCGCCCTGCCGGGCCGCCTGCTTCGCGATGGCGTGCTCCTCGACCAGACGGCGGGCGGTCGCCTCCGCCTCGAGGACGAGTCGCCGGGCCTCATCCTGCGCGGCCCGCATCGTGCGCTCCGCCTCCCCGCGCAGGTGCTGGGCGTCGCGAAGGTCCACGGGCAGCGCGCTGCGGATCCTCTGCAGGAGGCCGACGACCTCCCGCTCATCGACCATTCTCTTCTCGGTGCGGGGCACCGTCGCGGCGCGCTGGACAAGGATCTCCAGCCGGGTGAGCAATTCCAGGATCGACTCGGACATTGGCTCAGACGCGGCGGAACTTGGCGCGCAGCCGCTCTTCGACGCCCTCGGGCACGAGCCCGGTCACCGCTCCACCCAGGCGCCCCACCTCGCGGATCAGGGTGGAGCTCAGGAAGTAGAACGGGGGAGCGGTCATAAAGAACACGGTGTCCAGCTCGGGCGCGAGCCGCGCGTTCATCGAGGCCTGCTTCAGCTCATACTCGAAGTCGACCACGGCGCGCAGCCCCTTCACCAGCACCCCGGCGCCCCGCGCCCGGGCGTAGTCCACCGTCAGACCGTCGAACGCGTCCACCTCGACGTTGCGCAGGTGCACCACCGCCGCGCGCAGCATCTCGATCCGCTCGGCCGGCGTGAACAGCCCCTCCTTTTCCGAGTTGCGGGCCACCGCCACGATGACCCGGTCGAAGACCCGCGCGGCGCGGGCGATCAGATCGAGATGACCGAGATGCACCGGGTCGAAGCTCCCGGGGTAGACCCCCACGGTCATGCCGGCTCTCCTCCATCCTCGATGTAAGACCACAGCACCGTTTCGCCGTACCGCGCTTCCCGTACCTGAACGAACCCCGCCTCCAACGGCGCCTGGTCGCGCCAGTGCCCCTCGGCGACGATCAGCCCCTCGGGGGCGACGATCTTCGCGTCCCGGATCGCGCGCAGGGCCTTTGGGATCCAGCCTTCTCCGTACGGCGGGTCCATCAGGATGAGGTCGAACCGCTCACCGCGGCGCCCCAGCTCCCTCACCGCGGCGAGCGCATCCTTCCGCCACACCTCCGCGCGGTCCGCCCATCCTTCCTTGGCCAGGTCCTGGCGGATGACCTCCACCAGCCGCTGGTCGCGCTCCACGAAGACCACCGAGCGGGCGCCGCGCGCCAGCATCCCCAGCCCCAACCCTCCCGTCCCCGCGAAAAGATCGAGGACGCGGCTGCCGGCGAGATGCGGCGCCAGACTGTTCATCATTGCGTCACGTACGCGGCCGGAGGTGGGGCGAACCCCCTGGCGGCCGCGTGGCCGCGTCCGCCGACTCATCTCAGCTCATGGAGAGCGCGTCCAGACGCCCCCCGAACCTCGCCAGCACCTCCGCATGGACCGCGGCCAGGTCGGGATCCCGCAGCGCCGGGTCGCGGGCCAGGAGGCGAGCGGCCTCCTCGCGCGAGCGCTCCAGCAGCGGGAGGTCATCCACCAGGTTCGCCACGCGCAGTTCGGGCAGCCCGTGCTGGCGGGTGCCGAGCAGCTCGCCCGGCCCGCGCAGTTCGAGATCCCTCTGCGCGATGACGAACCCATCCCGCGAGGCCGCCATCGCTTCCATCCGCCGTCGCGACTCCTCCGTGCCCATGCCGGCGAGCAGCACGCAGTACGAGCGCTCGGCGCCGCGCCCGATGCGCCCGCGCAGTTGATGGAGCTGGGCGAGGCCGAAACGGTCGGCGTCCTCGACGACCATGATCGTCGCCTCGGGCACGTCGATGCCGACCTCGATCACCGACGTCGCCACGAGCACCGTGACCTCGCCGGCCCGGAACGCGCGCATCACGTCGTCTTTCTCGTCAGGCCGCAGCCGACCGTGGAGCAGCCCGACCGCGAGGCCGCGAAACACCTCGGCCTGCAACCGCTCCGCGAGGCGCACCGCGGCCTCGACCTGCAGCTTTTCCGACTCCTCGATCAGCGGGCAGACGACGTAGGCCCGCGCCCCCTGCTCGACCATGTCGCGCACCCACGCGTATACCTCCGGCCGCTTCTCGGGGCCGCGCACGTACGTCCTGATCGCCCCCCGCCCCGGCGGCAACTCGTCGAGGACCGAGAGGTCCAGGTCGCCGTAGACAGTCATCGTCAGGGTGCGGGGGATCGGCGTCGCGGTCATCACCAGCACATCGGGGTGGAAGCCTTTCCGGCGCAGCGTGGCCCGCTGCATCACGCCGAACTTGTGTTGCTCGTCGACGACGATCAACCCCAGGTGCGGGAACGTCACGCCGGCCTCGAGCAGCGCGTGCGTGCCGACGGCGATGTCGATCTCCCCCCGGGCCACCCGCGCGCGGACGCCCTCACGCTCGCGCTTGCGCCCGCCGCCGCTGAGCAGCGCGATCCGCACCCCGAGCGGCTCGAGCAGCTGCCGGAAGGTGGCGAGGTGCTGCTCGGCGAGGATCTCGGTCGGCGCCATCAAGGCGCCCTGGTGCCCGCCGCGCACGGCGAGGTACAGGGCCGCCGCGGCGACCACGGTCTTCCCCGAGCCCACGTCTCCCTGCAGCAGCCGGTTCATCGGCGCAGAACCGCGCAGGTCGCGCACGATCTCCGCGATGACGCGCTCCTGGGCCGCGGTCAGGGGGAACGGCAGGCGCACGATGAACTCCCGGAGTACCTCATCCCCTGCGCGGTAGCGATAGCCTTTGTCGATCCCGGCGAGGCGCTGGCGGCGGATGAGCACACCCAGCTGCAGGACGAACAGCTCGTCGAAGGCAAGCCGGCCCCGCGCGGCCTCGGCTTCCTCGAGGGTCGAAGGGAAATGCATCGACCGCAGGGCCGCTCCGCGGTCGGGAAGGCCGTAGCGCCGGACGACGTCGGCGGGCAGGATCTCGGGTACCTCCGCGGCGTGCGATCCCAGCGCCTGGTGGATGATCGTGCGCAGCACGCGCGGGCTGAGACCCTCCGTGGCAGGATGGACGGGCACGATCCGCTGCGTGTGCAGCGTATCCTCCTCGCCGCCGGTGAGGATCTCGAACTCCTCGACGGTCATCACGAGCGACCCGAACCGCTCAACCTTCCCATACACGATCAACCGGGTGCCTCGCGTGATGAGGCGCCGGAGGTACCGCTGCCCGAACCAGGTGCACTGGAGCACGCCGCTGTCGTCCGCGATCGCGGCCTGGAACTGGTAGGTGCCGTAGCGCTTCTCGCTCATGGCGACGACCGTACCCTGCGTCGAGGTCTTCTGGCCGGGGATCAGCTGGCCGATCGTGGCGAGCCGGCGGCGGTCCTCGTACCGGTGCGGGCGGTGGTACAGCAGATCTTCGACGGTCTCGATGCCGAGGCGCGCAAGTTGCTCAGCCCGGGTGGGGCCCACCCCCTTCACGTACTGGACGGGAGCGAGCAGCGGGGAACCGCGGGAGCGAGACGGCCGGAGGGCGGATGCGGAGAGGCGGCGGGTCGTGGCCATCCGCGTCCCTGTTCTACGGGCCCGCAGGCTTTCCTTGCCTCGCCCGCGTGTGCTAGAATCACGGGGTGTCGTAAGCGCAGAGGAGCAGGGCCATGGCGCGTCAGTGTGCGGTGTGCGGGAAGAAGCCGGTGGTCGGGCACTCGGTCAGCCACTCGGCGATCAAGACGAAGCGGCGGTTCCTGCCGAACCTTCAGCGGGTGCGGATCCTCGTGGACGGCACCCCCCGGCGGACGGCGGTGTGCACAACCTGTCTTCGGAGCGGCCGGGTCAAGCGGGCCAGCTGATCCGGCTCGACAAGCGGCGCGGTGCGGTGGACGGTCGCCCTATGAGGGGGACCGTTCGCCGTTTGTGGAACGCCCGCCGACGATCGACGGGATGTCGTCGTCCTCGAACGTGTAGCGCTTCCCGCAGAAGTTGCAGCGCACCTCGATCTGCCCCTGCTCGCGGATGATGTCGTCCATCTCGTCCTCGCCGAGGCTGGCCAGCACGCCGCGGACTTTCCCCACCGTGCACCCGCACCGGAAGCGGACCGGCGCGCGTTCGACGACCTGGCTCCGGACGTCCCCGAGCGCCGCCTGGACCATCTCCTCCGGCGTGCGCCCGCTGCTGACCATCGAGGTCACCGTCGGCAGCACCCGGGCGCGGGCCTCCAGGTAGTCCGTCACGCTCTCGTCTCCGCCGGGCATGACCTGGACGATGAGGCCCCCGGCGGCGAGCACGCGCTCATCCGGGGAAACCAGCACGCCGAGGGCGACCAGAGACGGGATCTGATGCGAGGTGACCAGATAGGCGGCGAGATCCTCGCCGATCTCGCCGGAGACGAGCGGCACGCTGCCGTGATAGGGATAGCGCATCCCGAGGTCGAGCGTGACGTGGAGCGTTCCGCGCCCCACCGCCCCGCCCACGTCGAGCTTCCCCATCGGCGTGAGCGGCAGGTGCACGTCCGGGTTGACCACATAGCCGCGCACCGCTCCGGTCGCGTCGCTCATCGCCAGCGCGCCGCCGAGCGGCCCGTCGCCCAGGACGCGGACCATCACCGTCTGCCCGAGCTTCAGGATCGTGCCGAGCAATCCCGCGGCCGTGAGCGTCCGGCCGAGCGCCGCGGTCGCCGTCGGGGCCGTGGCGTGCCGGCGGCGGGCCTGTTCGACGGTCCGCGTCGTCACCGCGGCCATCGCACGCACCGTGCCGTCCTCTGTCACCGACCTGATCCAGTAATCCTGCATGGCTCCCATTATACATTTGCCCGCAAGCCGGCCCGGCGGCGCCGGCGGCGCCTGCGCACGATGAGGAGATCGCCGGAGCGCACGGAAACCGACGGGCCGGAAGCGACGGCTTCGTTGCTGATCCCGAGGGTGCTGCCCTCACGCAGCACCGCGTTCCGGAGGGGATACTTCAGGCCGCGCGTCGTGACGCCCGAGCTCCTCGCCGACAGCGACAGGAGGGAGACGAGATCGCCGGGGCGGGCATCCAGCGGCATCCGCGGCCCGGCCAGGAACGCCTCCACGGCCCCATCGACGATGCGAAGGCGCGCGCCCTTCGCCCGCGCCCGCAGGAGCAGGGCGACGTTCGCCAGGAGATGGTCGAGGCGACCCCCGAGCGCGCCGAAGAACTCGACGTCCCGCGCCCCATGCGAGACGGCGTAATCCAGGGCGAGCTCGGCGTCGGTCTGGTCCTTCTCGACGGCATGCCGGACGATCGTGGCCCCCGCGGAGCGTGCCCAGGCGACCAGCGCAGGCGAGGCGGAGTCGAAGTCGCCCACCGCGGCGTGCGGGCGGATGCGGAGACGCCGCGCGGCGCGCAGGCCGCCGTCGGCGCAGATCAGCAGGTCGGCATCCAGCAGCCGCACGCGGAGCCCCGCCTCCACGCGCAGACGGCCGCCGGCGAGGATGGCCGCGCGCATCAGGCGGTGATCACGCGGGCTGCACGGGACGGATGCGCTCCATCGCCCGCACCACGAGCAGGGTCAGGACGATGCTGATCAGCACCTCGGGAAGCATGTAGCTCCCGTTGTAGACCGCGGAGTAGATCGCCGGCGACGTGCCCTCAGGCGCATACGCGGCGAAGAAGACCACTCCCGAGACGAAGTGCGCGAGGAAGCGAGCCAGCCCGCCGACGATGATACCGATCACGGGGCTGCGCTGAAAGAATCCCGCCACGCCGAGGAGCCCGAACGCTACTGGGTAGTCCAGGAGCACCTGCACGGGGTGAACGAAGAACGGCTCGAGGATGTAGTTGACGGCGCCGGCCAGAACACCCGCGAGCAGCCCCGCCTTCCCGCCCCACCGCAGGGCGATGTAGAAGATGGGCACGAGGCTGCCCGCGGTGATCGACCCGCCCTGGGGGAGCTTGTACACGCGGATGTTACTGAGCACGGCGACCAGCGCGACCGCGAAGCCGATCTCCACGAGCCGCCGCAGATCCTGTCTGTTCATCGGACACCCCCCTCTGGAATGCAAAACGCCAGCCCTTCCAGGCTGGCGGCGATACGAGCGTCCTTGCTCCCCACGCCAGTATTACCTGGATCGGGTGCAAAGGGTCTGCGACGGATCGGTCGCACTCTCAGCCCGGCTCCCCGAGCTCCCCAAGAACACCTGCTATGCGATTCTGCCCCGATTGTACTCCGGTTCGCCCGCGCCTGTCTACGACTCCGCCAGGACCCGCCACAGCTCGTCCGGCTCAGGCGCCTGCAGCGTGATGGCCCGACCGCCGCGGATCAGCACGCGCTTCGCCGGCGTCATCATCCCGATCTCCGCCGCCGGGATCCCCTCGTCCCGGAGGGCCCGCAGCGTACGCTCCGGTGCGCGCGTGGCGATCAGCATCGCGCCGCTACTGATCAGGCGCAGCGGATCCACGGCGAGCGCGCGGCAGATCGCCTCTGTCTCCGGAGCGACAGGGATGGCCTCCGCGCGCACCTCGATGCCGATCCCCGACGCTTCGGCCAGCTCCCACGCCCCGCCGAGGACGCCCCCTTCCGTGACGTCATGCATTGCGCTGGCGCCGGCTCGGGCACCCGCGAGCCCTTCCGGCACGACGCTAATCCTGTCGAGGAACACGCGCGCCCGGCGGAGCACCGCCTCGTCCACGGCGCCGCGCAACCGGTCCGCAAGATCCGTCGCGAGGATGGCCGTGCCCTCGACGCCCGCGCTCTTCGTCAGCAGGACGCGGTCACCCGGGCGGGCGCCGCCGGAGGAGATCACCGTCCCCTTCCGCGCCCGTCCCACCGCCGTGACCACCGCGATCGTCCGATCGATCCCCGGGGTCACCTCGGTGTGGCCGCCGATGATCTCCACGCGCAGCGCCCGGGCGGCCTCCCCTGCCTCGCGCATGATGCGCTCCAGGTCGGCTTCTGTGGTGGCCTCGTGCAGCAGCAACGTCAGGAGGAGTCCCACCGGTTCAGCGCCGGTCGTGGCGAGATCGTTGCACGAGACGTGCACGGCGTACCGGCCCAGGTGCGAGGCCGCCCCGGTCACCGGGTCCGTCGTGAGCACGACCACCCACTCCCCGAAATCCACCACGGCGCAATCCTCGCCCAGGTGCGCGTGCACGAGGACGTCCGGGCGGCGGCCGAGGTGCGGGTAGACGACGCGCTCGAGCACGTCACTGCTCACCTTGCCGGAGCGCCTCACTGGGCGAGGCGCTCCGGAGCGAGGCCGCGCAAGCGGGCGGCGACCAGGACGGCGACGGTCACGCCCGCGGCGACCTGCACGAGGTTGAACGGCACCTCCGTCAGAGCCGCCCCCACCGCAGCGGCCGGGGTCGGGGCAATACCCAGCCGCTGCGCGAACAGGACCTCCGCCGCAAAGTAACCGGCGACCATCCATGCCCCACCCAGCGCCGCGGCCCCGATGCGGCTGGCCGAACTTCGCCCCGCGAGCCACCCGACGAGGAGCCCTTCGACGCCCTTGATGACAATGGTGAACGGCGCGAACTGCGGCGCGGCGACCAGGTCCGCCAGCCCCGCGCCGAGCCCCCCCGCCAGCGCCCCGACCACCGGGCCGAAAACGATGGCGGCGATGTAGATGACCACCTCGCCCAGATTGAAGTATCCCCTGGTCGCCGGGATCGGGATCACGGTGTACCTCGTCACGACGAACGTCAGGGCGATGAAGATCGCCGCCGCTGCCAGCTCACGTGCCCTCATCGAAGCTCCCTCCTTCGTGATGGAGGACGGGGACAAAAGAAAATGACGCCCGAACTCGGGCGTCCTCGGGGGCGCTCAGGCGCCTGTCCCCGCCGTCTTCATCTCATACGGACTGTACCGTCGACCCCGGAATTCCACCGGGCCACGGGCCTGGCGCTCCAGGCCCTCACGGGCTGTCACCGCCGATCGGGAATCGGCCCGACGTTCGCCGGACCTCACCCTGCCCCAGAAGACTGCGGGTCTTCGTGCTCCTCCTATCCTAGGGAGAGGGACCCGGCGCTGTCAATCCTCTTCGCCTTCTTCTCCCACCCGGTACACCTGGCTCTGCTCGCTGACCAGCACGAGTTCCCCGTTCACACGCCGGTACTCCCGGATGATGCGCACACGCATGTCGCCTTCGAGGATGAGCGTCGTCGTCTCGACGCGATACACGACTTCGCCGCCGCGCATGACCTCCCTGACCGAGACGATCGTATCGCCCGACGCTGCCGGCGTCCTCGGCGATCTATCCTCAGTGGGCGCCGCGGGCGTCTGGATCGGCGTCGCCTGGGTCACACGCGCGGAGGCGGCGCTCGACGACGAGGCCGCTGCCTTCGGCGTCTTGGTGCCCGCCTGCGCCGTCAGCGGATCCACGGCGCGGCCGTTGACCCGGATCTCGAAGTGCACGTGCGGTCCGGTGCATCGCCCCGTGCAGCCGACGCGGGCGATGACTTGCCCTGCCTTGATAGCCTGGCCCTTTTGAACGAGGATGGCCGAGGTGTGCCCGTAGAGGGTCGACACCTCGCCCCCGTGCTCGAGGATCACGGTCTGCCCGTATTCGTAGTACCGGCCTGTGTGCGAGACGGTCCCGGCCCGGCTCGCGCGGATCGGCGTCCCGGCCGGGGCCGCGAGATCGATCCCGCGGTGGCGGGTGCCGAAGCGCGCGGTGAGGAGTCCCTCGACCGGCCAGGCAAACCCCCCGGTCAGACGGTGGGTGGCCTCGGCGGCACGCGCGGGCGGGACGGAGGCGACCGCCGTGCCGCCCATGACGCGGCGCACGAACGCCGCCGACTTCGCCGGGATCCCGTTGGCCTTCTGTACCGCCACCGGGCCGGCGTGATAGGCCGCGACGGCGAGGTCCCAGCGCCCGAACCGGTCGAACTGCATGCGCAGGTAGCGCATCCCGCCTTCGATGTTCTGCGTCGTGTCGTCGATGTCGACACCGAGGGCCCGGGCTGTCGCCGGCATGAGCTGCATGACGCCGCGGGCGCCGCTGGAGCTTACCGCATCCTGCCGGCCCCCCGATTCAACACGGACCAGGTTGCGCGCGATCTGGAGCGGGATCCCGTACTTGCGGGCATACGTGTCCACCAGCGCGGGGATGTTGGCAGTGGAGGAGGAACCTGCTGCGGCGGCGGGGACCGGGATGAGCAGGGCGAGACTCAGGAGACACGCACCGGCCCATCGCCTCGTGCCGAGGGGCATGTGAACCAGCGCTCCCGTGAATGGTTCGAGCACCCTGTGCGGGTGCTCGCCCGGGCCTTCATCATGTCCCCTGCCCCGCGGAGGCTCAGTGCAGACCCGGCACAGGAGGACGCTGCATGTCGCGGAGAACTCTAGCGGACGTGGCGCACCTCGCCTACATGCTCATCGCGCTCGATCACAGCACCCCCGCTGCCGTCGCGCGCGAGGCGAAGCAGATCACCTGGGTCATCGAGGCGCATGTCACGATGGGCGACTTCGACGTCGTTGCGGTCGTGGAGCACGAAACGACGAAGGGCTTTCCCTCCGTCGCCGCCGAGCTCCGGCGCATCGAAGGCGTCACCAGAGTCGCCACCTGCGTCGTCGTCCACCCCTAGCAGCTACACGCGCACGCCGGGGGTCACGACGGACATCACCTCAACCAGGCGCAGGGCCACCTCGAGGGCCCGCAGCCCGTCCTCCCCGCGCACCAGCGGCAGCTCCAGCCCCTGGACGCAGTTCACGAAGTGCCGGAGCTCCGCCCGCAGCGGCTCATCGCCTTTGATCACCATCTGCTCGATCTCGCCGCCGAAGGGATGTAGGGCGATCTGCTGCTTCTGGTAGTCGAGGCGGATGACGCGGTCGCCGGTGGTGACCTCGATCTCGGCGACCTTGTCCGCGGACACGCGGCTGGCCAGCAACCAGGCCACGCAGCCCGACGAGAACTTCAGGTGCGCCACAGCGAGGTCTTCGTGCGAATTGTGGATGTTCACGCCGAGGCCCCCGATATCCACCACCCGGCCGCCGGCGAGCGAGAGCACGATGTCGATGTCGTGGATCATGAGGTCCATCACGACGCCGACATCCATCACGCGCGTCCGGTCATAGGGGCGCACCCGCCGGGACTGAATGAACAGCGGATCCCGGGTCATCTCCATGAGCCGGCGCACCGCCGGCTTGAAGCGCTCGACGTGGCCGACGACGAGGACGAGATCCCGCCGCTCGGCCAGGGCGACGAGCTCCTCCGCCTCGCCGACCGTGGTCGTCATCGGCTTCTCGACCAGGACGTGGACCCCGGCGGTGAGGAACGCGCGCGCGATCTCGTGGTGCAGCGCGGTGGGCGCCGCGATGCTCACGGCGTCCACCTTGCCGAGCAGATCGCGGTAGTCGGTGAACCCCGCGGTGCGGTAGCGGTTGACGAAGCCGCGGAGCTCCGCTTTGTTCAGGTCGGCGACGCCGACCAGCTCCGCCTCGGGGAGACCGGCGTAGATGCGGGCGTGGTGCCGGCCCCACTGGCCGAGGCCCACGACGCCCACGCGGACGCGGCGCGCCACGGGAACCGCCCCTACGCCCGCGGCCCGCGGGGGAACGCGCGGACCGACTCGACGATCCAGTCCACGTCGTCCTCGGACAGCGCGGGATGCACGGGCAGCGAGAGGACCTGCGCGGTCAGCGCCTCGGCCACGGGGTAGGAGCCGCCGAACCCGA
>MENB01000171.1:24819-25152 GCA_001768125.1 Armatimonadetes bacterium RBG_19FT_COMBO_69_19
AGTGCGGGATGAGATGCGGATAGTACACGCGCGAGCCGACGCCGGCCGCCGCGAGATGGCGGGCCACCGCGTCGCGATCGCTTCGGACCTTCACGGTGTACTGGTTGTACACGTGGTGATAGCCGGCAGGCTCGGTGGGGGGCACGAGCCAGTCCAGCCCCTGGATGCCTGCCGTGAGCCGCGCGGCATTGCGCCGGCGGGCGGCGTTGCGCTCATCCAGATGTGCCAGTTGTCCCAACCCCATCGCTCCGGCCATCTCGGTCATGCGGTAGTTGTAACCGATCCGTTCGTAGACGTACTCCGCGGCGCCGTTCTGCCCCACGTTCACGAGCA
>MENB01000171.1:25263-28824 GCA_001768125.1 Armatimonadetes bacterium RBG_19FT_COMBO_69_19
CCGCTTTGCGGCCGCGCACCGCCGCCCCGTGCGCCTGCGCGCAGTCCTCCACCAGCAGGAGATGGTGCCGCGCGGCGATGTCGACCAGGGCGGGCAAGTCGCAGGGCAGGCCGTACAGGTGCACGCAGAGGATGGCCTTCGCCCGCTCCCGGCGCACCGCATTCTCGACCTGATTGGGGTCCAGGTTGGCCGTGCGCGCGTCGACGTCCACGAAGACCGGCCGGGCGCCCGCGTACAGAATGGCGTTGCTGCTCGCGACGAAGGTGAACGGCGTCGTGATGACCGCGTCCCCCCGGCCGATCCCGAGCGCTTCGAGGGCGACCTGCAGGGCGGTCGTGCCGGACGACGTGGCCGCCGCGAAGGGCACGCGGAGGTACCTCGCAAAGGCCTGCTCGAAGGCCCGCACCTGGCTTCCGGCCACGAGGTGGCCAGAATCGAGGACCTCCAGGACCCGGCGCTTTTCGTCGTCGGAGATCAGTGGTTTGGCGATCGGGATGCGTGCGCGCGTCTTCATGCCCCGCCGGTGCCGTCTATCCTCATATAGTGTCCGGAGGCGGCCGGTGCCTTTCTCCTTCCCTGTCTTGCCCCGCCCTGCGCATGAAAAGGCCTTAGGGAGCCCCGGCTCCCTAAGGCCCTCTGCACACCGGCTAGTTAACGACGACCCTCCGGCCCGTCACGAAGAGCCAGAGCAGGAACAGCACAAGCGCCACGACGATCAGCTCCGCCTGCCCGCGGCGGTCGAAGCGGCTGCGGATCTGAGCGGACAACCAGGGAATGAGCGGGTCCATCCTCCACCTCCTCCGGGATATGCTGGTGTTTTTCCCGCCCTACCGGGCCGGGGCGGCGCCCTCGAGCTGGCCCTTCAACGCCGCGAGCATGCCCTCGAGATTCTTGCGGACCAGCACCTTCAGCAGGTTGCTGAGCAGCGCCCCGGCCAGGGGCAGGTCCATCTCGTACTCCAGGACGAGCGTCGTTCGGGTGCCCTCGGGGACGGCCTCGAACCCCCAGGTGCCTTCGTACTTCGTGAAGTCGCCCTCGCGCTGGCGGAACGTGCAGAGATGCGCGGCATCGTTCCAATGGTCCTCCTCGACCCAGCGGATCTTCCGGCCCTGGACCAGCCCCACCCATTCGGTGACGGTGCTGGTGCCGGCGCGCTCCAGCACCCGGATGGACTCGACGTCTGGCATGAAGTCCGGAAAGCGCTCGACGTCTTTGGCGACGCGATAGACCTCCGCGAGCGGTGCCCGGATAATCGTCGCGGCAGCAACCTCGGCCATCCCATTCTCCTCCGCCGCTCTGCGGCCAACCATCGTACTTCTGTACGGCGGATGGCCCACGGGTTCCTTCGGGGATGCCTCACGGCGAGAAAGAGGACTCATGGAGCAATCGAGGAGCTCCGCGCCCGCCGCCTGACCCATCACCTGCCAGAGCCGGTCTGTGGGATCTCTCGCATGGGAATGGCTCCGGTATCCTGCCATGAGCCGCGTCATCGGCCCGGCGCATGTTCGCTACATCCTCCGCCACAGCCGCCTTGTTCGCGCCGCGGCGGTGGCCGGCGTGTGCCTGCTCCTGCTTTCCGTGATGACCACCGGTGCCGCGGTCGGCATGGTGGTCTCGTTCAACCGCCGCCTCCCCGACGTTGCCGCCCTGTACGCGCCGCCGGCCGAGGCCACCCGCATCTATGCGCGCGACGGCCAGATCGTGGCCAGTCTCTTCCTCGAGAACCGCGTCACCGTGCCCCTCGAGCGCATCCCACCCTCCCTGCAGCAGGCCGTGGTGTCCATCGAGGACGAGCGATTCTTCCAGCACCACGGGGTGGATTTCCGTGGCACGGTGCGGGCGCTGTGGCGCAACCTGCTGGCGCGCGAGCTCCTCGAGGGCGGGAGCACCATCACCCAGCAGCTGGCCCGCACGGTCTTCCTGAGCCCGGAACGCGTCTTCAGCCGGAAGCTGGCCGAGGTCCTCATGGCCATCGAGATCGAGCGCCGGTTCACGAAGGCGGAGATCCTCGAGCGCTACTTGAACGAGGTGTATTTCGGCCACGGGGCGTACGGCGCGGCGATGGCCGCCCGCGTGTTCTTCGACAAGCCGGTGGAAGGGCTGACCCTCGCCCAGAGCGCGGTCCTGGCCGGATTGATCCGGGCCCCGTCGGCGTATTCCCCGTACCGCAACCTCCCCCGGGTGCAGCAGCGACAGCGCCTCGTGCTCCGCCGCATGGTCCAGAACGGCCTCGTCCCGGAGGAAGCCGCGCGGGACGCGGCCGCCGAACCGCTCACGTTCACTCAGGAACGGAACCTGGGGCTCGTGGGGGTCCGGGCGCCATATTTCGTGTCCTACATCCTCCCCTATCTGCTCGAGCGCTACGGGGAGGAGGCCGTCTACAGGGGCGGCCTGCGGGTGCACACCACACTGGATCTCGACCTCCAGGCCGCGGCCGAGTCCGCCGTGCGCCGGGAGATCGACGCGGCGAAGGAGGCAGGACTCAACGTCACCCAGGGCGCCCTGGTGGCGCTCGAGCCGTCCACCGGCGCCGTGCGGGCGATGATCGGCGGATACGACTTCGCCTCGAGCCAGTTCAACCGGGCGTGGCAGGCGCGGCGGCAGCCGGGATCGGCCTTCAAACCCTTCGTCTACGTCACCGCAATCGCCAGCGGCATGGCGCCGACGAAGATCATCGTGGACGAGCCGATCGAGTACGACACGCCGCAGGGGCTCTGGCAGCCGAGGAACTACACCGAGGAGTTCGCCGGTCCGGTGCGCATGCGCCAGGCCATCGAGCGCTCGATCAACATCCCGGCGATCAAGACGCTGGAGGAGGTCGGGGTTGGGCGCGTCATCGCGTTCGCCCAGCGCATGGGCATCAGCAGTCCCTTGCGGCCGGACCTCTCGCTCGCCCTGGGGAGCTCGGAGGTGACCCTGCTGGAGCTCACCTCGGCCTACGGCGTGCTGGCGGCCCTCGGCGTGCGGGCCGAGCCCGCGGCCATCCAGCGCATCGAGGATCGCTCCGGGAAACTCCTGGAAGAGCTGGTGCCGCGGCGCACGCTGGTCTTCAGCCCGGAGAACGCTTATGTGATGACCGACATCCTGAAAGGCGTGATCGTTCGGGGCACCGGCCGGGGCGCCGACCTCGGGCGGCCGCTCGCGGGCAAGACCGGGACCACCGACGACTACCGGAACGCGTGGTTCATCGGCTACACGCCGGAGATGGTCACCGGCGTGTGGGTGGGCAACGACGACAACACGCCCACGGAGAA
The DNA here is from genome assembly GCA_001768125.1 of Armatimonadetes bacterium RBG_19FT_COMBO_69_19. Classification (GTDB taxonomy): domain Bacteria; phylum Sysuimicrobiota; class Sysuimicrobiia; order Sysuimicrobiales; family Kaftiobacteriaceae; genus Kaftiobacterium. Next base: position 28,518 of record MENB01000171.1, read on the forward strand.
GGTCGTAGGCGCCACTGTCCCCACCCGGATCTGGCGGGCGTTCATGGAGACGGCGCTCGCCGCGGTGCCGGCCACCGACTGGGAAGTTCCGCCCCGCGTCATCGTCGTCACGACGTGTGGCGCATCGGGTCTCCTGGCGATGGCGAGCTGCGACGATCCCCGGCCCGAAGCCTTCATCCGCGGGACCGAACCGACGGAATACCTGTTGAGCGAGAGCACGGAGGTACGGATGAACCGTCAGTGGACCCGCGATGTGGGCGGCGCCGGCGCCGGACGGGTCGCCGACCCGGGTGATGAGGGCAGCGCG
>MENB01000171.1:28883-28963 GCA_001768125.1 Armatimonadetes bacterium RBG_19FT_COMBO_69_19
GGATGGACAGACCGTGTCCGCCCCATTCGCCGTCGAAGGAAGCACGGTCCCCGGCGCGCGCGTGGAGATCGCGATCACGG
>MENB01000171.1:29075-29264 GCA_001768125.1 Armatimonadetes bacterium RBG_19FT_COMBO_69_19
GATCACGGTCACCGCCTACGTTCGCGGCGGCGACCCGGAAACGGCGACGGTCATCGTGGTGAACCCCGCCCCGGCCGACGGGGGGACGCCCCACCCCTGACGTCCGGCGGCGCTCAGCGGGTCTCGTCGGCACCGCGGGTGCCTTCAGAGCGAGCCCGGGCGGCGAGGAACTCGATGTAGACCAGCAGA
>MENB01000171.1:29423-32763 GCA_001768125.1 Armatimonadetes bacterium RBG_19FT_COMBO_69_19
GCGACGCGGCGCAGCACGGAAGGGCGAACGCCGAGGTGCGGGGCCAGGCGCTCGATGTATTCCGCCTGCCGCAGGTCCTGCAGCCCCCGCTCACCGCGGCTCAGCACGCTCGGCGCGATGCCCGTCTCGCGGGAGAGCTGGCGCAACGTCTTCCCGCGCCCGGCGCCCCGGGCATTCTCACGCAGCATCCGGACGTAGGCCCCGAAGGCACGCGGGCCTTCGCTGGCTGTGGCCGGAGTCCGCGCGCGCGCCACGCCACTCACCCCTTCACGGCGCCGGCGGTGAGCCCGGCGATGAAGCGGTCGATGAAGAGGTTGTAGATGATGGCGATCGGGATGCTCGTGATGAGCGCGGCGGCCATGAGCGAGCCCCAGTAGAAGACGTCGCCGCGGACGAGGGCCACCGGCACGCCGAGGCTGACCGTCATCTTGCCGACCGAGCTGATGAAGGTCAGGGCGTAGACGAACTCCTGCAGCACGAGCGTGAACGCGAAGATCACGGCGGTGAGGATGCCCGAAACCGCGAGCGGCAGGACGATCTTCCGGATCACGCTCCAGCGGCTGTAGCCGTCGATCATCCCCTGCTCCTCGATGTCGCGCGGGATCGACCGGAAGAACCCCATGAGCAGCCAGGTGCAGAACGGGATGGTGAACGTCGGGTACACCAGGACGAGGGCCCAGGGCGAGTTCTGCAGCCCGAGCACGGCGATGACACGCGCGAACGGGATGAACAGCAGCGTGGGCGGCACCAGGTAGGTGAGGAAGATACCAATCCCCAGGCGCTCGCCCCACCGCCCCGTGAGCCGGGCCAGCGCGTACCCGGCCGGCACCGCGAAGACGAGGGTGATGAGCACGACGACGGCGCCGACGAGGACGGTATTGCGCACCCAGATCAGGTAGGGCGTCCCGAAGAGGAGGAGCTTGACGTGCTGCAGCGTCGGGGTCTCGTTGAAGATCCAGGGGATGTGGCTGAGATCGGTCGCACCCACGTAGAGATCCCGGTTGGTCTTGAACGACGTGAGGAGCATCCAGTAGAACGGAAAGACGGCGAAGGCCGTGAAGGCGAACGCGGCCAGGTACAGCCCGATCCGCTTGACGCCCCGGAGGACCCGGCGCTTCCGGCGCCGGGCGACGGCCTGCGGCGTCAGCGTCATCGGGGCCATCGCCGTCACGCGCCGACCTCGGTGCGCCGGGCCACGCGCAGCATGCCGACCGCGGCGAGCATGAGGACCGGCAGGAGGAAGATGGCGATCGCCGCCCCCTGCCCCAGATTCGCCCCCAGGATGCCGCGCTGGAAGGCCAGCGTGGACAGGACGTGGGTGCTGTTGTAGGGGCCCCCGCGCGTGAGCAGCCAGACCACGCCCAGGTCGGTGGAGGTGAACACGACGCCGAAGAGGACCGACACCGTGATGATGGGCAGCAGCAGCGGCAGGTTCACCTGGAACAGCCGGCGCCAGAACGACGCCCCATCGATCACCGCCGCCTCCCGGATGTCGAGCGGCACGGCGGTCATCCCCGCGAGCACGATGACCGTCGCGAAGGGGAACATCCGCCAGACGTGCACCGTGATGATCGCGATCATGGCGAGGGTGGGGTCACCGAACCAGTAGAGCCAGCCGTCCAGCAGCCCCGCGACCCGCAGGGTCCAATTGATCACGCTGAAGGTGGAGTCGAAGATCCAGGTCCAGGCCATCGCGGCGAGCGACACCGGCACGGCCCACGGCAGCAGCAGGAGGAACCGGACCACGCGCTTGCCGGCGAAAGCGGCGTCGAGCACGTGCGCCGCGGTCACGGCGAGGACGATCACCAGGGCCTGCGAGACGACCGTGAACAGCGCGGTGTTGCGCAGGGCGAGCCGGAACTGCGGATCCTGGATGATCGTGGCGAAGTTGCGCAACCCCGTCCAGTGGAACTCCAGGCTGCCCGCGAACGAGGCGCTGAAGCTCAGCAGGATGGCCAGGGCCAGCGGCGCGGCGACGAGGAGGATGACGTAGATAAGAGCGGGGGCAAGCAGGATCCGGCCGAGGAGGTCTTCCCGATCGGCCAGCGTGCGCCGGCGAAAGATCGCCGCAGGAGCGACACCCGGATGCGCGTCCCTACGCAGCACGGCCGTCCCGCCGCAGTCCCGTCTGCGGATCGAACGTGCGCAGGTTCGCGCGGGGCACGGCGAAGTCATGTAGCTCGCCCTCGACGATCGGCATGGTGATTGTCGAGGGGATGTCGGAGATGACCGTTGCATCGGAGCGGAAGCCACCCTCGAGCGACCCGTAGATGAGGCGGTCCGAACCGAGGTGCTCCACCTCCCGCACGCGGAACTGGAACGTCTCCACCGGGGCCTCGGCCGGGAACGCGCTCTTCGGCAGGAAGGTCTCCGGCCGGAAGCCCACGATCGTGTGGACGTCCCGCTGCACGAGGTTCATCGGCGGTGAGCCGAGGAAGGTGGCGACGAAGGTGTCCACCGGATAGTTGTAGACTTCCTGCGGCATCCCGATCTGGCGGACCTTGCCCTTGTTCATCACGGCGATGCGGTCCCCCAGCCCCATCGCCTCGATCTGGTCGTGCGTGACGTAGATCGTCGTCGTCCCGATCTGGCGCTGGAACTGCTTGAGCTCGAAGCGGGCGACCGCGCGCAGCTGCGCGTCGAGGTTGGACAGCGGCTCGTCGAACAGGAAGACCCGGGGCTCCCGCACCACCGAGCGGGCGAGGGCCACGCGCTGGCGCTCGCCGCCCGACAGCTGGCGGGGCCGCCGGCCAAGGAGGTGGCGGATGCCGAACATCCCCGCGCCCCAGTCCACCGACCGCTTGATCTCGCCGGCGGACTTCCCGATCGCCTCCAGCGGGAAGGCAATGTTCTGGAACGCGGTCTTGTGCGGGTAGAGCGCATAGCTCTGGAAAACCATGGCGATGCCGCGGGCGCGGGGGGGGACGTCCTCGTCGACGAGCTCGCCCGCGATGGAGATCTCGCCGGAGGTAGGCTGCTCCAGGCCGGCGATCATCCGCATCAACGTGGTCTTCCCGCACCCGGATGGGCCGAGGAGGACGAGCAGCTCACCCTCCTTGACGTCGAGGTCCACGCCGTCGACCGCGCGCACCTCTCCGAAGTGCTTGTGGAGGTTCCTGGCTTCAACGTATCCCATGGCTCCCTCACTGACGGGCGACAGGGGATAAGGGAAGGCGCTCCCTTATCCCCTGTTCCACCGCTATCGGTGCGTCTTCTGTCCTTACCGGTCCTTGCTGCCGCCTCCGACCAGACCGAGCCGTCGCCACTTGGCGAAGATGTCCTTCACCCGCCGGTCCGCTTCCGCGACCGCGCGCTGCGGCGTGAGTTGCCCGGTGGCCGC
>MENB01000171.1:32825-38156 GCA_001768125.1 Armatimonadetes bacterium RBG_19FT_COMBO_69_19
GGCCAGGATGGCCGGGGTTCGTGGACCACTCCTCGGCATCGGCGAGCACGGCCAGCTTGTTCACCGGCTGGGACCCGAAGGGATCCTTCAGCACGGCGGCCCGCACCCACTTGCGCCCTTCCGTGGGCTTCTCCGCGAGGGCGACCTTCTTCTCGGCGACCGAGCCCATGAACGAGGGGAAGTTGTAGAGCTTGCTCGCAATCACGGCTTCCCGGTAGTTGTCCACGAAATCGAGCAGGAACGCCTTCGCGTTGTCGGGGTTCCGGGCGAACTTCCAGACGACCCAGGCGCCCATGACGTGCTCGCTGGCCCAACGCGCGCGCGGGCCGCGCAGCGCGCCGACGAAGTTGATGTCATCGGCGACCGGCAGGCGGTTGTCCTGCGCCGTGCGGTAGGCGGAGATCGAGTTGAGGATGTAGGAGGTCTGCCGGGCGTTGAGGGCTTGGTTGTTGGACGCCGCGTTCCAGGAGAGCACCGCGGGGTTCATCGTCTCGCGGAACAGGCGCGCGCCGAACTCGACGGCGCGCACGGTCTCCTCGGCGTTCAGCGTGACGTTCTCGTTCGCATCCTGCTCGCTGGCCCCGTACGCCCAGAGCATGGCATGCGTGGCCATGTTCGAGTCGATGTCCTGAGAGAGGCCGATCCCGATCGGGATCTGGATATCCCGGAAGCGCTGCTTGATCGCGATGCCGCCCCGCAGCAGATCGTCCCACGTGGCGGGGCCGTTGGGGAACCCGACCGCGCTCCAGGCGCTCTTCAGGTAGTCGCCGGGATCCGGCACCCAGTTGTCGGAGAAGGCGAACCACTTCCGGGTGTTGGCGTTGTACGTGCTCTTCCGGACGAACGGCACGATCGGCCCGTACCGCCGCTCCGCCTCGCGGTTGATGTCGGTGAGATCGAGCACCTGCTGCTCGAACGCCGACGGCGGCGAGAGGAAGAAGAACAGGTCGTGCCCGGCCTGGGCCGCCACCTCGGCGTTCGCCCGCGGGACGATGTCCGCGAACGAGATGTGGTCGACCGTGACCCTGATGCCTTTCCCCTGGCCCCACTTCTCCGCCCAGGGGTCGAACCAGGTGTCGAACGCGGGGACGAAGTGGCTCCAGGTCATGATGCGCAGTTCCCGCTGCTGCGCCCGCGCCACCGTGGTGAGCAGCGAGCCGAACTGGCCCGCCGCGGCGGCGGCGCCGGCGGCGCCCGCCGTGAGCTTCAGGAAGTCGCGGCGCGTCAGGCGACGCCAGCGGTTATCGGATACCCGGACCCACTTGCCGTCAGACGAATCCTGCATCCCTTGCACCACCCCCTCCGGAATGCCCCTCGCTCCGTTGCGATCCAAACGGGTCGTAAGAGAAGTAACTTAGCTTAGCCCGTCCACCTCTCCTCCCGGAATGGCCGGGCCACAGGACTCGTGATGGGCGGGGGAGAAGCCCACCGAGCATGGCCATGACGAAGAAGCAGAAAGTGGACCTCCTCCGCGGCGTGACGCTGTTCGCCGGCGTGGGGCCGAAGGGGCTGGGCGACGTGGCCGACCTGATGGAGGAGATCTCGTTCCCCGCCCAGCGCTACATCGTGCGCCAGGGGCAGGTCGGCACAGGGTTCTACATCATCACGGCCGGCCGGGCGCGGGTGGAGCGGGGCGACCGGATCCTCAACACGCTGCGGGCGGGAGATTTCTTCGGCGAGCTGTCCGTGCTCGATCAGACCCCGCGCATGGCGCACGTCCTCACCGAGGAGCCGACCACCGTCCTCGCCCTCGCCTCATGGGACTTCACGAAACTGCTCGAACGGAACGCGAAGGTGACGCTGGCCATCCTCAAGGAAGTGGCCCGCCGCCTGCGCGAGACCACGGACCACCCCACGCACTGACTCAGATCAAGTCCTGCAGCAGCGCCGCGAGCTGCGCCCGGTGGGACGCCGTCTCGAAATCGTAGAGGGGATCGCCGGGAAACACGTGCTCACTTACCTTACCGCCCCGACGCAGATACACCGCAGGGTGGTGATCCCCGGACGCGTCGGTTTCCAGCACGATGGCGACTGCGTCGGGGCCACTTGTGTCCACGAAGTGCTGGAGCGGCAGGATGCCCTCGTCCACGATGCCGCGGCTCCGCTCGCAGCTCACCACCCTGGCGAGGTAGGACCGCTGGTTCCAGAGCTCGGAGGAGCGGCTCACTTCGGAGAGCAGGTACGGCACCACGTCATCCGGCGCCAGGGTGGGCCGGTCTACCCGCACGCCGAAGCGCGTCTCGGCCAGGTGGGTGGCCAGGACGCGGGCGTTGTGGCGGAACCCTCCGAGACCCCCTGAGTTGCTCGGCACGCCGTGCTTGCGCAGCCCGACGGCACCCTGCGTCGCCGCTCCCGCGAAGAACACATCCGGTACCGTCGTGCTCTCCCAGAACGCGGTGAGCGCGGGGATGCGGTCCTGGCTGAACGTGGCCACGCCGAGCGCACGCAGATCGCCAAGCGGCGTGGTCCAGCCGGTGGCGGCGACCACCGCGTCGACGTCGAACATGAAGTCCCCGGGACGGGTCGTGCCGGAGGCGAGGACGCGGAAGCCTTTCGCGGTGCGCTCGATACGGCTCGTCGCCGCGTCGAGCATGACGACGCCGCCGCCGAGCACGTGGTCCTCGTACGGCAGCAGGTACCGCGCGCGCACCCCGGCAGTCGAGTGGCTGTGGATGGCGAGCAGTGGCGGCCGCGGGGAGACGAGTACGATCTGACGGCAATACGGGAGCAGCGCGTCCGCGAGCTCGAAGGCGGACGTGCGCTTGCCCAGGATCAGGATACGCTTCCCGGCGTACAGCCGGGACGGCCGTGCCTGGGCGTAGTGAGGCACATGCTCGATCCCCGTGATCACCGGCTTCCACGGCTGCGCCATGCCCACCGCGAACACCGCGACCCGGCAGCCGTACTCCCCATCGGAGGTCCCCAGGACGAAACCGCCCGCCTCCCGCCGCGTCGACTCCCACCGGCACCCGTAGCGCACACGCACCCCGGTCCGGCGCACGAAGGCGGCGAGCGCCCGCTCCATCTCACGGCGCGTGGGGAAGTACGAGTCGCCCTTCATGAACTCGGGCACGAGCGCCCGGTGGCGGGATTCGTCGGCGAGGAGACTGTTCCAGTCGTACCAGGCGTAGTGCCGGGAGTGCGGGGGGACGGGTGGGTACGGCTTCGACCAGGTGTTGAGCCGCTGGTAGAGCGGGAACTGCCTGAACATCCCCCCGGGCCCGGGGTCGGCCGAAAGCACGGCGTGGGCGACGCCCAGGCGCCCGAGGAAGTAACTGAACTGCAGCGCCCCCGGACCGCTGCCCACGAGGACGAGGGGATAAGTGCCTGGGGGGAACGGCCTGCCGATCGATCCCGCCGCCCTGCCCCGGCGGCGGCCTACCGCCATAAGCTGGTGTTGCGCAGCCGCCTGGCCTCCGCCTGCAGCATCCGGTAGGTCACGTGCGGGTAGGTCAGCAGGAACGATTCGACCTCGGGACCGGGGAGCATGAGGCAGCGCAGCGGGCGGAGCGCCACCACGTCGGCGATGGGCGGCTCCCCGAGCAGCAGGGAGACCTCGCCGAAGAAGTCCCCCTTCCCGAGCGTGCTGCGCTGCGTGCCGTCGATCGTGACCGCGGCCTCGCCCTCGAGGATGATGTAGAGGTTGCTGCCGCTGAACCCCTGCCGCAGGATGCGCTGGCCTTCGGCGAAGTACTCCTCCTCCAGCCGGTGCACGACCGCTTCGAGCTGCGGCCGCGGCAGATCGGCGAACAGCGCCAGGCCCGACAGGAGATCGATGAGCTCCTCGCGCGTCGCCACTCAGGCTCTCCCGGCACGCTCGAGCGCGGCCCGCACCGCGCGCTTCGTGAACACGCGGGCGAGGTGCGCGCGATAGTCCGGCGTGGCGAAGAGGTCCTCGTTGGCCTCGACCCCGTCGGCGGCGTGCTCGGCGGCCGCGGCGATCGTGCGATCGTCCAGCGTGGTCCCCACGAGCGCCTTCTCCACCGCCTCGGCGCGGTAGGCCGTCGGCCCCACACCGGTGACCCCGATGCGTGCGTCCTCGCACCGGCCTCCGCGCAGGCGCACAACGGCGGCAACCCCGACCACGGCGAATCCCGAGGCGGGATGCGGGAACTTGAGGTAGGCCTGCCCCGTGCCCGGGGGCAGCGCGGAAACGCGGATCTCCGTGAGGATCTCGTCGGCGCGCACTGCCGAGGACAGCACTCCGGTGAAGAAGTCGCGGGCGCGGATCGTCCGCCGACCCTCCGCCCCCACCACCGTCATCTCCGCCTCGACGGCCAGCACCGCCGCGGGATAATCGGCGGCGGGATCGGCGTGCACCAGGCTGCCGCCGATGGTGCCCACGTTGCGGACCTGGATGTCACCGATGCGGGAAGCGCACTCGGCCAGCAGCGGCGCCCGGGCACGGACGAGCGGAGAGGACTCGATCGCCCAGTGCGTGGTCATCGCGCCGATGACCAGCGCCCGGCCGTCCTCGCGCACGCCGCACAGCGCCTGGATCCGTCCGATGTCGATGACGTGCCCGGGACTGACCACGCGCAGCTTCATCATTGGCAGCAGACTGTGCCCGCCGGCGAGCAGCTTCGCGTCGGGAAGCGACCGCAGCAGGCGCAGGGCTTCGTCGACCGACGCGGGGGCGTGATAGTCGAACGCGGCGGGGATCATCGCCTCTCCCTCCCCGCCGTCTCCGGGATGGCCGTCCCGCCTTCCTCCTTGATCTTCCGAGAGGCGTAGCGGATCGAGTTCACGATGTGCTGGTAGCCGGTGCAGCGGCAGAGATTGCCGTCCAGGCCATGGCGGATCTCCTCCTCCGACGGCTCAGGGTTGCGCTCGAGGATCTGCAGTGCGGTGAGCATCATCCCGGGCGTGCAGAACCCACACTGCAGCCCGTGCTCCTCCCAGAACCCTTCCTGGATGGGATGCAACGTACGGTCCTTCGCCAGCCCTTCGACGGTGAGGATCGTCGCTCCCTCCGCCTGCACGGCCAGAACGGTGCACGACTTCACGGCGAGCCCGTTCATGATCACGGTGCAGGCGCCGCAGCTCGTCGTATCGCACCCGATGTGGGTGCCGGTGAGCCCGAGGACTTCACGCAGGTAGTAGACCAGGAGGAGCCGGGGCTCCACCTCATGCCTGTACGGGACGCCGTTCACGGTGACCGAGATGGCCTTCTTCACAGGGGCCTCCACGGAGGGGGAAACGTCGTTCCGTAATTTCGCACCCTCTCCGCCGTCCTCCTTGCCCTCCCGCCCCATAGGAGTCCGGGCGGGGGTCCCTGGGGGGGTGAAGATCTCGAAGAAAGTCTCCCTGGTGATGTTTAGGACGGGAGCC
>MENB01000171.1:38187-39992 GCA_001768125.1 Armatimonadetes bacterium RBG_19FT_COMBO_69_19
CCGAAGTGGGCGGCCTGGTGCCCCGCCGGGCCGCCCTCCTGCTTTTTTCGGGCCACGAAGCCGTGGACGACCTCAGGACCCAACTCGAGCACCGCCAGGAGAGCCTCAGGGGGCTTTCCCGCCCCTCTCCCGTCCTGGAATGGCTCCTGAGCGACGGAACTGCCATGGACACCCCCGTACGCACCTGTGCTCCACCTCCACCTCAACGGAGTTGGAGCGGCCGTCGTCGAACGAACGGGGCGTGCCGGCTCCGACCCGCGTCCAGACCTGGCAGGCGCTGCGTCCCGGATGTGACGTCCTCGTCATCGGTGGAGGGATCACCGGCGCGGGCGTCGCGCTCGACGCCGCCGTCCGCGGCTATTCGGTAGCACTCGTCGACCGCGGCGATTTCGCGGGCGGCACGAGCAGCCGCTCCACCAAGCTCGTCCACGGCGGGCTTCGCTACCTTCCCCAGTGGCAGTTCGGCCTAGTCCGCGAGGCGCTGCTCGAGCGGGAGCGCCTCCGGCGCCTCGCCCCCGGGCTCGTCAGGGCCCTGGGGTTCGTCGTTCCCCTGTATGCGGACACCAAATGGCCACTTGGGATCCGTATCCCCGCGGCGCTCCGGCCGTTCGCCCCCTTCGCGCTGCGGGCAGGACTGTGGGGATACGACGCCCTGAGCCGGACCGATGTCGCCCACCGCACCTTGCGCCCCGACGACGCGGTCGCGCGCGTACCCGCGCTGCGCACCGAGGGCATGCGAACCGCCTTCCTCTTTCATGACGCCCAGACGGACGACGTCCGCCTCACCCACGCCGTCCTCGCCGCCGCGCGGCGCAGCGGGGCGGTGACGCTCAACTACGCCGAGGTGATCGGGATGGAGACCCCAGGTCCGGCCCGGGCCGCGATCACCGACCGCCTGGACGGCGGCACGATCGAGGTCACCGCGCGCCACGTGGTGAACGCGGCCGGGGTGTGGGCGGAACGCGTCGCATCGCTTGCCGGACCGGTCCCCTTCCGTATCGAGCGGAGCAAGGGGACGCACCTGGTCCTCGACGCGCCGGCCCTGATCAGGGAGACCGCGCTCGTCATCCCGGAGACCGACGACGGCCGGCTGGCCTTCGCGGTTCCGTGGCGCGGCCGGGTGATCCTGGGCACCACCGACGAGCCGTCCACGGAAGACCCCGACGCCGTGCGGGCGACCGCCGGCGAGGCCCGCTACCTCCTCGACCATCTCAACCGCTACCTCAACGTGCGTGTCGGGAAAAACGCCGTGCTCTCCGCGTATACGGGACTGCGCCCGCTCGTCCGCCGCACGGACGCCCGCTCCGCGGCACTCCCGCGGAGCCATGAGGTCGTCGAACATCCCGGCGCTCTGGTCTCGATCATCGGCGGGAAGCTCACCACCTACCGGCAGATGGCGGAAGACACGGGGGACGTGCTGGTGCGGCGTGACGGGAGACGCACACCTTCGCGGACGGCCACCCTTCCTCTTGATGACACCGACGAGGCGATCGCCGCGCTCATCGCCGCCGATCCCGCGCTGTCACACGTCCTGGTCCCCGGCCTTGCGGTGCGCGAGGCCGACGTCGTCTACGCTTGCCGCGCCGAGCAGTGCGTGCACGTGGCGGACTTCATGATCTTCCGCAGCCACCTCGCCCTGCTCGATCGGGAGCACGGCGTGGGCTGCGTCGCCGGGGTGGCCCACCTCATGGCCCGGGAACTGGGATGGACAGCGGATGAAACGACGCGTCAGGTGGACGAGTACCGGCGCCGGGTCGCCGCCGAGACGGCGTTCCTGGACGAGCTGTAATACGTCCGGCGCCCGA
>MENB01000171.1:39998-44925 GCA_001768125.1 Armatimonadetes bacterium RBG_19FT_COMBO_69_19
ACGGTCGCATCAGGGTGTATCGTGCACACTGCTGGCGGGGCACTACCCCTACCCCGGCGTGAGAACAACGCCGCCTTCCTCTTCACCCACGCACGTCCCATGCGGCCGCGAGAGGACCTCGATCCGCCGACTGAGCCACCGGGCGTCATCAGGAGAAGCCCGATGCACGCGGAGACCCTCGATGCGCACGGGATGCAGGCGTACGCTGTCGACAGCGGCGTTACGTACGAGGACTTCAAAAAAGAAGGAGAGATCGTTGCGCTCTTCCGGATCCACCGCATAGTCGTCCACGAAGTCGCCTGTCGAGTACAGGATCGCCCTGCCGCCGTGGAGCTCGATCGCCTGCACACTGTGATTGGAATGTCCCCAGTACACGTGTGCGCCGAACTCAAGAACCTGCCGCGCGAGAACCTGCAATGCTCGGGTTGGCGGCCCCCAGTTCGGTCCGAGATGCGCGCACACGACGACGACCTCCGCCGCCTCCCGCGCGGCGTCGATGGCGCTTCTGATCCGCTCCCGGTAGGGCCGGACCAGCCCGTGCGCGTCATACCTGACGAAATTGACGCCGGACCGGTCCTCCTCCGCCTCCCACCCGGGTTCGTTGTCGGTCATCGCCAGCACCGCGACCTTCAGCGATTTCGCCGTGATCGTGGCGGCCGCGGAAGCCTCCTCGACGTTCTTGCCGGCCCCCGCCACGGCGATCTGGGAGGCGCGCAGGAGGGTGAGGCATTCCAGCATCGCCTCGGGGCCGTAGTCAAGCACGTGATTGTTGGCGAGCCCGGCAAAGGTCACCCGCGCCGCCTTCAACGCGTCGAGGGCCCGCGGCCGCGCGCGGAACGTGAACACCTTGCGAACATCCGGTCGGCCGGAAGCGGCGACCACGCACTCGAGGTTGACGAGACGCGCGTCCGCCGCGGCGAACAGGTCGAGGACGTCTCCCCAAATGCAGGCGGGATCCGTTCCAGGGTCGCCGAGGATACGTTCGTCCACGAGGCGGCCGAGCATCACGTCGCCGGTCAGGCCCAGGCGCACCGTGGGCGGGTATACTGACATCGGAAGCATCACCCCCGCGGCTCCATGATACACGGCCGGGCCGTGAGTACCGTGAAGATCCCCACTCGCGACGTCGCCCTGGACGGCGATCTCACGCTCGTGGCGGACTCCCCCGGACTCGTCGTCTTCGCTCACGGGAGCGGGAGCAGCCGGCACAGCCCGCGCAATCGCTATGTGGCCGGTATCCTGCACGAGACGGGACTCTCCACGCTCCTCTTCGATCTCCTCACCCTCGATGAGGAACGTGCCGAGTGGCTCACCGCCCACCTGCGGTTCGACATCTCCTTGTTGGCCGGACGTCTGATCGCGGTGCTGGACTGGCTGCGCACCGATCCGCGTATGGCCCGGCTGCGCGTGGGCTGTTTTGGCGCAAGCACGGGCGCGGCCGCGGCGCTCGTAGCCGCAGCGCAACGCCCCGAGGAGGTCGGCGCGATCGTCTCACGCGGCGGCCGCCCCGATCTTGCCGGTGACGCGCTGGCCGCGGTGCGCGCGCCCACGCTGTTGATCGTCGGGGGACGTGACGAGACTGTCATCGAGCTAAACCGTGAGGCGATGGCGCGCATGCGCGCGCCTGTGCGGCTCGAGATCGTCCCCGGAGGCACGCACCTCTTCGAGGAGCCCGGCACGCTGGAGCAGGTCGCCGCCCTCGCCGCCCGTTGGTTCCAGGAGTACCTCGGGACGATCGCCCGCTAGCCGCCCAGGTAGGCTTCGCTGACCCCCCTGACCCGTTCGTATCCCCGGGAATCGGGCAGGGGCCGGATAGGGTACCGAATCGCGCACACCTATCCTAGTGTGCGGGTGTTCCTATGACCGCGAGGATCCTGCGGGGGACTGAGACGTCGGCCCTGATCCGGGACGAACTGCGCGACCGGGTGACGGCCCTGCGCGAGCACGGGATAGTCCCCGCCCTCGGCGTGGTCCTGGTCGGAGAGGATCCGGCCTCCGTCTCCTACGTCACGGCCAAAGCCAAAGGGGCGGCCGAGGTCGGCATCGACGAGGAGACCATCCGGCTGCCGGCGGCCGCCTCGGAACTCGAGGTCCTACAGGTCGTCCGCCGGCTGAACGCGGACCCACGCTTCCACGGCATCCTGGTGCAGCTCCCCCTGCCGGGCCACATCAAGAGCGAGCGGATCATCGAGGCCACCTCGCCGGAGAAGGACGTCGACGCCTTCCATCCGATCAACGTGGGCCGGCTGCTCCGGGGGGAGCCCTGCCCCCTGCCCTGCACGCCCCACGGCGTTGTCCAGATGCTCGTCCGCAACGGCTACGATCCGGGCGGGCGTCACGTCGTGATCTGCGGCCGAAGCAACCTCGTCGGCAAGCCGCTCGCCGCGATGCTCATCCAGAAGCGTCCGGGCGCCAACGCCACGGTCACGCTCTGCCACACGGGGACGCGGAACCTTGCCGCGATCACCCGGCAGGCGGACATCCTCGTCGCCGCCATGGGCCGTCCCCGGGCGATCACGGCCGACATGGTGAGCTCCGGCACCGTCGTCATCGACGTCGGCGTCAACCGCATCCCCGACGCGGCCGCCCCGAAAGGCTTCCGGCTGGTCGGAGACTGCAACTTTGAGGCCCTCAAGGAGACCGTGGAGGCTATCACGCCGGTTCCCGGCGGCGTGGGGCCGATGACGGTCACGATGCTTCTGCTCAACGTGGTCGAAGCGGCAGAGCGCGTGCTGGCTGCGCGCGGAGAGGAGAGGAAGACGGCATGACGGTGAAGATGCGCCGCCCGGTTCCCAGCGACCTCGAGATCGCCCAAGAAACAGACCTGCTGCCCATCCGCGATGTGGCCGAGCGCCTCGGCGTGCTCGACGAGGAACTAGAGCTGCACGGACCCCACATGGCCAAGATCGACACGCCGGCCGTGCTCGGCCGGCTCGCGGGGAAGCGGAACGGGAAGTTCATCACGGTCACGGCGATCACCCCGACTCCGCTTGGGGAGGGCAAGACCGTCACGAGCCTCGGCATCGGGCAGGCTCTCGCCCGGATGCGGCACCGCGCCTGCAACGTGCTGCGCGAGCCGTCGAAGGGGCCGACCTTCGGGATCAAGGGCGGGGCGTGCGGGGGCGGCTACTCGCAGATGCTGCCGATGGAGCAGATCAACCTGCACTTCACCGGGGACATCCACGCCGTGGAGACGGCGCACAACCTGTGCGCGGCGGCGATCGACGCCAGCCTGCTCCACGGGAACCCCCTGCACCTCGACCCGCTCAGCGTGACCTGGCCGCGCTGCGTGGACGTGAACGACCGCGCGCTGCGCGACGTCGTGATCGGCCTGGGCGGCCGTGCCAACGGCTACCCTCGCCAGACCGGATACTGCATCACCGCGGCCAGCGAGACGGCGGCCATCCACTCCCTCGCGCGCGACCTGCCCGATCTGCGGGCGCGGCTGGGGCGGACGGTCGTCGGGTTCACCGCCGAGGGCAAGCCCGTGACGGCGGACGACCTGCGCGTCGCCGGCGCGATGACCGCCCTGCTCATCGACGCGATCAAGCCCAACCTCGTGCAGTCCACGGAGAACCACCCGGTGATCTGCCACGGCTTCCCCTTCGCCAACGTGGCCCACGGCAACAGCTCGGTCACCGGGGCGCTCACCGCGCTCAAGCTCGCGGACTACGTCATCACCGAGAGCGGCTTCGGCTCGGACTGCGGCTTCGCCAAACTGATGGATGTGGTCGTGCGGCAGACGCCGGGGTTCAACGTGGACTGCGCGGTCATCGTCGCCACGGTGCGCGCGCTCAAACAGCACGGCGGCGCGTTCCGCCTTCGCCCGGGGATGGCCTATGCGAAGGTCAAGGAGGCGGCGGAGACCGAGAACCTGCCGGCGGTCGAGGCCGGATGCCGGACGAACCTCGCCGCGCACATCCGGATCGTGAAGACCTACAACGTCCCGGTCGTGGTCGCGATCAACCGCTTCACGTCGGACACGCATGCGGAGCTGGAGCTCATCCGGCGGCTGGCGGTGGAGCTCGGCGCCAACGACGCCGTCGTCCACGACGCCTGGGGCGAGGGCGGCGAGGGCGCGGTCGACCTGGCGAGGGCCGTGATCCGCGTCACGGAGCGCCCCGTGGAGAATCGCTTCTTCTACGCGGCGGACGCGCCCATCACGGAAAAGATCGAGGCCACCGCGAGGACACTGTACGGCGCCGACGGCGTGGACTATGCCTCCCTGGCCAAGGAACGGATCAAACTCTTCAGCGAGCTCGGGTACCATACACTGGCCCTGAACATGGCGAAGACCCACCTCTCACTTACCGACGACGGCAGCGTGATGGGCGCACCCACCGGGTGGCGGCTCCAGATCCGCGATATCCGGGCCTGCGCCGGCGCCGGCTTCCTGTACCCCCTGGCCGGGGACTTCCCGACGATGCCCGGGTTGCCGTCGAAACCGGCCTTCATGGCGGTGGATGTCGACCTTGCCACGGGGAAGATCAAGGGACTGTTCTGATACCTAGGATACTCCGGCGGCCCGATTTACCGCGGCCCAGCGGGCTTTCTATGCTGGCAATGTACGCCACAGACGGCCCCACACGCCTTCCGCGGGGGCCAAGGAGGTGGCGTACGGTGGCCGTGATGACAACACGCCCGGGCGGCTTGCGCAAGCCCCCGAGCCCGCTCCCATCAGGAGGATCTCGTGATGACCGCACCGGTTCCTGAACGCCTGCTCCTCGGCCCTGGCCCGAGCCCCGTCCCGCAGCGGGTGCTTCAGGCGATGGCCTCGCCGGTCCTGGGCCACCTCGATCCGGCGTTCCTCGAGGTGATGGACGAGACCATGGATCTCCTGCGGAAGGCGTTCCGCACCACGAACAGCCTGACCATCCCGATCTCCGGGACGGGCAGCGCTGGGATGGAAGCCGGCGTGATGAATCTG
>MENB01000171.1:45120-45861 GCA_001768125.1 Armatimonadetes bacterium RBG_19FT_COMBO_69_19
GTCCTGCAGCCGCTGCCGCCGCTGGCGGAGATCGCCCGGGCTCATGGAGCGCTGCTCTTCGTGGATGCCGTCACCTCGTTGGGCGGGGTAGAGCTGCGCGTGGACGACTGGGGTGTCGATCTCTGCTACTCCGGGAGTCAGAAGTGCCTGAACGCCCCGCCGGGCCTGGCCCCGATCACGGCCGGCGAGGGCGTCCGGGCGCGCCTCGCGTCGCGCAGGACGAAGGTGCCGTCCTGGTACTTCGATCTCTCGCTCCTATCCACGTACTGGGGCGCCGACCGCGTGTACCATCACACTGCCCCGGTCTCGATGGTCTATGCGATGCGGGAGAGTCTGCACGTCATCCATGAGGAAGGCCTGGAGGCCCGTTGGGCGCGGCATCGGGCCAATGCCGCCCTGCTGTGGCAGGGGCTGGAGGAGATGGGCCTGCGGCTGCTCGTGCCGGCCGAGCACCGGGCGCCGACCCTCACGACGGTCGTCGTGCCGGACGGCGTGAACGACGGCGCGGTGCGCAAGCGACTGCTGCAGGAGTACAACATCGAGATCGCCGGCGGGTTGGGACCGCTGAAGGGCAGGATCTTCCGCATCGGCTTGATGGGGGTGGGGAGCACGCCGCGCAACGTGCTCACCTTCCTCGCCGCGCTTCAGGCGGCGCTGACCGCTGAAGGCTTCAAACGGAGCAGCACACGCCGGGCAGCCTAAAACAACGGCGGCGAGCCCGGTCGGCGGGGCGTAACGAGG
>MENB01000171.1:45954-46143 GCA_001768125.1 Armatimonadetes bacterium RBG_19FT_COMBO_69_19
CCAGATGCACCGCGCGATCGTCCACGAACAGCACGTCCTCGGGATGCAGGACGGTGCCGTCCGCGGCAAGCTCATCGAGGAGGGCGCGGATCGTCTTCTCCTTGTAAGGGTGGAACTCGACCTTCGGGCGGGTGAAGTAGCCGCGCAGCCCGAGGAGATCGAAGATGGCAAAGACCGGCTCGGGCCGGT
>MENB01000171.1:46223-47101 GCA_001768125.1 Armatimonadetes bacterium RBG_19FT_COMBO_69_19
CGGACGCCGCCGGCGTCTTCCACCGCCTCGCCGTCCACCCTGCGGAATGGAGGGACGAGCTCGGAGACGTTGGCGTGGTCCCAGAGGGTCCGGTCGCAGTCGAAGATGACGAGCCTAACGGCCATGCCGGCGCCGGCGTAGCTCGGCACGGACGTCGTCCAGCGTCAAGCCCCGGAACGCCATCAGGACGAGGCTGTGGTACAGGAGGTCGGCCGCCTCTTCCGCTACGCGACCGGTCGATTCCTCGCGCGCCGCGCGGATGAGCTCCTCGGACTCCTCGGCGACCTTGGTCGCAACGGCGGCTTCGCCGCCGCGCAGCAGTTCAGCAGTATACGACCCCTCGGGAAGTGTAGCAGCACGCTCCGCGATCACGCCGGCCAGCTCATCAAGGATGTCGGCCGCAGGCACGTCCGGCCGCTCCTCTCCCTCGGCATTCCGGAAGAAGCAGCTGCCGTGACCCGTGTGGCAGGCCGGACCCGTCTGCTCCACGATCAGCAGCAGCGCGTCCTGGTCGCAGTCGACGCGGATCTCCCGGACGCGCTGCTTATGGCCGGATTCCTCGCCTTTCCGCCACAACCGCCGGCGGGAGCGGCTCCAGTACCAGGCCTCCCCGCTCGAGCGTGTCCGCTCCAGGGCCTCGCCGTTCATGTAGGCCAGCATGAGGACCCGGCCGGTCCGCGCATCCTGGGCGACCACCGGGATGAGTCCATCGGATCCAAATCGCACGTCCATCACATCCGCACCGGCAGACCCGCATTCGCAAGGTGGGCTTTGACGTCTTTGATCCGCAGCTGGCCGCGGTGGAAGATGCCGGCCGCGAGCGCGGCATCGGCCCGGCCCTCCGTGAGCACCTCCCAGACATCCTCCGGCGTTCCCGC
>MENB01000172.1:0-2156 GCA_001768125.1 Armatimonadetes bacterium RBG_19FT_COMBO_69_19
CCGAAGATCCGCTCTGCCGCCGTGTTCCACGTCAGGACGCGTCCCTCCCCATCGAGGGTGATGATTGCGACGGGCGAGGCCTGCTGGACGAGCGTTCCGAAGTTATGCTCGGTCCTGGCCTGTTCATCGCGAGAGACTACCAACTTCTCGAACAGCGTGACCGCCAATACGGTGGCCAGCGCACCCATGATCGTGAACCAAAGGAGGAAGTACCGAATTGCCTCGCGGCCCTGGGCAGTGATGTTTCTCGGGACCCGGATCCGGAGGACCAAGGAAGGATCGCCGTGAATGTCGGGGATGAGGACCGCTCCCAGGATCTGGCGGCGATCGAGAGGACGAACATTGATCCTGGAACTCGAAAACTCCGCCAGGCTCTCCGACCAACCGGGATAGCCCTGTGCCTCGAAGTACACGTCGAGATGCG
The DNA here is from genome assembly GCA_001768125.1 of Armatimonadetes bacterium RBG_19FT_COMBO_69_19. GTDB lineage: Bacteria > Sysuimicrobiota > Sysuimicrobiia > Sysuimicrobiales > Kaftiobacteriaceae > Kaftiobacterium. The sequence continues at coordinate 425 of MENB01000172.1, forward strand.
TGATGGCCCCGAGCCTGGCGACCTCTCCCCGCGTGAGGTAACGTCCCCAGATCATCGTCCCGCGGAGGGGCCCGGTACGCTCGCTGGTGAGGATCGGGCGAGATGCGATGAGCACCGGGCCTTCGGGCAGGAGGAGTATCCCCGCCGTGCGGCTCGTCTCCGAGCGATGAGCGAGGAGCGCCCCCCCGGGTGCTAGATGAGGGGTGAGCGAGGATGGGACCTTCGCGGGCGCGCCACGTTCCAGATCAGCCCCCCTGGCGAAGAGGATCCGTCCCGAGCGGTCCAGGATGAAGAACATGTTCAGACGGAGGTCGGTGAAGGTGGCATCGGGGATGTTGGTCTTGACGTAGTCGGGGTCGCGGGTCGCCACGTAGGCGTAGGTCTCATCCCACGCCGCCCAGTCCGCCAGCTGGCGGTCAAGTTCAGCGACATCGTCGAGCAGGACGTCGCGCACCCGCTCGATGTGCTCGATAGCGTCGCGTACTTCGAGGGTTTCGAAGCTGGGGAGGAGGATGAGTTGTGACGCGGCCGTGACGGCGGCGATCAGGAGGCCGAGGCCTGCCGCCGCCGCGACGAGACGTTTGGACCGGTGCGTCACCATGTCGTCACCATCGGTAACCCGGCGACCTCCGGCGCCTCGGACGTCTGCGATCTTGCTGAGCAAGCAAGATTCATGCCGGATGGATGTAAGATTGGCCCGGAATGCGGGCGATCAAGAACAGGAGCCCGAGCCGTGCCTGCAGGGAGGAAGACCAGCCCCGCAGCCCGGATGAGGTGCGTGGATTGCGTGCCTCTCGCTTCGTCATCCTGGACTTCCCATGCCCTTGCCGCCGCCACTTTAGAGCGGAAGCAACGATCGTAGCAGATGCCAAGGAGGAGCCTCGGAATGGGCCCGCGCGCTCGCACCTATTTCACGCTCGGCCGGCTGCCGCCCGGTCCGCTCAATACCGTCACCGACGTCCCCGGCGTGCTCGTCGGTCACGTCTCGGTCCGCCGCGAACGGCTGCAGACCGGCGTCACCGCGATCCTGCCCCACCCGAGGAACATGTACCAGGAGAAGGTCACCGGGGCCACCGCGGTGCTCAATGGCTACGGGAAATCGGTCGGCCTCATGCAGATCGACGAGCTGGGGACGATCGAGACGCCCATCCTCATCACGAGCACGTTGAACGTCCCCCGCGCGGCTGATGCGCTCCTGTCCTTCATGTTGGCGCAGGATCCGGCGATCGGCGTCAGCGAGACCGTCAACCCGGTCGTCCTGGAGTGCTTCGACGGCTACCTGAGTGACGCGCGGGCGCGGGCCGTCGGAGAGGTGGAGGTGCTCGAGGCGATCCGGGACGCCCGCTCGGGTTCTATAGAGGAAGGCTGTGTCGGCGCCGGCGTCGGGATGCGGTGTCAGGGTTTCAAGTCGGGGGTCGGGACGTCCTCGCGGATCGTCGATCCACCCGGCTGTACCCTCGGCGTCCTGGTCGTTCCCAACTTCGGATTCCCCGGCGACCTTGTCGTCGCGGGAGTTCCGGTGGGGCTGGAGCTGGGGGCCGCGGGCCAGCCCTCCGAGCGTGGGTCCTGCGTCTTCGTCGTCGCGACCGACGCACCGCTCGCTTCGATCGACCTGCGCCGGATCGCCTGGCGCTGCTTCCTGGGGATGGCGCGCACCGGAGGGGTCAGCGGGCAGGCGAGCGGGGACCTCGCCGTGGCCTTCACGACGAACCCGGCTCAGGAGCGGCAGGAC
>MENB01000172.1:2365-2980 GCA_001768125.1 Armatimonadetes bacterium RBG_19FT_COMBO_69_19
TGGGGCACACTCCAGACAAGATGATCCGGAGCCTGATCGTGCTATTGATCGTGACGTCGCTGGCGCCCGTGCCTACGGGGGCGGGGCCGGTGCTCGAGCTGAGCGACACGGCGATCCGGCAGGGTGAGGCCCTCGGAGTGACCGTCCGCGGCGCGCCGGGGGATGCGGTCGTGCGCTTCGCCGGCCGGACGTGGCCGCTGTACCGCACCGGGGACGTACGCCGGACCTATCTCGGCGCCGACGCCCGGACGAAGCCGGGCGCCTATGCCCTCAGCGTGGTTGCCGGCGGGCGCGTGCTGGCCAAGCGGACGGTCACCGTGACGAAAGTGGCCTTCCGGCAGCGCCGCCTGCGCCTCGACCCTGACAAGGAGGCGCTCTTCACGCCGGCGATGGTGGCGGAGGAGCAGCGGAAGGTGAGCGAGGCCTTGCAGGTGCTGGCGCCGGAGCCGATGTGGGAGGGTACCTTCATCACACCCGCCGTCGCCGCGCCGATTTCCTCCCCGTACGGCGTGCAGAGCGTGTACAACGGCACCGTCCGGGGGTTCCACCGGGGCACCGATTTCGCGGCCCCGACAGGCACCCCGGTGCGTGCCGCCAACCACGGCATCGTGCGCC
>MENB01000172.1:3092-3561 GCA_001768125.1 Armatimonadetes bacterium RBG_19FT_COMBO_69_19
CCGGAAGGGCGACCTCCTCGGTCTGGTGGGCAGCACCGGTGTGGCCACGGGCGCCCACCTTCACTGGGGCATGCGCGTCAATGGGATCTACGTCGACCCTATCCCCTGGACCGTGGACGGCGCGCCGTAGAGAGGGAGGCTCTTTCTCCCCACGGAATCACTGAGGTACCCGCGATGGGTCCAGTCCGTGCCTGACACCCGACCAACACGCACGCCGCGCCACTGGCGGCTCGGGACGAGCCTGCTCGTCAGCCTCGTCCTCCTGTTGGTCTTCCTCATTTCCTTCACCTTCCTGACCTATCGCAACGTCCTGGACGAACGCCGCCAGGCGGAGATCGACAACGCGGTGGCCCTGGCGCGGACCATGGCCGCGGAGGTCGACCGCTTCATCCACGACCTGCAGACGACGACCCTCGCCATCGCCAACGTGCTCGGCCACGAGGGCATCCCCCTTGATTGGTACGACGCG
>MENB01000172.1:3691-4292 GCA_001768125.1 Armatimonadetes bacterium RBG_19FT_COMBO_69_19
CCGTGCTCATGGAACGCGTGACGCGGCTCCTGGACATCCGCGAGATGGCCACGCTGCTGTACCTGGCGTTCGATCCCGGCAGCTGGACCGTGCACTACGCGAACGCAGGGCATCTGCCCCCCCTGGTCGTCGCTCCCGGCGGAAGCGTGTCGTTCCCCACAGGGGGAGCGCCGCCCCTGGGGTCTGGGGGCGAGATCCCGTTCCGCGAGGAGGTCGCGGCCATCACCCCCGGCTCGACGATCGTCCTGTACACGGACGGCCTCATCGAGGTCCGGGGCGAGCCGCTGGATGTGGGGATGGGCCGCCTCCTGCGCGCCGCGGAACAGCAGGCCCCGGATGAGCCCGCGGCGCTGATCGATTACCTCGTGACGTCGCTGCTCGGGGCCGGGGCCGCCCCGGACGATGTCGCGCTGCTGGCCCTCCATGCCGCGGCCCTCGATCCGGCCCGGCTCCGGCTGCGCCTGGACGCGGTGCCGGCGTCAATGCCGCTGCTCCGGCACACGCTGCGCCGCTGGCTCGAACCGTCCGGGATCGCGGCGGGGGAGGTCTTCGAGATCACGGTGGCGGTCAGCGAGGCGTTCTCCAATGCGATCGAGCACGC
>MENB01000172.1:4313-4772 GCA_001768125.1 Armatimonadetes bacterium RBG_19FT_COMBO_69_19
GATCGAGGTCGACGGCACTCTCAACGGAGAGAGCCTGAGCGTGTCCATCCGCGACTGGGGGCAGTGGCGCCAGCCGCGCGGCATAAACCGGGGGAGGGGACTCGGCCTGATGCGAGGTCTGATGAGCGAGGTCAAGGTGACGCCGGGTTCGAGCGGAACCACTGTGCAGCTGCACCGCCGGGTCCACCGGGTGATGTCAGCGTGACGGCGGCCTCGGTCAGGGTCGAAGTGCGCGACGGGGTGCCGGTGGTCGTCGTCACCGGCGAGATCGACATTGTCAATGCGGCGGAGGTCGGCGGGCAGCTGTTCAACGCCGCCCCGAACAGCGCGCCCGGCCTCGTGGTGGATCTGTCGGGGGTGAGCTACCTCGACAGCCGGGGCGTGCACCTGTTGTTCGAGCTCGCCAACCGTCTGCGCATGCGTCACCAGCACCTGCACCTGGTGGTGCCCTCGCGGGCG
>MENB01000172.1:4850-5130 GCA_001768125.1 Armatimonadetes bacterium RBG_19FT_COMBO_69_19
GCGCTGAAGGCCGCGTCCTAGCGGGCGGCGCGGATCGGTTTCAGCAGGACCCCCGCCAGCGTCACGAGCAGCATCACCCCTCCGATCACCCAGAAGGTCTCGCGCGTCCCCACCGCATCGGCCAGGTAGCCGGCGGTGCCGTACACGATGGGGAGGATCCCGTGTTCCAGGCTCTCGTCGGTGGAGAGCACCCGGCCCCGGTAGTGGTCGGGGACGATGTCCTGCAACAGCGCGAAGAACGGGACGACCGAGAGCATGCTCACCGCCCCCGATAGGGCGA
>MENB01000172.1:5167-12736 GCA_001768125.1 Armatimonadetes bacterium RBG_19FT_COMBO_69_19
CGCCATGCCGGCGTACCCCGCGACGACCATCCAGCCGCGGTGGCGGCCGCGTCCGGCGCTGCCGATGAGCATGCCTCCTGCGACCATCCCTAGGTTCATGGAGGAGAGGAGGAGCCCATAGGTCGCCGACCCGCCGCCGAGCGCCCGGGTCGCGAACACGGGCGCGACGACCGGGATCGCACCCCAGTAGGCGTGGGAGAGGATGCCCAGGACGGCAAGGGTCAGGACCGCTTGCTGGCTCCGCATGTACGCGAGGCCTTCCCCGATTTCCCGAGCGACCGCCCGGACCGTCAGCGACGCCGTTGTCCGAACGTCCGCCGGCACGGTCGCGAGATAGAGCGCGTAGCCGGAGACCCCGAACGTCGTCGCGTCGACGTAGAAGACGCTGTTCAGCCCGGTCACGCTCACGAGCAGTCCCCCAAGCGCCGGTCCGGCGATCCCGCCCAACTGCCGTGTCAATCCCATCAGCGCGTTCGCGGGCAGGAGTGCCTCCCCGGGGACGACGTTGGGGAGGCTGGCCATGAGCGCGGGCCGGAACAGCAGCCCGAAGGTCGCGAGGAAGAACGAGATGACGTAGATCGCCCATAGTGAGAGCGCCCCCAGGGAGTTGAGCAGGGGGATGAGCAGGACCAGGGCGACGCGCGCGGCATCCGCGGCGATCATCGTCCGGCGCCGATCCCATCGGTCAACCATGGCTCCGGCGATCAGCCCGAAGAGGAGCGTGGGCAGCAGCTGCACAGCCAGGACCGTTCCGGTGATGAGCGCGGACCCCGTGAGATCCAGCACGAGCCAGAGCAGCGCGACCTCGTGCAGGCCGTCGCCCAGCCGTGAGATGGCCTGTCCCGCGAAGAGCAGGGCGAAATTCCGCTCGCGCAGCAGCGTGCGGTACGTGGGCGGGAGCGTCGTGCTCATCGTCACCGCCTCAATCGGGGGTTGAGCGTCTCTTCCAGCGCGAACCCGGTGAAGGCGAAGCCCAGCACCGCGGCTGTGATGAGCAATCCCGGAGGCAGGACCCACCACTTCCACGTGCCACTGAGGAAGGCACTTCGCACCTGCGCGTAGTACAGCGTCGACCCCCAGGACTTCGCCGTGGGATCACCCAGCCCCAGGAAGGAGAGGGATGCTTCGATCAGGATCGCGTTGCTCGCCGCCAGGATGAACTGCGCAAGGGACAGCGACAGCACACCGGGGAGCACGTGGCGGCGCAGGATGCGTCCGGGTGACGCGCCCAGAGCGCGGGCGGCGTCGATGAAGTCGAGCGAGGTGAGGGACAGCACCTGGGCGCGGATCACCCGGGCGGGCCGGGCCCAGACGAGGATGCCAATGACGAGGATGATATTCCAGAACGAGGGCCCGAGGTACGCGGCAAGCAGGAGCATCAGTGGGAGGAAGGGGACGACCAGGACGACGTCTACCAGGCGCATCAGCGCGGCGTCCACCCACCCACCGAAGTACCCGGCGACCATGCCGATGACCGTGCCGATGGAGATCGCGACGACCGCGGCGAGGAAGCCGATCGTGAGCGAGATGCGCACACCATAGATCAGCTCGCTCAGGAGATCCTGACCGACATCGTTCGTGCCGAGCAGGTGCGCGCGGGAGGGGGGCTCGAACGGGTCGCCGGTCGTCACCTCTGGGTCGTACGGGACGATCCAGGGAGCGAGCGCTCCCGCCGCCACGAGGATGGCGAGCAGAGCCAGGCCCACCGCCCCCACGGAGCCGAGGCGGACGCGGTGGCGCAGCGCAGTGACCGGCGCCCCGCCAGCCTCCCGGACCCTGCTCGTCCCGGCCTCAGCCATTGCTCATCGGGCGTGGCGAACGCGCGGATCGATGAGGGGATACACGAGGTCCGCCGCGATGTTGGCCAGGATCACGGACACCGTGACGATGAAGAACGTGCCCTGGAGAACCGGGTAGTCGCGGGCGAGCACGGCCTCAAAGAGGAGCCGGCCGAGCCCGGGGTAGGAAAAGACGGTCTCGATGACCGTCGCTCCGCTCACGATGTACCCCAGGTTGAGCATGAACACGGTCGACACGGGCAGCAGCGCGTTGCGCATCGCGTGGCGGAACATGATGCGGCGTTCCGCGACGCCCTTGGAGCGGGCGGTGGAGATGTACTGCTCGCCGAGGACGGTTAGCAGCGAGTATCGCATGATCAAGAACATACCGGGGATGGTGACGAGGGTGAGCGTGGCCAGCGGAAGCACCAGGTGCCAGGCTACGTCGAAGATCCAGGCCGGCCCGGACAGCCCGGCACCGGGGGTCATCGCCCCGAAGACGGGGAACCAGCCCCTTCCGGCGGCGAAGACCGCGATGAAGATCATCGCGAGCCAGAACGAGGGCGTCGATTCCAACAGCATCGCGCCCCCGAGCGAGGCAAGATCCAGCGGGCGACCACGGCGCCAGGCCGCCGCAGTGCCCCAGGCGATGCCGATGAGCGTAGCCAGGAGCAGGGAGATCCCCACGAGCAACACCGTCCACCGCAGCCGGCTGAGGATGATCTCCACCACGGGACGGCCCTGCTGGAACGAGTGGCCCAGATCGCCGCGCGCCAGGTTGCCCAGATAGATCGCGTACTGTCGCCAGACCGGCCGGTCCAGCCCGAAAGCGCTGTACAACTGGGCGCGCTGCGCTTCGGTCATGAAGCCGACGTCCTCGCCGGCGAGGAACACGAGCGGGCTCCCCGGCATCATCCGCGGCAGCGCGAAGTTCAGCGTGACCGCAAACAGCAGGACGAGGGCGTACTGGACGCCCTTGGCCGCGAAGAACCGCCAGAGCATCGCGTTCGCTACTTGGGGGGATCGACGAACGAGAGCTTGGTCACGTAGCCCTGGCCCTTCTGGAAGGCCCACCTGCCGTAGGCACTCTGCCGGTACGCCATGATCGTGTCCGGGTAGAACAGGACGTGGATGGGCAGGTCCTGGGCGACGATCTTCTGCATCTCTGCGGCAAGCTGCTTCTGGCTCGCGGGATCGACCGTGACGACGAGCTGCTCGCCCAGCCGGTCGAGCTGCGGGTTCTTGTAGCCGCCGATGTTGATGGCGCCAATCTGGCAGTTGGAGTGGAAGAGGTCCACCAGCGCGGTGGGGCGGGACATCACCGGTGCCGACCAGCCGAACACGGCCATGTCGAACCGCCGGCCCTTGCAGACGTCGAACTCCGGCCACACCTGGTCGATGATCGCTGCGTCTTCGGCGACGCGGATGTTGACGCCGATCCCGACGTCCTTCAGCGCGGTCCGGATGAGCTCCGCGCCGCGGATGCGCACCGGATTGCCCGCGAGCGTAAGCAGGGTGAACTGCAGCGGGGTGCCATCCTGGGCCTCCCGGATCCCGTCGCGGTTCCGGTCGAGGTAGCCCGCCTCATTGAGGAGGGCGACCGACTTGGCCTTGCTGCCCTCGAACTTCAACCCCTGGGCGTAGAAGGGGGAGTCGGGGTGGAGGTAGCCCGGGGAGCCCACCACGGCATAGCCGAGCATGAGCAATCTCACCATCAAGGTCGTGTTGATCGCGCCGGCGATGGCACGGCGCAACCGCGCGTCCTTGAGCAGCGGGTGCTCCACGTTGAACTGAAGGATCGTCGAGGCGAAGCCGGCGCCCCGCACGACCTTGATCCCCGCAGCCTTCTCGAACTGCGCAACAAGCTCCGGGCTCAGCGTGCGGGCGTTGGCGTCGATCTGCCCGGCCTGCAGGGCCGTAAAGGAGACCGTCGCGTCGCGGATGATCGGCAGCACGACCTCGCGGACCTTCACGGGCCCGGCGAAGTACTGCGGATTCGCGCTCAGCCGGTAGAACTGGCCGTCCTGAACCTCCTCCACGCGGAAGGGGCCGCTTCCGACCGTGTTGCGAAACGCGCGGGCCGCGGCGACCGTCGTGACCGGCTCCCAGACGTGCTTGGGGAGGATGGGGACATCGGCCAACGTCCGTAGCCGAAAGCCGGCGTCAGGCTGTTTCAGCCGGAAGATCACCGTCTGGGGGTTCGGCGCGTCAACGCCGTCCAGGTTGCGCGTCGTCGGCGTCCAGCGAGAGTGCGTCACCTTCGCTGCGTACTCGAAGGTGAACTTCACATCCTCGGATGTGAGCGGCCGTCCGTCGTGCCAGCGGATATTGGGCCGGAGCGTGAGCGTCCAGGTCCGGCCGTCCGTGCTGACCCTCGTGTCGCGGACCAGCCAGGGGATCGGTTCATTGTTCAGATCCGGGTAGAACAGCGGGTCGTACACCAGCGTCATGATGTTCCAGCCCGGATACCCGCTCTGGTACGTGTACGGGTTCAGCCATCCCTCGTCGCGCGTGAGGGCCAGGCGTACCGTGCTGCTCTGGGCGTTGGCGGGCGGCAGGAGCAGGCTCACGACGACAAGATAGATGAGGAGCGACATCCTCAGCAAGCGCACGGCGGATACCCCCCGGTGGACTCGCGTGAAATTCCCCTCTTGTTCGCGGTCCTGCGGGCTGCTCCTGCGTCCCGGCGGCCTTGACAGATCCGGGAAGATATGTGACCATTTAGTCACATATGCGAGAGGCGCTGGAAGACGTCTGGAGGGCCCTGGCCGATCCGACGCGCCGCCGCATCCTGGATCTGCTCCGAGCCGGGCCCCGCACGACGGGCGAGTTGTGCGCGCGGTTCGCGGTCTCGCGGTTCGCGGTGATGAAGCACCTCGCCATCCTTGAGCGCGCCGGCCTCGTCCTGGTCAGGCGGGAGAGCCGGCAGCGCTGGAACTACCTCAACGCGGTGCCGATCCGGCAGATCTACGAACGGTGGATCAGAGACTACGAGGGGGTCTGGGCCGGGTCGCTCCTGACACTCAAACGGCACGTCGAAGGATCCGGGCGAGAAAGGGGACGGACGTCATGAGCGAGGTCCGTGCGTTCCAGATCGAGCAGGAGGTCACCATCGCGGCGCCGCCCGCGCGCGTCTTCGACGCGCTCACCAAGGAGGTGTCCGCCTGGTGGGGACTGCCCCACATGTACGCCGAGGACGCCCGCGACATCATCCTCGAGCCGCGCGTCGGCGGCCGGTTCTACGAGGATTGGGGCAACGGCGAGGGCGCGCTGTACGCGATCGTGACGATCGCGCGGCGGCCGGAACGGCTGCGCATGAGCGGGTCGATGGGGATGCGCGGCGCCGTGGCCGGCGTGATCGAGATCACGCTCACCCCGAAGGGCGCGGGAACCGTCGTGCGCCTGTCCCACCGCGTGGTGGGCGAGGTCACGGAGGAAACGGAATCCGGTTACCGGGAGGGGTGGCGGGGTCTCTTCGCCGAGCGGCTGAAGGCGTTCGTCGAGAAAGGAGTACGTTCGGGCCTCAAACGCTAAGGGCTGGATCGCTGCGGCGCTGCGCGCCTCGCGATGACATCAGTCCGGGACGAACTCGGGGCCCTTGTTCTTGAAGCGGTTGATGAAGTCGACGATGGCGCCGCGGTCGAACCGGTCGAGCGTCATCAGCCGTCCCCAGGCGACCACCGCGATGCGGCTGTCGTTGCGCGGGCGGTGCGTCACGATGACCTTGGTCCGGTACTCGCGGGTCAGCGCGACCAGCGCGTCGACGACCTCAGCATCCGTGGCGTCCTTGAAGCTGATCCAGATGCCGCCGTGCTCGAGGTTGTGGATGATGAGCTCGTCGGGCAGCTCGCTGTTGTGGAAGCCCCAGGTCGCCGTGCTGGCATAGTGCCAGCCCGAGGTCGGCGGGTTCGAGTTGTAGGCCGGATGTGGGACGCCGGGGCCTAGGTGGTCGCGTCCCTGATCGGCGACCTCGACGACCCGGGGCCGTGAAGCTGTCCCAGGTTGCGGCGCACCAGGCTGCGCGGGGCCGGACACGGTCGGCTCCGGACGCAGGGCGCTCCATAGCGCCCAGCCGCCTCCGATCGCCACCACGAGGACCGCGGCGGCGATGACGAGCGTGCGCCTCTGGCGCTGATGCTCTCGCTGCTGCGCTTCCTCGGCCTTGCGTTCCAGCCGCGTCTGCCGGCGCGCTTCTTTCCTGCCTGCCTTCCCCATCGGTTGCTCCAGTCTAGCAACACGTCATTTCCATGGCAAGGGAAAGGGCGGCGGCGGTGGAAATCCTTAGCGGCCCCGAGTCGTCCGGTGAGGTGTGCGCGGTGCCCGTCCGCATCCGCATCAAGCCCAGCGCGTACTTCGATTCCGTCACGCTCATGCTCGTCCAGCGTGAGGTGCGCAGCCTGGCCGGGGTGCGCGAAGCCGGGGCGGTGATGGGCACGGAGGCCAACAAGGAGCTGCTGCGGGATGCGGGACTGATGTCCCCCGAGGCGTCGCGCGCCGGCCCCGACGATCTGATCCTGTCTGTCGACGCCGTGGATGTGCAAACCGCAGAGGCCGTCCTCGCACACGCCGAGGGGCTCCTGGTCCAGCGCCGCACGAGTACCACGGATGAGGCCTATCGCCCGAAGACCGTCGCTTCCGCCGCGCGCGCGCTCGCGGGAGCCAACCTTGCGCTGATCTCCGTCCCGGGGCGGTTCGCCGCCGGCGTGGCCAAGGATGCGCTGGCGGCCGGATTGCACGTGATGCTCTTCAGCGATAACGTGCCCGTCGAGGCCGAGATCGACCTCAAGCGGGCGGCGGAGGAACGCGGGCTGCTCCTGATGGGGCCGGACTGCGGGACGGCGATCCTGGGAGGGGCGGCGCTCGGGTTTGCCAATCAGGTGCGGCGCGGCCCCGTCGGGATCGTCGGCGCCGCGGGCACCGGCATCCAGGAAGTGAGCTCCCTTATCCACCGTGCCGGCTCCGGGATCTCGCACGCCGTGGGCACGGGCGGACGCGATCTCACGGCCGCGGTCGGGGGGCGGACGGCTGTGCGGGGCCTGGCGGCGCTGGCCGCCGATCCCGACACCGAGGTCATCGTGCTGATCTCGAAGCCTCCCGCGCCTGAGGTCGCCGTGATGCTCCTCGCCGCCGCGCGGGCGACCGGGAAGCCTGTGGTCGTGAACTTCGTGGGGGCCACCGTCCCCTCGACGGAGCGGCTCTTCGGGGCGCAAACTCTGGAGGACGCCGCCGAGATCGCCGTCCGCCTGGCCAGGGGGACGCCGCCGGCCTGGCCGCGCCGGCAGGCCCTGCCCGCGCAGGAAGGCCTGCGCCTGGGTCCCGGCCAACGCTTCGTCCGCGGCCTGTACAGCGGCGGCACGCTGTGCTACGAGGCCCTGTTCCTCCTCGAGCGCTACCTCGGTCCCGTGCACTCGAACACTCCACTGGATCCCGCGCATCTGCTGCCGTCGGCGATGCGCAGCCGCGAGCACACCGTGATCGACATGGGCAGCGACGAGTTCACGGTGGGGCGGCTGCACCCGATGCTGGACGTCGAACTGCGCCAGCAGCGACTGCTGCGCGAGGCGGACGATCCCGAGGTGGGGGTTATCCTGCTGGACATCGTGCTGGGATGGGGTGCGCATCCGAATCCGGCAGGGCAGTTCGCGCCCGTCATCCGCCGGGCGCGGGAACGGGCGCAGGGCGCGGGCCGCCGGCTGGCCGTCGTCGCCACCGTGTGCGGGACCGATGCCGATCCCCAGAGTTATGACGACCAGGTGCGAGAGCTCGTCGAGGCCGGGGCGCTCGTGCAGTC
>MENB01000172.1:12755-13233 GCA_001768125.1 Armatimonadetes bacterium RBG_19FT_COMBO_69_19
ATCGCCGAGGCCGCGGGGAGCCGCGGCGCGCCCCGGGCGCCCGTCGAGGTGGCGGCCCCCTCGCGGGAGGTGAGGCTGCCGGAGGCGGCGGGGATCGTGAGGTTCCTGGCCGAGCCGCCCAAGGTGGTGAACGTGGGCCTCGAGTTGTTCGCGGACAGCCTGCGTGCGCAGGAGGTGCAGGTGATCTCCGTCGACTGGCAGCCGCCCGCGGGCGGGAAGCAGAAGCTCATCGAGATGCTGGACAAACTCGGCGCGTAGATGGAGGCCGCGATGAACATCGACGACGCGAACCACCTCGCCGCGCAGCGCATCCTGGACAGCACGCCGGTCCTGGCCCGTATCGCGCGTGCCGACGAGGTCATCCCGGGGATCCGTCGGAACCTGATCCTGCACGCCGGCCCCCCCATCGGATGGGCGCGGATGTCCGGGCCGCTGCGCGGCGCCGTGATCGGCGGCCTGATCTTCGAGGGCCTGGCTA
>MENB01000172.1:13269-16445 GCA_001768125.1 Armatimonadetes bacterium RBG_19FT_COMBO_69_19
GCGAGGTTGAATTCGTCCCCTGCCACCACCACGGGGCCGTGGGGCCGATGGCGGGCGTCACCACGGCCTCGATGCCGGTCTACATCGTCGAGAACCGCGCCTTCGGGACGCGGGCCTTCTCGAACCTCAATGAAGGCTACGGGAAAGTGCTGCGCTACGGCGCCTACAGCGAGGACGTGCTGGCCCGCCTGCGCTGGCTGAGCGACGTCTACGCGCCAATCACGGCCCGCGCCCTGGAGCGTGCGGGGGGCCTCGACATGAAGACCATGATCGCTCAGCAGATCCAGATGGGCGACGAGGGGCACAACCGCAACAAGGCCGGCTCCGCGATGATGGCGCGCGCGCTGGCCCCCCACCTCGCGCGGACGGGGGCCCGAAGCGAGGATCTCGCCGCCGTGCTCGACTACCTGGCGGGCAACGACCTGGCCATCCTGAACCCCGTCATGGCGGCCTGCAAGGCGACGATGGATGCCGCCCACGGCATCGCGGGCAGCACGGTCGTGACCTGCATGGCGCGCAACGGAACCGACTTCGGAATTCGCGTGAGCGGTCTCGGCGACCGATGGTTCACCGCGCCGGCCCAGATCCCCGTCGGCCTGTTCTTCCCGGGCTACACGCAGGAGGACGCTAACCCGGACATCGGCGACAGCACGATCACCGAGACGGCGGGTATCGGGGCATTCGCCATGGCGGCCGCGCCGGCGATCGTGAAGTTCGTCGGCGGCACGCCGAAAATGGCGTTCGAGGCGACGATGGAGATGTACGAGATCACCGTGACGGAGAACCCCGCGTTCGGCATCCCGCAGCTGGAGTTCCGCGGCACGCCCACCGGGATCGACGTCCGTAAGGTGGTGAAGACCGGCATCACCCCGCGCGTCAACACCGGCATCGCCCACCGGCGCGCCGGCGTCGGGCAGGTCGGCGCCGGATTGGTCCGGCCTCCGATGGAGTGTTTCGAGCAGGCCGTGGAGGCGATGGTCGCATCACTCGATGCCGGCCGGGGGCGATGAGCATCCCTCATGTCCGCGCCGGCGGGGGCAGGGGGGCCTGCCGCGGCGTCGTAGTCCACAGGAACAAGGTTCGCCCGCAAGGGTCTGCCCATAGGGGAGGGGAGAGGGATGAGGAGAGCGAGCTGGGCGCTGGCTGCCGGAGCAGTGATCCTCGTGCTGGTCGCGGGTGTCGTGGGTCCGACCACCGCGCAGCAGCCGCGGCGGGGCGGGATCCTGACGTTCGTCGTTTCGGCCGAGCCGCCGTCGTTCGACGCACACCGCGAGGCGACGTTCGCCTTGATCCACCCGGCGCGGCCGCACTACAACCTGCTGGTGAAGTTCGATCCGCAAGGCTACCCGAAAGTCGTGCCGGACCTCGCCGAGAGCTGGAGCATCTCGCCGGACGGCCGGACCTACACCTTCAAGATCCGGCGCGGCGTCCGCTTCCATGACGGCAGCCTCCTCACCTCGCGCGACATCCAGGCGACCTACGAGAAGATCATCTTCCCGAAGGGCGACGTGGTGAGCGCCCGCCAGGCGGCCTACGAGATGGTGGAGAAGATCGAGGCCCCCGACGCGAACACGGTGGTCTTCCGGCTGAAATGGAAGTCGCCGTCCTTCCTGCAGAACGCCGCCTCGCCCTGGAACTGGATCTACAAAGCGGACATCCTGGCCCGGGAGCCGCACTGGTACGAGCGCAACGTCATGGGCACGGGGCCGTTCAAGTTCGTGGAGTACGTGCGCGGCTCGCACTGGGTGGGGGCGCGCAATGAGAACTACTGGGTGCGAGATCGCCCGTACCTGGACGGCTACCGCGCGGTGTTCATCACCAACTCGACGGCGCAGGTGAACGCGATCAAGAGCGGCCAGGCCCTGGTGGAGTTCCGCGGCTTCTCGCCGCCGCAGCGCGACGACATCGCGCGCACGCTGGGCAGCAACGCCGTGATCCAGGAGAGCAGCTGGGTCTGCAACAACACCGTGGTCTTCAACACCCGGCGCAAGCCCTTCGACGACGCGCGCTTCCGCAAGGCCCTGTCGCTCGCGATCGACCGGTGGGGCACCGGCCAGGCGCTCTCGCAGATCGCCTTCGTCGGGCCGGTCGGCGGGACGATGCGTCCGGGCGGCCCCTTCGCCACGCCGGACGCGGAGCTCCAGAAGCTGGCGGGGTATAGTCGCGACATCAACGCGGCGCGGGCGCAGGCGAAACGGCTCATGGCCGAGGCGGGGGTCAGCGAGGGCTTTGAGTTCAACCTGCTCAACCGCAGCATCGAGATGCCCTACCGCTACGTGGGCGTCTTCCTCATCGACCAGTGGCGCCAGATCGGCCTGCGCGTCACGCACGTCGTGAAGGAGACCGGGCCATACCTCGCCGACGAGCGGGCCGGGAACTTCGACGCCGCCGTGGACTTCAACTGCGACTTTTACGACGACCCGGACCTGCAGCTCGTCAAATTCCTCTCCGTCGGCCGCAGCCCGCTGAACTACGGCGGCTACACCGATCGCACGCTCGACCGCCTCTACACCGAGCAGAGCCGGTCGGTGGACGCGCCGCACCGTATGGCGGTGGTGCGCCAGTTCGAGAGGCGGCTGCTGGACGATCGGGTGTGGCAGATCTACGTGCTCTGGTGGAAGCGCATCATCCCGCACTCCGCCAGGCTGCACGGGTACAAGATCAGTCCCTCGCACTACCTGGAAGACCTCCAGGACGTGTGGATATCCGAATAGCGTCCCGCGTGTGGCTCGGGCGCCGGGGGCAGGCTTCCGCCGCCTCCGGCGCCCCCGTCCCCGGAGGCCTCTAGCGTGGTCCGCTACGCAACGCGCCGGCTGCTCCTGATGCTTCCCACGCTGCTGGTCGTCGCCGTCCTCATCTTCGTGCTGGTGCGCGTCATCCCGGGCGACATCGTCGAGCTGCGTCTCGTCAGCGGCGGCAGCTTCGTGACCCGGAGCGTGATCGAGGCGGAGCGCGCGCGGCTCGGCCTCGACAAGCCCATCTCGCGCCAGCTGGGCGACTGGCTGGTGGGACTGCCGCGGTTCGATCTCGGCACGTCGATGTGGACCGGTGAGCCCATCACCCATGAGATCGCCCTCCGGTTCCAGCTGAGCCTGCAGTTGGCGATCATGTCGACCCTGATCGCGGTGGCGCTCGCCATCCCGCTCGGGATCCTGGCCGCGGTGCGGCGGGGTACG
>MENB01000172.1:16467-17293 GCA_001768125.1 Armatimonadetes bacterium RBG_19FT_COMBO_69_19
TGGTGAGCGTGGCCGGGCTTGCCACGCCGAGCTTCTGGCTGGGGATCCTGCTGCTGCTGTTCCTGCTGACCTACTTCCACTGGCTCCCGCCCCTGACGTTCACGCCCCCGTGGGTGGATCTTCGAGCCAACCTGCTGCAGTTGATCTGGCCGGCCCTCGCCGTCGGGTACCGGTACTCCGCGGTCACCACGCGCATGACCCGGTCCGCGATGCTGGAGGTGCTGCGGGAGGACTACGTCCGCACGGCCTGGGCGAAGGGCCTCACCCAGCAAGTGATCGTCGGCCGCCACGCGCTGCGCAACGCGCTGCTGCCCGTGGTCACGGTGATCGGGCTGGAATTCGCCTTCCTGGTCGGGGGCCTCGTCGTTACGGAGCAGGTCTTCAACCTCAACGGGATCGGGAAGCTCTTCGTGGATGCCATCGCCCACCGCGACTACACGATGATCCAGGGGCTGATGCTGCTGGTGGCCACCGTGTACATCGTGGTGAACTTCCTCATCGAGCTCGTGTACGTGTGGCTCGATCCGCGGCTCACCTATGGCTGAGCCGCGTTCCGCGTCGGCACGTCCGGACGGCGTGCCGCGCGCGCTTCAGGTGGCAGGCCGCCCTGGCGCGTTCGCCTCACGTCGGCGCTCCTGGCTGGTCCGCTTCGTCCGCCGATACCCGATGGGCGCGGCGTCCGCGCTGGCGATCCTGAGCATGGTGGTTGTCGCCGCCCTGGCCGCTCAACTCGCGCCGTACGATCCGCTGGCCAACGACTTCGGGGCGATGTTCGGCTCGCCCGGACCCCGGCACTGGTTCGGCACCGACGTCTTCGGCCGCGACG
>MENB01000173.1:0-842 GCA_001768125.1 Armatimonadetes bacterium RBG_19FT_COMBO_69_19
GCCGGCGGACGTATGCGGAGGCGCAGCGCCTCGCCGCAGAGGCGATCGACCTGGATTCCGCCGAGGCGGTGCGCGCTCTGGTGCACGTCCGGTCCGGCGGGGACGAGTGAGGATGGCTGAGGGGTCCCACGCCCTGTCCGCACTGCTCCCCCGCAGCGCGATCAGGGTCGGCGTCGAGGCGGCGGACTGGCGCGCGGCGGTCACCGCTGCGGGCGACGTCCTGGTCAGTAGCGGGGCGACAGCGCCCGCGTATACGGGCGAGATGATCGCTGCGATCGAGCAGATGGGGGCGTACATGGTGATCGCGCCCGGCATCGCCCTGCCGCACGCGCGTCCCTCCCCGGCGGTCCTGCGCGTGGGGCTGTCGGTGGTGGCGCTGGCCCGGCCGGTCCCCTTCGGGCATCCGCAGAACGATCCCGTGACCCTGGTCATCGCACTGGCCGCGCCCGACAACCGAGCGCACACGCAGGCGCTGGCCGCACTGGCCGGGCTCCTGGCGGAGGAGACGCGACGGGCGGCTCTCCTGCGCGCAGAGCGGCCGGAGGAGATCCTGGCCGCGGTGGAGGCTTATGAGGACCGCTCCTGAGGTCCTGCGCGAGCTGCGTGCTCTGGCCACCCCGTTTCTCGCGCTTCGGCAGATCGGCAAGCGCAGTCCCGGATTGCGGCGCGAGGCGATCCGAACGGCGCGGGGGCTGATGCGGTCGGATTCCCGGAGCGCGCGGTGGATCGCCAGAGATGCCCTGCGGGAACTGGAGCGCTGATCCCTCCGGGCGCCATCGGGCCCGCGCCCTATTCGAATCAGCCTCGTGGCGGATAGTGGGCGCGGCGGTCCCCTGCTACCA
>MENB01000173.1:891-2596 GCA_001768125.1 Armatimonadetes bacterium RBG_19FT_COMBO_69_19
ACGCCCCGCTGCGATCGCCACCCCCAGGGGGGCCGACGCGCGGTGCCCGCCGGTCCATCGTGCCGAGATGAGCGTCGCCCGCCGTTCCCTGCCGCATCCTTACCGGGTCATCGTCGCCGACCCGCACGCCGCCGCGCGTGAAGCCATCGGCATGGTCCTTTTCGGCGACAGTGGCTTCGAGCTGGCCGGCAGCGCCGCGACGATGGAGGATGCGATCCGGATGATCCGTGAGACCCGCCCCGACGTCCTGGTGGTGGATCCGTGGCTCTTTGGCGCCACCGGTCTACCCGGCTGCCTGGCCGCCAAGCAGCTCAACCCCGGACTGATCATCGTCGCGCTGCTCCCCGGCGAGCGGACGGATGATTACGCGAGGGCCGCCAGGGCGATGGGCGCGGACGGCGCCGTGCCGAAGGATCGTGTCGGTCGGGATCTCATCGCCGTGATCCGGACGGCACTGCACCATCCTCCCGCGGGTTAAGTCACCGCTGTCGTTCTTCCCAACGGAAAGTGAGCGCTCCGCACGCGCGTTGTATACTGGTGGAGTGGTGCGAGTCATTCGCACCGCTCAGGAGGATGTCCGGTGTCACGCCATCACACGAAGAACGTGCGCAGCACGCTGCGGACGGGCGATGCCACCGTGGCCTACTACCCCCTCGCCGCGCTGGGGGACCAGATCGCCGTGGGATTGGACCGTCTGCCGTTCACGGTGAAGGTACTGCTCGAGAACGTGCTTCGCCACGCCGGGCGCGGTCCGTTCACCGATGAGCACGTGGCGATGGTGGCGGCGTGGCAGCCCGCGCATTCCGGGGCGAGCGAGTTCCCGTTCCTGCCGTCCCGGGTGCTGCTGCAGGATTTCACCGGCGTGCCGGTGATCGTTGACCTGGCCGCGATGCGCGACGCGGTACGACGGCTCGG
Organism: Armatimonadetes bacterium RBG_19FT_COMBO_69_19; assembly: GCA_001768125.1. Taxonomy (GTDB): domain Bacteria; phylum Sysuimicrobiota; class Sysuimicrobiia; order Sysuimicrobiales; family Kaftiobacteriaceae; genus Kaftiobacterium. The sequence continues at coordinate 1,807 of MENB01000173.1, forward strand.
CGGCGACCCGCGCCGCGTCAATCCGATCGTTCCCGCCGACCTCGTCATCGACCACTCCGTCCAGGTGGACGTCTACGGCACGCCGCTGGCCTTCGAGCGCAACGTCGCGTTCGAATACGCCCGCAACCGTGAGCGCTACCTGCTGCTGCGCTGGGCGCAGCGCGCCTTCGACAATATGCGCGTCGTGCCTCCGGGGACGGGCATCGTGCACCAGGTGAACCTGGAGTACCTGGCGCGGGTCGTCGACACCCGCCCGGGACCGGACGGGACGACCGAGGCGCTGCCCGATACGCTGGTCGGCACCGATTCGCACACGACGATGATCAACGGCCTCGGGGTGCTCGGCTGGGGCGTCGGGGGGATCGAGGCCGAGGCGGTGCTGCTCGGCCAGCCGATGTACTTGACCCGCCCGGAGGTAGTCGGGCTCCGTCTGGTGGGGGACCTCACGGACGGCGTCACCGCCACCGATCTCGTGCTCACCGTGACGCAGATGCTGCGGAAGGTGGGCGTCGTCGGCAAGTTCGTGGAGTGCTTCGGTCCCAGCCTCGGCGCGCTCACCCTGCCCGATCGCGCCACCATCGCCAACATGTCCCCGGAATTCGGCGCCACCGCGACGATGTTCCCTATCGATGACGAGACGCTGGCATATCTACGTCTGACCGGACGGTCCGCGGCGCAGATCGTGCTGATCGAGGCCTACGCCCGGGCGCAGGGGATGTTCCGCACGCCGGCCGCCTCCGAGCCGGTCTACGACCAGGTCGTGGAGCTGGACCTCTCCACCGTCGAGCCG
>MENB01000173.1:2608-5728 GCA_001768125.1 Armatimonadetes bacterium RBG_19FT_COMBO_69_19
CCGCGCCGCCCGCAGGACCGGGTCGCGCTGTCGGGCGTGGGGCCGAACTTCCGCGCGGCGTACGCCGACCGCATCGCGGCCCCCGCTCCCGGCGGTCCGGCGGGAAGCGTGGCGGTCGCGGAGCGGCCACCCACGGCGCAGGTGCGCATCGGCGACCGCGCGGGTGAGCTCGCGCACGGCTCGGTGGTGATCGCGGCGATCACCTCGTGCACCAACACCTCGAACCCCGAGGTGATGATCGCCGCCGGGCTGGTGGCGAAGAGGGCCGTGGAGCGCGGGCTCTCCGTCCCGCCCACCGTCAAGACAAGCCTGGCTCCCGGGTCGGCGGTGGTCACGGCCTACCTCGAGCGCTCGGGGCTGACGAAGTACCTCGAGTCCCTCGGCTTCCACACCGTGGGCTACGGCTGCACCACCTGCATCGGGAACAGTGGACCGCTGCTGCAGCCGATCGCGGATGCCGTCCAGGCCAACGACCTCGTCACCGTCGCGGTCCTGAGCGGCAATCGCAACTTCGAGGGCCGCATCCACCCGCTCGTTCGCGCCAGCTACCTGGCCTCACCGCCGCTCGTCGTCGCCTACGCGCTGGCCGGCACGGTGAGCCTTGATCTTACGAAGGATCCGCTCGGCGTGGACCGCGCGGGGCATCCGGTGTACCTGCGGGAGATCTGGCCCCGTGACGAGGAGATCCGCGCGGTGATCCACAGCGCGGTATCGTCTCAGCTGTTCGCCGAGCGTTACCGGGACGTCTTCCACGGCGACGAGACCTGGCGCATGCTCCCGGTGCCCGAGAGCGAGGTCTATCGCTGGGATCCGGGCTCCACGTACGTGCAGCACCCGCCGTTCTTCGAGGGTCTCGCGGCGATCCCTGAGCCCCTGACGGACATCCGCGGGGCGCGGGTGCTCGCGTGGCTCGGCGAGTCCGTGACCACGGACCATATCTCCCCGGCCGGGGCCATCCCCAAGGACAGTCCGGCCGGCGCGTACCTCATCGCCCACGGTGTGCCGCCGGCCGACTTCAACACCTACGGCGCGCGGCGCGGGAACCACGAGGTCCTCATGCGGGGGACGTTCGCCAACGTCCGCCTGCGCAACCGGCTCGCCGGCGGACGCGAGGGGGGTTGGACCACGCACATCCCCTCGGGTGAGCTGCTGCCGATCTACGACGCCGCGATGCGCTACCAGGCGGAGGGCACGCCGCTGGTCGTGCTCGCGGGAGCGGAGTACGGTTCCGGCAGCTCGCGCGACTGGGCGGCGAAAGGGCCGATGCTCCTCGGAGTGCGGGCGGTGATCGCGCAGAGCTTCGAGCGCATCCACCGCAGCAACCTCGTGGGGATGGGCATCCTGCCGCTTGAGTTCCAGACCGGCGATTCCCCGGAGACGCTCGGTCTGGACGGCAGCGAAGTCTTCGACATCGCCGATATCACTCAGGGGCTTCGACCGGGGCAGAAGGTCACCGTCCGCGCCGCGCGCAAGGACGGCACCGAGCGTACCTTCCAGGTGACGGCGCGGCTGGACATGCCGATCGACGTGGAGTACTACCGGCACGGCGGCATCCTGCCCTACGTGGTGCGGAAACTGATCCACTGATGCGCTATCGCACGTTCGGCCGGGCCGGATGGCGGGTCAGCGAGGTCGGCTACGGCATGTGGGGGCTGGCCGGCTGGACCGGATCGGATGACGCCGAGTCAACGGCGGCCCTGCAGTGGGCCGTCGATCTCGGTGTCAACATCTTTGACACCGCGTGGGCGTATGGAGAGGGGCACAGCGAGCGGCTCCTCGGCCGCCTGGTGCGTGCCAACCCAGGTGCCAGACTGTACGTGGCGACGAAGATCCCGCCTGCGAACCTCCGCTGGCCGGCGCCCTCCGACGCCGACCTCGAGGATGTCTTCCCGCCGCAGCACATCCGGGCCTACACCGAGAAGAGCCTCGCCAACCTGGGCGTCCCCGCCATCGACCTGATGCAGTTCCATGTCTGGAACGACCGCTGGGCGCGCGACCCCCGCTGGCAGCGCGAGGTGCACGCGCTGAAAGACGAGGGGATGGTCCGGGCCTGGGGTGTCAGCGTCAACCGCTGGGAGCCGGCGAACGTGCTCGACACTCTGGAGACGGGGCTGATCGACGCGGTCCAGGTTATCTACAACATCTTCGACCAGAATCCGGAGGACGAGCTCTTCCCGCGCTGCGAGCAGCTCGGCGTGGCGGTGATCGCCCGCGTACCCTTCGACGAAGGCTCGCTCACGGGAAAGCTGACGAAGGAGAGCCGCTGGCCGGAGGGTGACTGGCGGAACCGCTACTTCACGCGGGAGAATCTGCTGCCGACGCTCGACCGGGTGGCCACCCTGAAGAGGATCGTGCCGTCCGGGATGACGCTTCCCGAGCTCGCTTTGCGCTTCATCCTGCAGCATCCGACAGTCTCGACCGTGATCCCGGGGATGCGGAAGAGCGCGCACGTAGCGGCGAATGTGGCCGCCAGTTACGGCACGACCCTGCCCGCGAACCTCATGGCCGAGCTTCGCCGCCATCGCTGGGTGCGCGAACCTGCCCCCTGGTCCGACTGAAGATGCCTGACTGACATCGTTGCTAGGATAGGCTCTGCCGGGGCTTCCGCAACTCGGTCCGGACCGAGTAGTGTTCGGTAACCCAACTGGGCCATTCGTCAACTCGGTTCGAACCGAGTTGTGTGCCTCACGTGGGTCATTTGTCCAGGGTCAGGGAACGATCGACATTCGCTCGCGCTAGAAATAGCTCAGCACCCTGCGGGTTTGTTCGGCGTCTCCGCTCGAGGAGATGAAGACCGCCTGAAAGTGGCGGTGGACCGCCAGGAGCCGGGTGCCGGCCACCGGCCGAATGATTAGAGCGGGTTTCAGCTAGCGCAGCATCAAGAAGGTGCGCTGGAGCTTGTGCAGGGTGTTGCGCCCGTGCGGCTTGCCTTCCAGCTCCAGGCGGAGGCAGTTCTCCAATCCGGCTGAGATGAGGTCTACCGCCACACGGTCGAGCGCGGCGCGCGCGGCGGCAATCTGCTGCGCGATCTCCGTGCAGTCCCGGTCCTCGACCAGCATGCGCTGGAGTCCTTTGATCTGCCCCTCGATGCGCCGCAGGCGCAGCCCCGCGGCTTTCGCC
>MENB01000174.1:0-3072 GCA_001768125.1 Armatimonadetes bacterium RBG_19FT_COMBO_69_19
GAGAGCCTTCCCTCTCGACCGGCGTCAGCGGGTGATCTTGCGGACGATGACCGACCGGACGGTGAGGTCCTCGCCGCGGTTCCCGGCGGCGTTGATCGCGAAGTCCCAGCCCCACGTGTTGGCGAAGGCGGCGTCCAGCAGCCGGATGGACTGCGTCACCCAGCCGTCCTTGGCCTCCACGACCTGCCAGCGCGTGAAGCGCAGGTCGGTCATCGAGTCGTAGAAGAGGTTGAAGCCCAGTTGCTCCGGGGCGGACGCGCCGTACACCTCGATGCTGACCTCCACGGCGTAGCGCCCATCGACGTAATACATGAAGCTGTCGTCGACGTCGAAGTACACGTAGACGACGTCCTTCCCGACGTCCGTGCGCACCGCCTCGGATCCGCCGACTTGCACGGCCTGGACCGCGCCGTTGCGGCGCTCACGGAACAGCATGTTGTACAGCCCCTCTTCCACGTTCGCCTTGCCCAGTCTCGCGCTCACCTCGGTAGCCCGGCTGAACTCCCTGGTCCCGGCGAACACCGGGGAGGCATCCGCAGCCATCGCATCGCGGGCCACGGAGGAGGCCGACGCCGCCAGCCCCTTGATGAGCACAGGCTGCGTCCCGACTGTCACGGTGCTTCTGCCGCCCTCGGCGGTGACGGCGCGGGTGTCCCCGGCAGGGGTGATCGCGGTCAGTCCCTCTCCCTCCAGCGCCAGCGGCGTCTCTCCCGCCCCGCTCCAGGCGATCGCGCTGGGCGCGCCCTCCCCGAACACGAACGCCAGGGCGCGGCCCTGCTGCAGGTAGCCGGTGAAGGGCTGCCCGCCCACCGTGGACGACACCATCTCGAGGGCGCCGGAGGCGATGGCCGGATCCACGGCCAGGTCGACGCGCTCCACATTGAAGGCGGCGGCGATCGCCAGGACCTTGACGATCTGCGCCGACCAGGACGGCCGTTCCCCGGAAGCGCGCGGATCCCACTCGATGCGGAGGCGCTTCGGGCTCCGCGGCAGCACGCGCTCGCGCAGGGTGCCGAGCGGTCGCAGCAGCGCTTCGGGGGCGAGGCCGCGCGGGTTCAGGGAGATGGCATCGAACGCGTCCGGGATCTCCAGGAGCGCCCGGCGGATCGAGACGAGGTCCGCACCGTGGGGCGTGGCCAGGATGACGCGGCTGCCGGGATCCGCCGCCTTCGTCGCGGCCTTCGCCGCGGTCACCAGCGCGAAGTACTCGCGCGCGGTGCCCCGCCAGATGGGCAGGCTGAGGACGGTCCAGACCTGCCAGTCCCGCACGCGCCCTTTGTACCGGGCCGCGATGGCCTCAACGAAATGCTCCCAGTCGGCCGGCCGCTTGGGAGGCTGGCGCGACCAGATCGCGGGATCGCGCAGCTCGACGCCGGTGGCGAGCGATGCCCATTTGGGGGTGTAGGCGAGCACCAGCGTCACGGCGAGACCGGCCCGTGCGGCGGCGCTGACCGCGGCATCGAGTTCCTGCCAGTGGAAGGTTCCCCGATCGGGCTCGATGGCCGACCAGTCGGCCATCAACTTCACCGCGCGAGCACCGCTGCGGCGCATCGCCGGGAAATCGGCGCCGCTTCCGGCCACGAAGCCGGTGAGCACGGGGAGCGCGACGACCGGCGCCCCCGCGGCCGGAACCGGTGGCACGGTCAGCAGCATCGAGGCCAGCAGCATCGAGATGATATGGATCACGGCGCCACGCACGACCATATACTAACGCATTACCCTCCGATGTCGAGGTGTAGTACAAGGGGGAGGACCGTGTGGCGGGCGCTCGGAATACAACATCGCATGTGGCAGCCTCCGAAAGCGGCCTCGGTGGTGGCGGGCAGCGGCGAAGGACGCACCGAGCTCACCGCGTTCGACCGCGCGCTGCTCGACGCCGGGATCGCGAACCTGAACTTCCTCCGCGTGACCAGCATCCTCCCGAGGGGGACGGCGTTCGTCCGGGTGCCGCCGCTCACCCCGGGCATCCTCACCCCCGCGGTGTACGCGCGCATCGCCAGCCACACCCCGGGGGAGCGGATCGCCGCCGCGGTCGGCGTGGGGGTCTCCCGCGCCGACTACGGCGTGATCATGGAGTTCAGCCACCGCGGCACCGCCGAGAACGCCGAAGCGATCGTGCGGGGCATGGTCGAGGAGGCGATGGCCCTGCGGGACCTGCCCGTGGCGGAGATCCGCGTGGCCGTGAAGGAGCACGTGGTCGAGCGCATCGGCTGCGCCGTGGCCGCCGTGGTCTTCTGGCCGGAGGCCCCCGCCCCATGACGCAGTGGATCGTGGATGTCGTGGGCACGGGGTACGGGCAGGCCCTCCAGGTCGGCGACATCCTCTACGATCACCGTTCCGCCTTCCAGCGCGTCCAGGTCGTGACCTCGCCCGTCTTCGGCCGGATGCTCGTGCTCGACGACGCGGTGCAGACCACGGAACGGGATGAGCACGTCTACCATGAGATGCTCGTCCACCTCCCCATGGCACTCCACCCCGATCCGCGGCGGGTCCTCATCATCGGCGGCGGAGACGGCGGCACCCTGGACGAAGTGCTCAAGCATCCCGTGGCCGCGACGACGATGGTGGAGATCGACCGTGAGGTGGTCGAGGTCAGCCGGGCGTTCCTGCCCTCCATCGCGGGGCGCGCCTTCGACGATCCGCGCGGCCGGCTGCTCATCGACGACGGCATCGCCTTCGTCAAGGGGACCGACGAGCGGTTCGACGTGATCCTCGTGGACTCCACCGATCCGAAGGGACCGGGGGTGGCGCTGTTCTCCGAAGAGTTCTATCGGGGCTGCCGCCGGATCCTCACGCCGTCCGGCGTGATCTCGGTTCAGAGCGGATCCCTTCTCTACCAGCGCGACCTCATGGACCTCGTGGCCCGCCATCTCCGTGCGGTCTTCCCAGTCGTCGCGCCGTACTGGGCGGCGATCCCCGCCTACCCGGGCACACTGTGGAGCTTCACCCTTGCCGCCCCACAGGGCGATCCGCACCACCCCCGGCAGCTTTCGATCCCCGGGCTGCGGTACTACTCGCCCGCGGTCCACCAGGCTGCGCTGCGGCTTCCGCCGCTTCCGTGACGTTCCTCGG
>MENB01000174.1:3102-3523 GCA_001768125.1 Armatimonadetes bacterium RBG_19FT_COMBO_69_19
CCTCATCGGCGCCCCCTACGACGGCACGGCAAGCTTCCGCCCGGGGAGCCGCCACGCGCCGGGGGCGATCCGCTGGGCATCGCAGAGCATCGAGACGTACAGCCCCGTGCTCCGGCGCGACCTCGCCGACGTCACCGTCACCGATGCCGGCGATCTCGATCTGGAGCATCTTCCACCCGAGGCCGCAGTGGACGCCGTGGCCGCACGGATCGCAGCCGTCGCCGGGACGCCGGCTGCGGACATGGCGCTGCCGTTCCTCATCGGCGGGGAGCATACGCTTACGCTGGGCGCCGTGCGGAGCCTGGCGGAGGCGCACCGGGACCTCGCGGTCATCCAGCTGGACGCCCACACCGATCTCCGGGAGGAATACGAGGGCCGATCGATCTCACATGCGACGGTCATGAGGCGCATCGTGGAGGTC
>MENB01000174.1:3608-8038 GCA_001768125.1 Armatimonadetes bacterium RBG_19FT_COMBO_69_19
CCCAATCGCTGGCCATCCCGTCCGTGGTCTGGACGTGGCTCCAGGGCCGGGCGGTCTACGTGACGATCGACGTCGATGCGGTCGATCCATCCGAGGCGCCGGGGACGGGCAACCCCGAGCCGGAGGGCCTCGGGGCGGGCGACGTGCTGGCGTTCGTGCGTCGGCTGGGCGACCTCCGCGTCGTGGGGGTGGACCTGGTCGAGGTCTCCCCGCCCTACGATCCGTCGGGACGGACGGCGGTCCTGGCGGCAACGATCGCCCGTGAGGCGATCCTCGCCCTCACCGGCCCCAGACCTGCCTGAACACCCGCAGCGCGTTCCCGCCCAGGATCTTCCTGACGTCCGCCGGCGTGTAGCCCCGCGCGACCAACCCCGCGGTAAGGTTTGGCAGGTGCGACACATCCTCGAGGTCCTTCACCGTCTGGCTGAAGCCGTCGAAATCCGACCCGAGCGCGACGTAGTCTGCGCCCATGATGCGGACGAGGTAGTCGATGTGGTCGAGGACGTGCGCCAGCGTGGCGCCGCCGGTGAACGTGGGGTAGAAGTTCACGCCGACGATCCCGCCGCGCCGGGCGATGGCCCGCAGTTGATCGTCGGAGAGATTGCGCCGGTGCGGGGTGAGGCCCGCCGCGTTGGAATGCGTGGCAACAAGCGGCCCGGTGGTCGCGGCGAGCACGTCCCAGAAGCTGCGCTCCGAGAGATGGGAGACGTCGATCACGAGGCGCAGCTCCTGCATGCGGGCGAGCACGCGCCGCCCGAGCGGCGTGAGCCCGCCGGCGACCTCTTCCGAGGCGCCATCGGCCAGGTCATTGCTGTTGTTCCAGGTGAGGCTCATCATCCGCACGCCGCGGGCGTGCAGGTGCCCGAGGTGCTCGAGGTTGCCGTCGATCGCCGTGCCGTTCTCCACGGCGAGCACGACCGCGATCCGCCCGGCGCGCACCGCTTCCTCGATCTCCGCGACGGACGTGGCACGGACCAGGGCACCCTGCTGCGCGTCGAGCCGGTCGAACGCGTCCAGCAGCGCGGTGACCCGGGCGTACCCCTGGCCGGCGAACCGGGGATCGACGAAGAGGGCGAAGACCTGGACGTCCACCCCGCCCTCGCGCAGCCGGGGCAGGTCGATGTGCCCGGAGGTGCTGCGCGCCGTGATGTCCCGTTTGCCGGAGGCGACCTCGAGGATGGTATCGCTGTGGAGGTCGACGACGGTGGCCTCGCGGTGCACGGCGTCGCTCATCGGCGCAAGCAGCGCGACGGCGGCGATCAGCCCCGCGGCTCGCCGGGGCAGACGCACGGGATGGCGTGGCACTTCGGGCACCCGAGGGCGTAGCGGGAAGCGGCGCTCTCGGCGTCGACGCCGCACAGCGAGGCGAGGCTCACCGTCCAGGCCAAGACGTCCGAGAACTCCTCGTGCAGCGAGTGGGCATCGCCCGTGCGCACGGCGCGGGCCAGCTCACCGACCTCCTCGGCCAGCCACCGGAACGTACCGTCCCGCCCGCGCGAGCGGTCACGCTCGCCATAGGTAGCCTGGATGATTTCCTGGAGCTCGCGGAGGTGCATGGCAGGCTTAGGATTTCTGTCCGGGGGAGGAGAACCCTGCCCTCGCCGGCGAGCCCTACCGGGACGCGGCCAGCTCATCGGCGATCGCGATGAGCACCGCCTGCGGCATGTTGCCGAGTACGGCGTAGTTCATCCCGCGCGACTGCCAGACCAGGACGCGGAAATAGCCTACGTCGAGGAAGCGGGCACGGCCCGTGCGGGTGGCCACCGGCCCGCCGACGTTCGGGAACGCCATCCGAGAGATCGGCGTCTGGAAGACGGTGACGACGCCGACGCCGTCCGTGTAGGCCGCCGCGGCGGCGGTGAACGCGCCGTGGCGCGCCACGCGTCCGTCGCGGAAGGCGAAGCGGTTCAGCAGTCGCGCGGGCAGGATGATGTCCTTGCCTGCCCGCGCCTGCAGTTCGTTGACGGACGTCACCGCGTCGCCCGAAACGTAGAAGTTAAGCATCTTCGCCCCCGCCGGCTGCCGGAACCGGAACAGGGCCGGGGGCAGGTTCAAGCTGTAGCTGACGCGGCTGAAGTAACTGACGTAGACGATCTCGCCGCCGGCGTCGCGCTCTTCGGTGCGGAGCGCCACTCCGGTCGCCTCGTCGATCCACAGGCGCCGGTTGCTCCCCGCCTCCCCCGGGGCCAGAGCCACGACCACCGTGTCGCGGCCGATCACAGCCTCGCGGCCCAGGACGGACACGCGGTATCGGCGCAGGACCTCGGTGGCACGCTCCGGATGCGCCGTGCCCTGCACGAAGGAGGGGCCGCGGATGACCAGGTGCAGCGAGGGCTCGTATTGCCACGCGCTGAGCCCGTCGTCCACGATGAGCCGGCCGCTGACCGACTCCGGGGAGAGGAACTCCAGCCGCAGGCGGCCCAGGCGCTTGTAGGCCTCGAGGATCGTCACGGTTTCGGCGCGGGTCCCCTGCACGGTGGAGATGACCTTCGTGCCCTCGTAGTCCACGAGCGCGGGGGCGGCGAACATGGTGCGGAGGATGTCCGCAGCGGACGGCAGCGGCTTCGGGCTCTGCGCGGACGCTACCGCGCCGGCCGCGGCGACCGTGAGAACACACGCCACAGCGGCCCGAACCACAAAAGACGGGCCTCGGCGCTTACGCGCCTCCGCGACAGCCATCATGGTTCCTCCCCGGGGGTCCGCCGGGCCCCGGCGAGAGCGAGGTTCGCGTCGCCGATCAGAAGCCCGAGGTACGCACGATCGACGAAGGGATCCACCACGGACTGCAAGGCGTGCTCGCGGACGTAGAGGTCAACGCCGATGTCCGCCGCCTGCAGCCGGTCGATGCGCCCCTTCACGAGCGGCAGCGCCACCAGCAGGAGGACCACCATCGCCGCCACGGCGGCGACGGCCGGGCGCCGGAACGCCGCGCGCATCGTGTCCAGGATCGTCACTGTGGCCCGGTCCTCCGCGGCGAGGCGAGCCCGCAGACCGTGCCAGACGGCTTGAGGAGGCTCCACCTCCGGGAGACGCTCCAGCAGCCCCTTCACCTGGCGCAGCATCGCCAGCTCATGTCGGCAAGCATCGCACTCCGCCAGATGCGCCGCAACCGCGCGCGATACCGATGGGTCCAGTTCTCCGTCCAGGTAGGCGGAGAGCTGGCGCACGATACGGGCGTGAATCATCCTTCGACCCTTCCTTTCTCACTCCGGGGCATCAAGTGCCGCAGGCGGGTCTGCAGCATCCGGCGCGCCCGGTGCAGCCGTGATTTCACGGTCCCCACAGGGATGCGCAGCGCTTCGCTGATCTCCTCGTAGGACTGCCCCTCGACATCGCTCAACGCCACCACCATCCGCAGGTCCACGCTCAGCGCCCCCAGCGCCCGCTGGATGTCCGCGTCGAGCTGGGCGTTCAGCACCGTCCCTTCGGGGCCGGCGCTCGCATCCGGCACCTCACGGGCGACCTCGTCGCCCTTCGCCGTGACCAGCGGCGCGTCCAGCGACTCGATCCGCGCCTTGGGCCGCCGCCGGAGCATGTCGATGTAGAGGTTGGTGACGATGCGGTACAGCCAGCTCTCGAGGTTCGCCTGCGGATCGATCCGCGCGAACGCCCGGTAGACACGGATGAATGCCTCCTGCGTCAGATCCTTGGCGTCGGCGTCGTTGCCGGCCATACGGTACGCAAGCTGGTAGATCCGGCGGCCGTATCGCTCGAGCAGCGCCTCGAACGCCTCGATCTCGTGGGGCGGGTTGGATGGGACCACGGACGCTCCAGCCAGCACCCGCACGCTCACACTCTAGGGTACGCGCGTGACGGGTGCCGAAGTTCCGGCAAATGGCACCGTTCATCGTATCACAACGTGTTCGCGCAATCGGGCGAGCAGCCGTGGGCCGATCCCTTCGACCGCCAGCAGATCCTCGAGCCGGTGGAATGGACCGTGGCGATCGCGGTGGGCGACGATGCGGCGGGCCAGCACGGGGCCGATCCCGGGGAGCTGTTCCAACGCCGCCGTGTCGGCGGCGTTGAGGTCGACGGCCGGCTGAGCCGGCTGTCGGGCGGCACGTCCGGGAATGGTGAGGCGTTCACCGTCACGAAGGAGCCTCGCTTGATTCAGAAGACTCAGATCCGCGGCGGGTGTGACACCGCCCGCCGCGACAATGGCGTCCGCCGCGCGAGCGCCTGGCACGAGACGGTACAGGCCCGGGCGCGCCACCGCGCCGTCAACCTGAATGATGAGCTCAGTGGATGGGGGTGACTCGAAGACGCGGATGGAGGGCGTGGGGCGCCGGGCGGTGACGAGGACCGCCGCCCCGGCGATCACTGCGGTGGCCGTGAAGAGTACGAGCAGCTGCTCGGGGCGCGTCCACGGCACGCTGAAGCCTCCGCCCTCCGCCCACGCCCTCCACTATAGCACAGCACAACAGCAGCAC
>MENB01000174.1:8084-9752 GCA_001768125.1 Armatimonadetes bacterium RBG_19FT_COMBO_69_19
AGACGGCGCGCCGCACCGTGAGGGCCCTCCAGATCCAGAGGAACACGATCGCCCCGAGCGTGGCGACCAGAAAGGAGTACAGGTTCACGCCCGAGGCGCCTCCGTAGCCCAGGACGGAGAAGAGCCAGCCGCCGACGATGGCGCCCACGACGCCAATGACAAGGGTTGCCAGCAGCCCGCCCCGCTCCGTGCCGGGCATGATGACCTTGGCCAGCCAACCGGCGATCAGTCCGACGATGATCCAGGCGAGTATGCTCAACTATGCTCCCCTCCTGAGATGAAATGATGAGGGCCGGGCACGTCCCGGCCCCTCATCGGCGATCAGCCTTCAACACTAGTCGGCACGAACCTCGGTGCTGGACCCTCCGCGCGACACGGCAACGATCGCCAGGATCACGACGAGTACCAGGACAACGCCAACGATGACTGCCGTAGTCTGGTCCATGCCGAAGATCGTTGGTCCCTGAGGCCCGGGCACGCCGGGGGCGGGAGGCTCCGCCTGCGCCAGAGCAACCCCCTGGGCGGCGAACAGCACGAGCAACAGCCCGAAGAAGAGCCACGCTGCGCCTTTCCTCATCATCCGCATCCTCCTTTCAGCCAGGTCTCGGCGAATCTTTTCCCGCATCACCTTCTGGTCAAACGAACGCCCGCAGGCGGGTCGGCCTCCGGCGTGTGGGGAAAAGGAGGGGTCCGACCGGCGTGGCAGCGAATCCATCCCCCGCGGCCAAGAAGGCACGTGATTCAGCCAGGCGCTCTATCGCGCGTGTCCCACGCCACCGGTTCGACCCATCTCGTTCAGCGACCGCGGCTGCCTCGGACTGCGGTCGAAGGGAGGGACCACCTCGTGGAAGTGCAGCTGCACCGGCGTTCAGAGTCCGGCGTTGAGATCCTCGACGTGCGCGGTGAGCTCGACATCTACACCTCCCCCAAGCTCCGTACGGCCATCCAGGAGGTGCTGGCCGGAGGTCGTGCCCGGCTGGTGATCAACCTCCTCAACACGACCTATCTCGACAGCACGGCCCTGTCCGTTCTGACCTCGGCGCTCAAGCAGGCCCGGGACGCCGGGGGCACCGTCGCGCTCGTGTACAATCAGCCCCAGATCGAGAAGATCTTCACCATCACGGGACTCCACGAAGTGTTCCCCGTGTTCCGTGGCGAGCCTGAGGCGATTAGCGCTGCCCGCTCCTGGTCCGCGGACGCGCAGTCCTGATCCCCGCCGGGCCTCACCCCCTGAACCAGGGGACCATGGCGGACCCTCGCGAGATCGAGCTGCTCAACGCCATCGCCCTCGCCGCCTCGGGTGAATCGGACCTCGACCGCATCCTCGGCGCGGCCCTCGAGCACCTCGCCCGGGCCATCCCGTTCACCGGCGGATCCATCGCCCTCGTGGAAGGCGACGCGCTAGTCATCCAGGCCGCGGTCGGTCCCTTCGCCGGCGACGCCCGGGGACAGCGCCTGAACCGCGGCAGCGGCCGGTCGTGGAAGGTCATCGAAACTGGGGAGCCGTTCCTCTCAGGGGACGTCGTGGCCGAACAGCTCCGCCGCACGACGCCGATTCGCTCCTACCTCGCCGTCCCCCTGGCCTGGCGGGGGAAACCCTTTGGGCTGCTCGAGGTGGATTCCACCGAACCGGACGCCTTCTCTGCAGCGGACCTCACCCTGCTGCAG
>MENB01000174.1:9793-10112 GCA_001768125.1 Armatimonadetes bacterium RBG_19FT_COMBO_69_19
GCGGGCCGAGGTCGACGCCCAGGCGCTGGCCGAGGCGGAACGGGCGAGACGGCGACTGGGGATCGTTGCGGAGGCCAGCCGCATCCTGGCCACGACCCTCGACTACGAGACCACGCTCGCGAACGTCGTGCGATTGATCGTGCCCGCGGTCGCGGACTGGTGCCTGGTGGACGTGCTCGGCGACGATGGGACGCTGCGGCAGGTGGCGCTCGCCCACGTCGCCCCGGCCCAGGAAGAGCTGGTCCAGGAGCTGCGCCGCCGCTACCCCCCTTCCCCGGATACCCACCCGCCGCACCCGCTGTTCCAGGTGATCCGCAGC
>MENB01000174.1:10161-13325 GCA_001768125.1 Armatimonadetes bacterium RBG_19FT_COMBO_69_19
GCGCACACGATGCCGACCACCTGGCGCTGCTGCGCGCGCTGGATATCCGCTCGCACATGATCGTGCCGGTGGCCCTGCGGGGCCGGGTCTTCGGGGTGATATCCTTCGTCTCGGGCCCGTCCGGCCGCCGGTTCACTGCGGATGACCTGTCCCTCGCCGAGGAGATCGCCCGCCGCGCCGCCCGGGCGATCGATACCGCGCACCTGTACGCCGCGGAGCAGCAGGCGCGGGCCGAGGCCGAGGAGTCCGCGCGCCGCGTGAACGCTATCAGCGCCTTGATCGCTCTCGCCGCGTCGGCGATCGACCTGGGCGACGTCTTCGACGAATTCGCCGACGCGCTGCGGATGCTGATTTCATTCGTGCATGTCACCGTGTCGCTGCACGTCCCCGACAGGGATACCCTGACGATGCCGTATTTCAAGGGACCGCCCCTGACGGCCCCATCCCAGGGGCTGGAGGGGTCCAAAGAAGGGACGGCCCGCGGCTGGGCGATCGATCACGGCCGCCCCTACATCCGCACCGACACCGCTCATGTGGCCGAGTTCTCCGAGGACACCCTCCTCGGCGAAGCCGGGATCCGGTCGTACCTGATCGTCCCGATGCGCGTCGGCGGCCGTGTCATCGGAACCCTGAACTTCGGCCACGATCATCCGGGCGCATACGCCGAATCCGACGCGCGACTCGCCCAGCCCATCGCCGATCAACTCGCGCTCACGGTCTCTCGCTTTCAGTTGTTCGACCAGGTGCAGCGCAGGGCCGGAGAGCTCTCCGAGACCCTGCAGCGCGCCCTCCTGCCGGCCGGGCTGCCCGAGCCGCCGTTCACGGCGATCGGCGCCCTCTACCTCCCGGCCGATCCTGAGGCGGGCATCGGCGGCGATTGGTACGACGCCCTCATCCTGCCGGACGACACCATCCTCCTCAGCATGGGTGACATCGCCGGGCACGGGGTGCAGGCCGCCGCGGCGATGGGCCAGGTGCGGCACATCGCCCGCGCCTACGCGCTCGAAGGGCGCAGCCCGGGAGAGATCGTCTCGACGCTCAACCGCTTCCTCTGCCGCCTCCCGGACGGCCCGCAGCTGTCGGTGTGGATCGCCACGCTCGATCCCTATTCCGGTACGTTCACCTACGCCGGCGGCGGGCACCCTCCGGTGCTCATCCTGCGCCCGGAGCGCCCACCCGACCCCGTGCCGTGCACCGGCCCTCCGGTCGGGCTGATGACGACGCTGACGTATCGCGAAGAACGGCTGCAGCTCTCTCCGGGCACGCGGCTGATCGCCTGCACGGATGGGCTGCTGGAAGCCACCCGCAACATTGCGGAGAGCGAGCGGCGGCTCATCGAGGCGGCCGAGCAGACCCGCGCCGAGGCGCCGACCCGCACGGCGCAGCGGCTCGCCGACCTCGTGCTGGGCAACCATCGGCACGAAGACGACACGGCCATCGTCGTGGTCGATCTCCTCCCCGCCGACGCGCCGCTGTCGTTCACCGTCCCGGCCACCCCGGAATCGCTGCACCGGGTTCGCCGCACAGTCCGGGCCTTCGCGGAACGCTGCGGGATCCGGCCGGAGCGGGCGGAGGAGATCGTCTTCGCCGTGGGCGAGGCGGCGCTGAACACGGTCGAGCACGCCTACCGGGCCGCGGGGGGACAGCTCCACGTCCAGGGAGAGCGGCGCGGAGACGCCCTCGTCGTCACGGTGCGTGATGTGGGGGAGTGGCGCGAACCCGTGGAGCGCGGCCGGGGGCGGGGCCTGCGCATCATGCGGCAGTTCGCCGACGAGGTGAAGGTCGAGACGGGCTCGGAGGGAACCTCGGTGGAGCTCGTGTGGTTCGGCGCTAAGCCTCGATGAGCTCCTTGAGGCGCTTCAGCGCGTCACGCTGGATGCGCGAGACGTGCATCTGCGAGATGCCGAGCTGGCGCGCGATCTCCGCCTGCGAGAGCCCCTCGTAGTAGCGCAGCCGCAGGATCTCGTACTGCCGCTCCGGCAGCGTGCGCAGGGCGCCTTCCAGCGTGTGACGATCCTCCAGCCGGGCAAGCTCGGGATCCTCTTCGCCGAGGTAGTCCATGAGCGAGTTGCCGTGGTCCTCGTCGCCCTCGGCCAGCTCCGCATCGAGTGAGGCCGGGTTGTAGGCGCGGCCGAGCTCGAAGGCCTCGACGACCTCCTCGAACGGAACCCGCGACTCATCCGCGATCTCCTGGAGCGTCGGCGAGCGACCCAGGCGCTGCGACAGGGACTCCACGGATTTCATCAGCGAGTTGTTCAGTTCGCGCAGCCGCCGAGGCACCCGCACCGTCCAGAACTTGTCGCGGAAGTGGCGCTTGATCTCCCCGACGATCGTCACCGTGGCGTAGGTGGTGAATTCGATGCCGCGCGTCGGGTCGAACCGGTCGATCGCTTTGAGCAGGCCGATGCTCGCCACCTGGGTGAGATCGTCGAGGGGCTCCCCGCGGTTCGCAAACTTGCGCGCCATGTAGGCGGCCAGGCTGCTGTACGCCAGGACCAGCGACTCGCGGATCGCCGGATCGTGGGTCTTAGCGAACTTCAGAAACTGCGCGCGGAGCGCCTCCTTGTCCTGGCGGTTCTTGCTCGACCGGGTGGCCATGCTCATGTAGCTGTGGTGCGCTTGACCAGCCGGGTGATCCGCTCCCCTCCGTCGGCGTCGGTGGCAACCTCGTCCATCAGCACACGCACGAGCAGCTTGTCGAGCTCCTCCTCCGCCGCATGCCGGCGCGGGCGCGCGGCGTGGTGGCGGACCGTCACGCTGAGCGCTTCCGTCGCAACCTCGAACGTGATGCGCACGCTCGGCCCGCCCTCGAGGATGGCCGCGGTGCAGACCTCGCCCACGGCCACCTTGAGATCCTCGATGTCATCGAAGGAAAAGGCCATGCGCCCGGCGATGGCCGCTGCGGCCAGCCGGACGACGACGACGTACTCCGGACGGCCGGGCACGGTGAGCTCGATGTGCTCGGTCGCTGGGTGCTGGTCCACGAGGTTCACCTGTCCTCTCGCCTAGAGGCGGCGTTGGCGCACGGGGGGATCACCGCTGGGGAATTTCCCCCCACAGCCGCCGCGGCAAAACCTCGAAAGGGGGACGCCTTGCTAGCTACCATCTCTCCACCCCGATTCCTGCCTCAGGTAGATCACCACCGTGAGCAATCCGCCGACCTT
>MENB01000174.1:13386-16139 GCA_001768125.1 Armatimonadetes bacterium RBG_19FT_COMBO_69_19
TCACAACCTACTGGTGCCGAGGCCGTTCGACTGGTGAACGAGCAGCTCGCGGCCGCGGGGTCGCCGTAGGTCGCCCCACGCTGCCGGGCTGTCTTCTTGTCACGACGTCCTCGCCCGGGTCACGAAATTCACGACGCGTCCGGGCACGACCACCACGTTCGCGACCTCGCGGCCCCGCAGCGCCGCACGGACCCGCTCGCCCCCTCGTGCCGCCTCGATGAGGGCGTCCCGGTCCGGGGTCCCCGCCACCACGATGCGATCGCGCATGCGCCCATCCACCTGGACGACGATGGTCGCTTCCGCGTCCCCCTCCGCCGTGAGCGCCGGGTCAACCTTGGGCCAACTGCTCCCGTGAACACTCCCCTCCCCGCCGAGCATGGCCCAGGCCTCCTCCGCAAGGAATGGGGTGACCGGCGCGATGATCCGGGCAAGGATCAGCATCGCCTCGCGCCACTGGGGCGTACCCACCCGGCCTGACTCAAGGAGCTCGAGATCGTTGAGCAGGGTCATCAGTTCCGCGACGAGCACGTTGAACCGGAATCCTTCGATCAACTCCCCTGCCGTCTTGGTCGCATGGTGGAGCCGCCGGCGCAGCGCCTCAGCCTCCGGAGGCTCTCCCGTGGCCGGAGGAGCGGGGCGGGCTGCGGCCTCCGCGGCCCGGGCGATCAGCACGTGAAGGCGGCGGACGAAGCGCGCGGCCCCCCTCGCCGCGTCCGGGTCCCAGGTGACGTCCTGATCGAACGGGCCGATGAACATCACGGCCAGCCGCAAGGCGTCCGCCCCGTGCTGGGCGACTACGTCGTCCGGGGTCACGACGTTGCCGCGGGACTTGCTCATCCTGGCGCCGTCGGACGGCGAGAGCATGCTGCCCTGGTTGCGCAGCCGGACGAAGGGCTCCCCGAAGGTGATGAGCCCCGCGTCCTGGAGAACCTTGGTGAAGAACCGGGCGTAGAGCAGGTGCATGACGGCGTGCTCGACCCCGCCGATGTACCAGTCCACCGGCAGCCAGTAGCCCGCGGCCTCCGGATGCCACGGACCGGTGTCATACCGGATGTCCGCAAAGCGAAGAAAATACCAGTTCGAGTCCGCGAACCCGTCGAGCGTGTCCGTCTCCCGTTCGGCAGGGCCAGCGCACTGAGGGCACGTGGTGTGGACGAACTCCGGAATGGCGGCCAGAGGGGAGCGCCCGTCGCCTGATGGCTCGTAGCGCGCAACCTCTGGCAGTCGAACCGGGAGCTGATCCTCCGGGACGGGCACCGTCCCGCAGCGTTCACAGTACACGATCGGGATCGGGGCGCCCCAGTACCGCTGGCGGCTGATCAGCCAGTCCCGCATCCGGTAGCGGACGGCCGGACCGCCGGCACCGCGCCGCGCGACGTCGGCCAGCACCCCGTCCGGGTCACCGATGGGACGGCCGGTCCCCACCGGCAGGCCGAAGCGGCGCGCAAAGGCCGCGTCCCGCTCGTCGCAGGCCGGAACCCCCATCACGGCGCCCGTCCTATAGTGGGCCAACACGTGGTCCGCCACGTACACCGGCACGAGGTCGCCGCTCGTGGGGTGGGCGGCGAATGCCCCGGTGAAGATCCCGCGCGCGTCCCCGCCGTCGGCCATCCCGCCATTCGCCGTGCGGGCGATCCCAGCGCCCACCATCCGGTCGATCTCCGTCCGGCGCAGGGCGCCCATGACGAAGCGCTCCACGTCGTCTCGCCGGTCGGCGGAGGCGAGCTCGACCGCGCGGGGATGCTCGGGCGCGAGCGCGATGAAGGTCGCGGCGGGCAGCGTCTCCGGACGCGTCGTGAAGACGGTGATCTCCCCTCCGCCCCACGCGACGGGGAAGCGGATCTCGGCCCCCGCGGCGCGGCCGATCCAGTTTCGCTGCATGGTCTTGACGTGCTCGGGCCAGTCCAGATCGTCGAGGTCTCGCAGCAGCCGGTCGGCAAACGCGGTCGTGCGGACGTACCATTGCTCGAGCGACCGGCGTTCCACAGGTGTGTCGCCGTGGCGCCAGCACCGCCCGGCTTCGACCTGCTCGTTGGCCAGGATGGTCTGGCACTTCGGGCACCACCACTGCCACCCCGCCGCGCGGTAGGCCAGTCCTTGCCGGTGCAGCAGGAGGAAGCCCCACTGGGTCCAGCGGTAGAAGGCCGGATCGCTCGTCGCGATCTCCCGCGACCAGTCGTACGAACACCCGAGCAGGCTGAGTTGAGCCCGGTAGTTCGCGGCGTACTCGCGCGTCGTCTCCCCGGGATGCCGGCCGCGCAGCAGCGCTTCGTTCTCGGCCGGCAGGCCGAAGGCATCCCAGCCCATCGGGTGCAGCACCGCGTTTCCACGCATGCGGAAGTAGCGGGCGAGCACGTCGGTAGGCACGTAGTTCCTGGCATGGCCGACGGAGAGTCCCGCCCCGGACGGGTACGGGAAGAAATCGAGGACGTACTGCTTCGGCCGGGACGACGGCTCGGGCGTGCGGTAGATGCCCTGCTCGTCCCAGGCCCGCCGCCACCGGGCTTCGATGGCGGCGAAGTCGTACGGCCTGCCTCTCACGCCACCCCCTCGATCGGGTTCATCGCGTGACGACGTTCACTAGGCGGCCGGGCACAACCACGACGTCGGCGACCGACTTCCCATTCACGAACTTCTTGACCCTCTCATTCTGAAGCGCCAACTGACGAGCCTCGGCCTCGCTGAGCTCGGCCGAGACCATGATGCGGTCGCGCACCCTGCCGTTGACCTGCAGCACCAGGGTGACCAGCTCC
>MENB01000174.1:16401-21803 GCA_001768125.1 Armatimonadetes bacterium RBG_19FT_COMBO_69_19
AGGTCCCGTGTGCCATTGGGTGAAGGCGCCGGCGATGCTCCACCCTTAGACGCCGCACGGCCAGCAACTACCATCCACACCCGCTGCAGGAAGCGCTGCGCGCCTTCAATCCCCCGGCTGTTCCAGGGCCCCCCGCCGTCCCACGGTCCGATGAACATCAGGTAGGCGCGTACCACATCCGCGCCCATGGTAGTGACGTAGTCGTCCGGGTTCACCACGTTGCCGCGAGACTTGCTCATCTTCTCGCCGTCTTCGCCCAGGATGACGCCCTGGTTGAACAGCCGCGTCATCGGTTCCCCAAAGGTCACCAGCCCCAGATCGCGCATCACCTTCGTCCAGAACCGCGTATACAGCAGGTGCATCACGGCGTGCTCGACGCCGCCCGTGTACTGATCGACCGGCAGCCAGTATGCGCCCGGCGCCGGGTCGAAGGGACGGTCGGGCTCGTGCGGGCTGACGTACCGGTACTGATACCAGGACGAGTCGATGAAGGTGTCCATCGTGTCCGTCTCGCGCTCGGCCTCCCCACCGCAGTTCGGACACGCGACCTTCCGGAAGCCTTCGTGCTGCTTGAGCGGCGACTCGCCGGTCGGCAGGAATTCCGCGTCCATCGGGAGCCGGACCGGCAGATCCGTCTCCGGGACCGGCACGGTCCCGCAGTGCGGGCAGTAGAGGATCGGGATCGGCGTCCCCCAGTAGCGCTGGCGGCTGATCAGCCAGTCATGTAGCCTGTAGTTCGCTTTCCTCTCGCCGAGGCGATGCTGCTCCATGGAGTCCGCGATGGCATGCCAGCCCATCGCGGACGACATGCCGTCGAACGGACCAGAGTTCACCATCGTCCCCTCACCCAGGTAGGCCTCGCGCGGCGGAGCGCCGTCCCAGCTCGGGGGGGCGATGACCACGGGGATCGGCAGGCGGTACTTCTTCGCGAAGTCGAAGTCCCGCGCGTCGTGGGCCGGCACGCCTTGGATGGCGCCGGTGCCATACGTCAGCAGCACGTAATCCGCGATGAAGATCGGCACCTTCTCCTGGTTCATCGGGTTCAAGGCGTACGCACCGATGAAGACCCCGTCGCGCTCCTTCTCGGTGGACATCCGCTCGATGTCGGACTCGCGCGCCGCCTTGAACTTGTAGGCCTCGACCTGTGCTTTGCGGTCCGGCGTGGCGAGACGATCAACCAGGGGATGTTCCGGCGCCAGGACCGCAAAGGTCATCCCGTACACCGTGTCGGGACGCGTCGTGAAGACACGGAACCCCACCCCGGCGTAGCCGGCGATCTTCAGCTCAAACTCCACGCCGACGCTCTTGCCGATCCAGTTCTCCTGCAGCACCCGCACGCGCTCGGGCCACTCGACGCTGGAGAAGTCCAGCAGTTCGTCGGCGTATGCCGTGATCCGGAGGAACCACTGCTCCAGGTTCTTCTTGATGACCGGTGTCCCGCAGCGCTCGCAGACCCGCTCCTCGCCGACGACCTGCTCGCGGGCCAGGGTCGTGTTGTCCTTGGGGCACCAGTCCACCGGCGCGAGCGCCCGGTAGGCCAGCCCCTTCTCGTACATCTTCAGGAAGAACCACTGGTTCCAGCGGTAGTAATCGGGGTCGCAGGTGACGACCTCGCGCTGCCAGTCCCACATCGCCCCCATGGAGCGCAGCTGAGCTCGCATCCGGGCGATGTTGTCCATCGTCCATCGATAAGGATGGATCTTGTGCTGGATGGCGGCGTTTTCCGCCGGGAGTCCGAAGGCGTCGAAGCCGATCGGGAACATCACATTGTACCCCTGCATCCGCTTGAAGCGCGCCGCGGCGTCGGAGGGCGCCATCGCGTACCAGTGGCCGATGTGCAGGTCCCCCGATGGATACGGGTACATCGTCAGGAAGTACCACTTCGGAGCCGGATCGAAGTCGCGGGCGTGGTGCAGCCCGTCGGCCTCCCACCGCGCCTGCCACTTCGCCTCGATCGAAACCGGATCGTATCGCTGGACCATGGACGTTCGACTCCTCTATGCCCGCTCGCCGCTACCGCGGCGCACCGGCGCGGGACCGTCGCCCACACGGTGGCCGTCGCCGGAGTCATGCCCGCTGCCGGAGCGAGTGGCACTGCCGGGCCGGTCGGCGTTCACGTCCGTGAGCCAGCCGTGCCGGTCGGGCAGGTGCCCCCCGGTGATCCCGAAGAACTGCTCGGCCACCCTGGCCGTCACCGGTCCCCGGCGGCCCTCGCCGACCGCGATGCGGTCCACCGAGCGCACCGGTGTGATCTCCGCGGCGGTGCCGGTGAAGAACACCTCGTCGGCCATGTACAATGTCTCGCGCAGCAGCGGCTCCTCACGAACCGCAAGCCCGAGATCGCGCAACAGCGTCAGCACGGCCGCGCGTGTGACGCCGGGCAGGACGCTCGCCGACAGCGGCGGGGTGAAGACCACCCCATCGCGGACCACGAAAACGTTCTCGCCGCTGCCCTCGCTGATGAACCCCTGCGCGTCCAGGGCGATGCCCTCGGTGAAGCCGTGGTCGGCGGCCTCCATCGCGATGAACTGCGAGGTGACGTACTGTCCGCCGATCTTCGCCATCGGCACGGCGGTATCGGGCGCGGCGCGCCGCCAGGAACTGACCATCACGTCGACACCCTGCTCCACGGCTTCCTGTCCCAGGTAGCGTCCCCACTCGAAGGTGATGATCGCCACTTCAACCGAGGCCTTCCGCGGGTCGAGGCTGAAGGTCCCCGGCCCGCGAAACACGAGCGGACGGATGTAGCAGCTCTCGTGGTTGTTCGCGCGCACCGTGGCCACGATCGCCTCCGTCACCTCACTGGCCGTGTACGGCAGCGTCATCCTGAAGATCCGGCACGAGTCCATCAGCCGCCGCACGTGCTGGGGCAGGCAGAAGACGGCCGGCCCCCTCGGCGTCGCGTAGGCCCGGATCCCCTCGAAGACGCTGCTGCCATAGTGCAGGGCGTGCGCCGTCACCGGCACGCGCGCCTCCTCCGCGCTGACCAAGGCCCCGTTGAACCAGATCGATGCCGCGCCCGCCATCTCCATCCCCCCGTCGTTGATGAACGAGCAGATCGCCGATGAAAACATAAATGCCGCCATCGCCATTGGGACGAAGGCGGCCTCCGCGGTACCACCCAAGGTGATAGCGATCTGGTGGAGCTGGAGGGAATTGAACCCTCGACCTCCCGCACGCCAAGCGGGCGCTCTCCCGCTGAGCTACAGCCCCATTCGCTATCCGCTCAACTCACGTATCGTGTGAGGACGGCGGCCCTGCGCGCCGGACGCACCGTGCGCGGTCGGGCCTGCTGCTCGCGGACGAGTTCGGCTGACTCCTGGCGCCGGTCGTTCCACCCTCTCCACCGGCTCGCTCCATCCCGAGCACCAGCCTACTGCTTCCGCTCATCGCGTTTCAGACCCTGTCATTATACCGACGGCTGCCGAGATCCGTCAATCGAGTGACCTCGTTCACTCGATGGTGGACACTTCCCCCTCCCTGCTGCGATCATGCCGTTCAGCTTCAGGGAGCGCGGCGGCAGGGTGACCAGGTGGGTCCCGGCCGCAGGCCGTCCGGCCCCGAACCAATTGACCCAAACAGGTCCCACAACTCGGTTCGAACCGAGTTGTGTCGTGGGCCCACCGAACAGCCCATGTGGGTCATTGTGCGCAGGCGCCAGATCACCATCATGGATAGTCATGAGCACACAAGCGGCGTTTGCGAGCACGGAGACCATATCCACGAGTCGGGGGATGATGTCGTGTGCTCGGGGACTCTCCAATCACGAGCTTATCGCGCGTGTCAAAGAGCTGGCCGACCATGAGCGGCGCGCCACCGCCGTGCTGATCGCCCACCTGTCCGTCCTGGACGAGCGACAGCTGTATCTCGCCGAAGGATGCTCGTCCCTCTTCACCTACCTCACGCAGGTCCTTCACCTCTCCGAACACGCCGCGTACGGTCGCATCCAGGCGGCCCGGGCGGCTCGGCGGTATCCAGTCATCCTCGACCTGCTCGGCGAGGGGTCGGTCAACCTGACGACGATCACGCTGCTCGCCCGCGAGCTCACTACCCGCAACCATCGTGAACTCCTCACGGCAGTCAGGCACAAGAGCCGGCGTCAGGTCGAAGAACTCGTCGCGCAGCTGCGACCCCGGCCCCCGGTCCCCTCGTCCATGCGCAGGCTGCCGAACATGGCGCATAGCTCGCCGTCGTCCCCGGCGCCCGAAACCGGGTCACCCGCCCCAAGCCCCGCCGCCGAATGGGGGCCCCCAGACGCGGCTCCGGGATCGCAGGCGAACACCCCGGGCCTCGAGAGCCTCTCGTCGCCGGCCCCGGGTCACCCTGTGGCCGCGGGACCTGCGGCTGCGCACAGGAGCACCATCATCCCGCTGGCCCCGCAATGCTACAGAGTGCAGTTCACGGCGAGTGCCGAGATGCGGGCGAAGCTGCGCGCGGCCCAGGATCTCCTTCGGCACCAGATACCGGATGGGGATGTGGGGAAGATCCTGGATCACGCTCTGACGGCGCTGCTCACGGATTTGACGAAGCAGAAATTCGCGGCGACTGATCGCCCGCGGGGAAGCCACGGCGACGGGAACCCCGGCACAAACTCGGGCTCGCGACACATCCCTGCGGACGTCAGGCGCGCAGTATGGATCCGGGACGGCGGCCGGTGTGCGTACACCGGCCGCAACGGTCGCCGCTGCACCGAACGTGGCTTCCTCGAGTTCCACCATGTCGTTCCCCACAGCGCTGGTGGACAGGCCACCGCCGACAACATCCAGCTCCGGTGCCGTGCGCACAATAACTATGAAGCCAACCTGTATTTCGGTTCGGAAGGACCCCCCGTCCGGGATAAGCCGGTCTCGACCGGTCGTCCGGGTGCACTACCCGCGGACCGGGGCGGCCGCGAGCCAACAGGACCTCCGGGCGCCGCCACTTGACTACAGCGCCCGCTCGAAGTAGAGGTACGTCCGCTCGGTCCGGGCCCCGAGCGCGCGGATGAAGCGCGCTGCGGCGACATCCGTGCCCCAGTACGTCGTCACGGACGGGACGCGCTTGGCCTGAAAGAACTGGTGGGCCGCATGCGCGAGCGTGCGGCCGATGCCCCGCCCGCGGTGGCCCTCCCGTACACCGATCGTCCATCGGCCCGCGCCGTCTCTGACCTGCGCGATCAGCAGGCCCACGGGAAACTTCTCCCGCTCTGCCAGCATGACCCGAACGTCGGGCTGGCGCCAGAGAGCGTTCAAATCACTGCTCCGCAGCGCGTGGCCGGTCGTCTCCTCGTGCAGCCGCGCGATGTGCTTGCCGTCCGTCTGAACCGCCCGGCGGATGTGATAACCCTCTGGCGCACTGCCGGCCCCCGCCGCCCCGCTGCCGCCTGGGGCCCCACTCGTGGCGACCAGCAGTGCGTTCCCGAA
>MENB01000174.1:21857-25234 GCA_001768125.1 Armatimonadetes bacterium RBG_19FT_COMBO_69_19
TCGCATCGTGAGGACGTCCTGTCGCTCCTGCTGGAAACGCGCCGTGAGCCAGTCGTGCAGCTGGCGAAGCGGAGGATCGCCCCCTTCCGGCACCGCGTCGAGGAGCACTTCCTCCGCAAGGAGCCGCTTGCCCGATTGCCCGAGGATGACGAGGCCGACCGGGTGCCGGTTCAACTCGACGACGGTCACCGACTTCTCGGACTGCACCCACCAGAAGTTCTGCGGGGTCGCCGGGCCGTAGCGGTCGAAACAGGCCGAGTAGCCGCCGCGATAGTGGCGGTCGTAGAGGTTCACCAGCGCCGCGACGTCGGCGGGTTCTGCGGGGCGAAAGACCAGCTTCGGGGCGGCCATCAGGGGGCGGCCATTACCAGTCGACGATGGGGGCGTCGGCCCAGAGCCGCTCGAGGCTGTACAGGCGGCGGGCGTCCGGGCCGAAGACGTGCACGACCACGGGCCCGAAATCCAGCAGGATCCATCGCGCGCGGGCGTGGCCTTCCCGGCCGAGCAGCCGGACCCCTTCCTCAGTGAGCGCCTCTTCCACCCCTTCGCTCACGGCCCGCAACTGCACCAGCGTCTCCGCCGAGCCGATCACGAAGTAGTCGGTGACGGGAGTATGCCGGCGCAGGTCGAGCACGACGACGTCGCCGGCTTTCTTCGCATCCATCGCCTCGGCTGCGACCAGGGCCAACTGGCGCGCCGATTTCACTGCAGCGACCTCACCGGCGGACGATACAGGCCGTGCTCGGCGATGTACGCTGCAACCTCGTCGGGCAGCAGGTAGCGGATGGGACGCCCCTCGGCGACGCGGCGCCGGATGTCCGTCGAGGAGATGGACAGCGCGGGGATCTCGATGACGTGCAGGTTGTCGAGATGCTGCCGGGTCACGTTGTAGCGCCGGAGGTCATGGACGTCGATCGGAAACCCGGGGCGGCTCGCCGCGATGTACTGGCACAACGTGAGCAGCTCGGCGGACCGCTCCCATTCCCCGCGGACGATCTGGAGGATGGCGTCGGCGCCGGTGATGTAGTAGAGGTCGCGCGCGCTGTGCCCGGCGCGCAGCGCCAACAGCGTGTCGATCGTGTAGGACGGGCCCGGCCGGTCGATCTCGAGGCGCGCGACAGAGAAGCGCGGATTGGTCCGCACAGCCAGGCTGGTCATCCGGAACCGGTGCTCGGGGTCGGTGACTCCGTCGAGCTGCTTGTGGGGCGGGAACCGGTTGGGCACGAAGTACACGTGCTCCAGCGTGAACTGGACGCGGGCCTCCTCGGCCGTGACCAGGTGACCGTGGTGCACCGGGTCAAACGTCCCGCCCATGATGCCGACTCGCGCCACTGCACCCTCCTTGACTGCGATACCCGGGACCAGGGCTCCGGGACTACGGCGCCGAGGACTCGGGTGTCACCGGCTGTCCCGGGGGCTTGGGTTCCCCCGGCCGCCCGACCTGCTCGGCTCGCTCGCGGACTCCCGCCAGCAGGTCCGCGGCCGCATACAGGAGGGCTTCGACGCCCTCCCCCGTCGCTCCCGAGATCGGAAACGTCCGGAACCCTATCCG
Source organism: Armatimonadetes bacterium RBG_19FT_COMBO_69_19 (assembly GCA_001768125.1). GTDB lineage: Bacteria > Sysuimicrobiota > Sysuimicrobiia > Sysuimicrobiales > Kaftiobacteriaceae > Kaftiobacterium. The sequence goes on from MENB01000174.1 coordinate 23,410, forward strand.
CTGCACGGTCGCGGCGACGTCGGCCAGCCGCGTCCGGGCCTCGGGTTGATCGATCTTATTGAGCGCCACGAGCATCGGGCGCTGCCCCAGCGCCGGGTCGTAGAGCCGCAGCTCGGCGTTGACGGCCTCGAAGTCGGCCACGGGATCCCCGGCTGGTGCGGCCAGGTCGACGAGGTGGATCAGCACGCGCGTGCGCGCGATGTGGCGGAGGAACGTGTGCCCGAGCCCCGCGCCCAGATGCGCTCCTTCGATCAATCCCGGGATGTCGGCCAGGACGAAGCTGCGGCCGTCGGGCAGGGCCGCGACGCCGAGATACGGCTCGGTCGTCGTGAACGGGTAGTCCGCGATCTTGGGCCGCGCCGCGGAGACGCGGCTCAGCAGCGTGGACTTGCCGGCGTTGGGGACGCCGACGAGGCCGACGTCGGCGATGAGCTTGAGCTCGAGCTCGACCGTGCGCTCCTCTCCCACCCCGCCCGGCTCGGCCTTGCGGGGAACGCGATGGGTCGGGGTGGCGAAGCGCGCGTTGCCCCGCCCGCCCCGGCCGCCGCGGGCCACGACCACACGCTGGCCGTGCTGCACGAGGTCGCCCAGGACGTCCCGGGTCTGGGCGTCCCGGACCACCGTGCCGACGGGCACGGGGACGACCAGCGGCCCGCCCCGCTTGCCGTGCCGCTTGGCCCCCTGACCGTGGGTCCCCCGCTGCGCGCGGAAGTGCCGGCGGTGCTGGAAGTCCAGCAGCGTGCTGAGGCCCTCGTCGGCGACGAGGATGACGTCCCCCCCGTGGCCGCCGTCTCCCCCATCCGGACCGCCCTTCGGGATGAACTTCTCCCGGCGGAAGCTGACGACGCCGTTGCCGCCGTCGCCGCCTTTGACGTAGATGACCGCGCGATCGATGAACATGGCCGCAGGCCGCCCGAGCCGGAACACAGAAGGCCCGACCCCGCGGGTGCGGCGCCGAGCCCTCAGATCACATCAGACTTATGAAAGCCGCGTGCTACGCCTGCACGGGATAGACGCTCACCTGCTTGCCATCGCGCCCGCGGCGTTCGAAGGCCACCCGGCCGCCGACCAGCGCGAACAGGGTGAAGTCGCGGCCGATGCCGACGTTCTTTCCCGGCTGCACCTTCGTGCCGCGCTGGCGGATGAGCACGCTGCCGGCCGTGACCTGCGCGCCGGCGTACTCCTTCACGCCCAGCCGCTTGCTCTTGCTGTCCCGCCCGTTGCGGGACGATCCCATACCTTTCTTGTGCGCCATGGTCTGCCCTCGGTTACAGCGTGATCTTGTCGATGCGCAGGGCCGTGAAGTGCTGGCGATGTCCCTGCTTCCGGCGGTAGTGCGCTTTCGCCTTGTACTTGAAGACGATGATCTTCTTCGCCCGGTCGTGGCCGAGCACCGTGGCCCGCACGGCCGCGCCCTTCACGAGGGGCGCGCCCACGGTGACCTTATCGCCGTCGGACACGAGCAGGACCCGGTCCAGGGTCACTTCCGCCCCAGGTGTCGCCTCCAGGAGCTCCACCCGCAGCGTCGCGCCTTCTTCCACGCGGTACTGCTTCCCGCCGCTCTCAATCACTGCGTACATGCAAATCTCTCCTGACCTCGACCGCCCCACGGCTCAACTGCGCCCGCGCCGCCATCACGGCGACACGGGGACAGGCCCGTGGCATTCTATCACATCACGTTCCGCCGAGCAATCGCCGCAGCCGCGTGAGGAGACCGTCGCGCCGGCCGCCGGTCGTCGCGGCGAGCGCCACCTCCTGCTCCTCGTCGGGCTCGGTGAGCCCCACGGCGTCGGAGGGCTCGTGGTCGATCCAGAAGAGCTGCTCG
>MENB01000174.1:25268-26966 GCA_001768125.1 Armatimonadetes bacterium RBG_19FT_COMBO_69_19
CGACGGCGTCCGATTCGACGACCCGCATCCGCTCCACGTGCAGCCCTTCGCGGTCGCGCAGGCGCACGCGCTTGCCGGTCTGGCTCTCCAGCTGGCGCAACCAGCCATCGCCGCCGTCGGTCAGCCGCTGGTACACGTCCGGGTGCACCTCGAGCAGCATGGCCTTGCCCTTGGCGGCCCGCAGCAGCCGGCGCAGCTCGCGGCGCACGCGCAGGGCCATCGTCTCCGCAGAGAGCACGCGCCCCCGCCCCTCGCAGTAGGGGCAAGGCTCGCGCATGACCTCTTCGAGATCCTGGTACATGCGCTTGCGCGTAATCTCGACGAGCCCCAGACCGGTCAGGTCGATGATGTGGACCTTGGAGCGGTCGCGCCGCACCGCCTCGTGGAGCGCGGCCATGACCTTCTTGCGGTGCGACTCGCTCTCCATATCGATGAAGTCGACGAGGATGATCCCGCCGATGTCGCGGAGCATGATCTGGCGGATGGCCTCCTCCACGGCCTCGAGGTTGTTGCGCAGGATCGTGCTGGCCAGGTCCGTCTTCCCCACGTACTTCCCGGTGTTCACGTCCATGATCGTGAGCGCCTCGGTGCGGTCCACCACGATGTAGCCGCCCGACTTCAGCCAGACCTTGCGGCGGAGGGCCTTCTCAAGCTCGCGCTCCACGCCGGTGTGCTCGAAGACCGAGGTCTCCCCGCGATAGAGATGCACGCGCGGCTTGAGCTGCGGCGCAAACGACCCGAGCAGGTCCTGGACGCGCTGGAACTCCTCCTTCGAGTCGATGAGGAAGCGCTCCACCTCATCGGTGAAGAGGTCCCGCACGACGCGGCGGATGAGGTGCAGGTCCTGGTAAACGAGAGCCGGCGCGCGGCTGCTCTTGGAGCGCTCCTCGACGCGGTTCCAGACCTGCAGGAGGAACTGCATGTCTTGGGCGAGGTCCTTCTCCTCCGCGCCCTCGGCGGCGGTGCGCACGATGACCCCCATGCCCTTCGGCCGCAGCCGGTCGGCCATCTGCCGCAGGCGCTTGCGCTCCGGCTCGTTCTCGATGCGCCGGCTCACGCCGACGTAGTTCACCGTCGGCATGAGGACGAGGTAGTAGGCGGGCAGGGCGACGTAGGTCGTGACGCGCGCGCCCTTCGTGCCCATCGGCTCCTTGGTCACCTGGACGAGGATCTCCTGACCGACGCGCAGGCGCTGGGCGATGGCCCCCTTGCCGAACGACTCCTCGACCTCCTCCCCCGCCAGACGCTGCGAGCGGATGTCGCCTACGTGGAGGAAGGCGTTGCGCTCGAGCCCGATGTCCACGAACGCCGCCTCCATCCCGGGCAGGACGTTCGCCACGCGGCCCTTGTAGATGTTGCCGGCCAGGGGCTCCCCACGCTCGATGTACAGGTTGACCAGGATGCCCTGGTCGAGCACCGCGACGCGGGTTTCGAGTGGATCGATGTTGGCGATGATCTCTTTGGCCATGTCGACTCCTAAAAGAGAATCTTCTTGCGGCGCATGCCGATGTTCAGCAGCAGCCCCGTGCCGGCGAGCATCGCGAGCAGCGCGCTGCCCCCGTGGCTGATGAACGGCAGGGGGATGCCGGTGACGGGGGCGAGGCCCACCGTCATGCCGACGTTGATGAACAGGTGGAACGCGATCATGGCGAGGACGCCCACCGCCATGAGCATGCCGAGCCGGTCCTTGGCCTGCAT
>MENB01000174.1:26995-27180 GCA_001768125.1 Armatimonadetes bacterium RBG_19FT_COMBO_69_19
GGCCGAACAGCGCCAGCATGATGACGGCGCCGGCGAAGCCGAACTCCTCGCCGATGACCGTGAAGATGAAGTCCGTGTGCTGCTCCGGGATGAAGTGCAGCAGGTTCTGCGTCCCGTGCAGGAAGCCTTTGCCGAACAGCTGCCCGGACCCCACGGCGATCTTGGACTGGATGAGGGCGTAGCCC
>MENB01000174.1:27199-29205 GCA_001768125.1 Armatimonadetes bacterium RBG_19FT_COMBO_69_19
CGGGGTCGATGAAGACGAGGAGCCGGCGGCGCTGGTAGTCGTGCAGCACCTGCCAGAGGAGCGGCGCGGCGATCGCCGCCGCCGCGCCGAGCCCCGCCATCGCCCGCAGGGGCGTCCCCGCCGCGAAGAGCATCGCGGCCAGGATGGCCAGCAGCACCATCGACGTGCCCATGTCGGGCTGCTGGACGATGAGCGCGATGGGAAGCGCGGCATGGAGCAGGATGGGCACGAGTTGGCGCAACGAGGTGATCTCGCGGTGACCGTCGAGATGCTTGGCGAGGGTGATAATGAGCAGGAGCTTTGCCACCTCCGAGGGCTGGAAGCTCAACGGGCCCAGCGGGATCCAGCGCTGGGCGCCCTGCGCCGTGCGGCCGATCACGTCCACGACGGCGAGGAGGACGATGGTGCCGAGCAGCAGCGGCCGCCACAGCCGCCCGAGTGCCTGGTAATCCACGGCGGTGAAGACCACCAGGACGGCCAGGCCCAGCGCCGCGTGCACCGCCCGCGCCTTCACGAACCCCCACGGATCGGGGAACGTGCGGGTGGCGGAGTAGAGGACGACGGCTCCGCCGATGACGAGACCGAGCGTGGCCCCTACCAGGCCCCAGTCGATGTAGCGCAGCATGCGGCGGCTCATGGCTGAGTCTCCCGTGCGCTGGCCTCGAGCGCCGGAAACGCCGCCTCAAGTACGCGGCGGACGATCGGCGCAGCCGCCAGTCCGCCGCGGAAGCCATGCTCCACGAACGCAACAACGGCCACGCGCGGTGCACCCACGGGCGCGTATCCTGCGAACCACGCGTGCGGCTTGCCGCGCGGGTTCTCGGCGCTGCCGGTCTTGCCGGCCACGGCGACCTGCTTGAGGTTCGTGGCCCGGCCGGTGCCGCGCTCCACCGCCGCCCGCAGCCCCTCGTGCAGGACGGCCAGGGTTTTCGTGCTGTACATGCCGCTGGCCTGAACGACAACCGGCGCCGGCTGCGGCTTGCGGTCGGCGCCCTGGGATTGGAGCAGGACGTGCGGCTGGAGCAGCTTCCCGCCGTTGGCGACGGAGGAGATCATCCGCGCGACCTGCAGCGGCGTCACCGTCACGGCCCCCTGCCCGATCGACATGTTCACGGCATCGCCCGGATACCAGGGCTCGCCGATCAACTGCAATTTGGTCGAGGGGCTCGGGATGGTCCCGGCGATCTCGCCGGTGAGGTCGACACCGGTCTTGTCCCCGAGGCCCATCTTCCTGGCGTACGCGGCGAGCTTCTCGCCGCCGAGCCGGAAGCCCAGCGTGTAGAAGACGACGTTGATGGAGTTCTGGATCCCCTGAAGGAAGGTTACGGTCCCCCAGGCGCGCAGGTCCTTGAACACCCAGCGGCCGAGGCGGAAGTACCCGGGCGCGTAGAAGGTGCTGGTCCGGTTGACGATGCCCTCCTCGAGCGCCGCCGTTGCGGTGACGATCTTGAACACCGAACCGGGCTCGAACGCCGCGCCGATGGCGCGGTTCAACATTGGATGCAGGGGGTCCGTGGTGAGGGCCTGCCACTTCTGAGCGGTGATCCCGATCGCGAACAGGTTGGGATCGTAAGAAGGCATGCTCTCCATGGCCAGGATCTCGCCGGTCCGGGGATCCATCGCCACGACGGCGCCCGAGCGCTGGCCGCTCGCGCGCAGCCCCTCGTATGCGGCCTTTTGTAAACTGAGGTCGAGAGCCAGGACGATCGGACGCCCTGGAATCGCCGCGACCTGCTGCAGCACACGAAGGGGGCGTCCGAAGGCATCCACCTCCATCCGCAGCCGCCCGTCCGCCCCGCGGAGGACCGGCTCGTACACCCGCTCGACGCCCGCCTTGCCGATGAGGTCTCCGAGCTTGTAGCCCTGATCGCGGCGCTCCGCCAGTTCGGCCTCGCTCACCTCGCCCACGTAGCCGAAGACGTGCGCGCCCATCTGCCCGTAGAGGTAGTGGCGCACCGGTTCCGCGAGGATGATCACCCCCGGCAGGTCGAGGCGGTTCTCCTCGA
>MENB01000174.1:29258-29576 GCA_001768125.1 Armatimonadetes bacterium RBG_19FT_COMBO_69_19
GCCTCGATCCGGCCGCGGATCTCTTCGATCGGCAGGCCGATGAGCGCGGCGAGATGCGGCAGGACCTTCACGGGCTCGATCATCTCGAGCGGCAGGATGGCCACCGTGAACGATGGGCGGTTGCTGACGAGCGGCCGGCCTTTCCGGTCGTAGATCACCCCGCGGGGCGCCGTGATGGTGTAGTCGCGGATGCGGTTCTCCTCGGAGAGGCGCAGGAATTGCCTGCCCTGCAGCACCTGGATCTGCCACAGGCGGCCGACCAGCACGCTGATGAGCGCGACGATGATCGCGTTGAGCACGCGGAGCCGCCGCGTGGGC
>MENB01000174.1:29780-35102 GCA_001768125.1 Armatimonadetes bacterium RBG_19FT_COMBO_69_19
CAGGAGCGGGTTCTCGATGTAGATGCTGCGCTCAAACAGCCCTGAGGCGAATCCGACCACCAGCTTGGTGAGCCCGTTGACGCCGAGCGGCCCCCCGCTCAGCAGGTCCTGCAGGAGCCCCCCGGCCAGCCCCACCGCTGCACCGGACTCAGCCCCCCGCAGGATGCCGACCGCCACCGCGATCGGCAGCAACGGGTCCAGGATCGCCCCTGAAATCTCGACACGCGCCAGCCACGCTCCGTGCACGAGCCCGACTGCGACCAGCAGGCCGCTGTAGATGAGCGCCCTGTTCACTGCCGCGGCAGGAGGACCAGCAACTCCTCGAGCCGGCCCAGCTGCGCCGCCGGTTCCACCTCGGCTTCCTGCAGCAGCGCTCCCTCCTCTCGTACCACGGTCATGATCCGTCCCACGACCAGGCCGCGGGGGAACACCCCGCCCAGCCCGGAGGTGACCAGCAGATCGCCCGCCTCCACCCGCGCCGCGCGCGACAGGTACTTGAGGTGGAGACGTTCCATGCCCCGTCCTTCGACGACGGCCGCGTCGCGCGAGTCCTGCACCAGCACGCCGACGGCGCTCCGCGCGTCGGCGATCAGCAGCACACGCGAGGCGAACGGGGTCACCTCGATCACCCGTCCCACCACGCCGTCGGGGGTGACCACCGGCGCGTTGCGCGCCAGCCCATCCCGGCTGCCGCGGTCGATGACCAGCGTGCTGAACCAGCGGCTCGGATCGCGGCCGATCACGCGGGCCGCCACGCCGTGGTAACTCACCTGCGCCCGCAGTTGCAGCAGCCGCTCCAGCCGCTCCGTCGCCGCGGCGGCCTCGCGCAGGCCGGCCACCTCGCGGTTGAGGCCATCCACCTGGGCGCGCAGCCGCGCGTTCTCCACCCGCAGCCGCCCGATCTCGGTGAAGCGCTCCCAGACCTGCCCGATCCCGTCGGCGAGCCGGACCATCCCCGCCTGCACGGGCAGCAGCACGGTCAGGATCGCCGTCCCGACCGCCCCCACCTCGCGCCGATCGGCGGTCCGGGTCTGACTGCTCAGCAGCACCAGGGTGAACAGCACGAGCACGAGGAAGATCGCGATGCGCCGCCGCGCGAGGAGGAGCTCGCTCACACCGGCTACAACCTCCGGGACGTGATGAGCATCCGCTTCAACGTGTCGATCTCTTCCAGCGCCCGCCCCGTGCCGAGCGCCACGGCGGACAGTGGATCGTCCGTCAGCGTCACCGGCATCCCGGTTTCCTCGCTGAGGAGCCGGTCCACGCCGCGCAGCAGCGCGCCGCCCCCGGCCAGGATGATACCGCGGTCCACGATGTCGGCCGCCAGTTCAGGCGGCGTACGCTCCAGGGTCTGCTTCACGGCCTCGACGATCTGCGCCACGGGCTCGGCGAGGGCCTCGCGCGCCTCGGAGCTCGTCATGCGCACGGTGCGCGGCAGCCCGCTCACAAGGTCGCGGCCCCTCACGTCGATCGTCTGTTCATCCTTCATCGGGTAGGCGGAGCCGATCTGGATCTTGATATCCTCTGCGGTCCGTTCGCCGATCAGCAGGTTGTAGGCCCGGCGGCAGTACTGGATGATCGCCTCGTCCATCTCGTCGCCGCCGACGCGGATCGACTTGCTCGTCACGATCCCCCCGAGGGCGATGACCGCCACCTCGGTCGTGCCGCCGCCGATGTCGACGACCATGCTGCCGACCGGCTCGCTCACTGGGAGGCCGGCCCCGATCGCCGCCGCCATCGGTTCCTCGATCAGATAGGCTTCCCGCGCCCCGGCCTGTTCCGTGGCGTCGATCACGGCGCGCCGCTCGACCCCGGTGACGCCGGACGGGATGCCGACGATGACGCGCGGCCGCAGGAAGGTGCGGCCTTTGAGGCCCTTGCGGATGAAGTAGGCGAGCATCGCGGCCGTGGTGTCGAAGTCCGCGATGACCCCGTCGCGCAGCGGCCGGGTCGCGATGATCTCTCCGGGCGTGCGGCCGATCATCCGCTTCGCCTCCTCGCCCACGGCGAGGATCTGCCCGTCGTCGGCGCGCTTCGCCACGACGGAGGGCTCCCGGACGACGATGCCTTCGTGGCGTACGTAGATCAGCGTGTTCGCCGTCCCGAGATCCACGCCCATGTCACGGCTCAGGCGACCGAATAACCCCTTAAAGACCATCGTGCCCCTCCGTCGTCGTACCTTTCATCATACCCTACCCCCCCGTTGCAAGTCCGCAGCGCGTGCGGCCGCGCCCGCATCGCGGGCGCGCCGACTAAGGAAACCCCTGCCGTTGTTCGCGAAGGCTCGTGAACGTCCTCTCGCCGATGATCAGATGGTCCAGGACCTCGATCCCCACCAGATGACCCGCGGCGCGCAACTGCTCGGTGATCAGGACGTCGTCCCGGCTGGGCTCGGGGTGGCCGGACGGGTGGTTGTGCACCAGGATCACCGCCGCGGCGCTGCGCCGGATCGCGTCCTTGAACACCTCGCGGGGGTGGACGGGCGCCGAGGCCAGCCCACCCACGGAGACGTCCACGACGTCCAGGATCTCGTGGCGGGTGTTGAGGAGGATCACCCGGAAGTGCTCGCGGTCGAGCCGGCGCATCGGCGCGCACACCGCCGCGGCATCGGCGGCCGAGCGGACGACGCGCCGGGCGGGCGCGGGCTCGACGACCCGCCGGCCCAGCTCGATGGCGGCCAGAACCTGGAGCGCGCGCACCTCACCCACCCCGGCAACGGTCGTGACCTCTTCCAGCGGGGCGGCGGCCAGGCTGGGGAGCGATCCAAAGTGACGGAGCAGGCGGGTGCCGATCTCGAGGGCCGAAGCCGCTCGCGTGCCCGTGCCGATGACGACCGCGAGGAGTTCGGCCGGGGAGAGCGCGTCGGCCCCCCGGGCCCGGAGGCGTTCGCGGGGGCGCAGTTCGGTTGGCAGCTGCTTGATGCTCACGAGGGGACGCGTGGATCTGTCGTCAGCCGGGACAAGTATACGGCCGGTTGCCGGAGGCTTCAATGCGGCTGGCGTCCCTCGCTTGGGTCATTCGCCGGAGGCGACTACTGCAGCAGCCGAAAGATCCAGATGGCGATGATGATGCCAATCGGCACGGCGAGGTTCAGGCGGAACGTGAACCCGAGCGTGAAGGTGAAGAACTTGAGATCAACCGTGAAGGGAGGATCGACCCCGACGTGGAGGTCGCGGGAGAGAAACGCGAGGCCGGGGTAGCCGACGAGGGCCTCCCCGATCACGATGCCGAGGATCGCCCCCAGGCTGACCACAACGACCAGCATCCACCACGGGTTGCGTACCCGCCTACCCGACCGCATCCCTTTCCCGCCGCGTCGAGATGGGCTGCGGCCGCCTTCCGCCGCCGCCAGGAGTGGGGTTTCAGTCTGCCGGAAGCGATTCCTGCCTTGGACGCGACGGAGCGAACGCCCGCGCCACCCAGATGCTCACCTCGTACAGCAGATATGTGGGCACGGCCATCATGGCCTGCGAGACCACGTCCCCGCCGGGCGTGAGGACCGCGGAGAGGACGACGATCCCGAGCAGCGCGTACCGCCGGCCCCGGGCAAGGCTGGCCGGTGTGACGATCCCGAGTCGTGCCAGAAAGAGGATAACAACGGGAAGCTGGAAAACGAGCCCGAACGCGAGCACGAAGGCCGTCGCAAACGACGTATACGCTCCGATCGAGATCATCGGCACCAGGGCCTCGGTTTGGTAGCTCAACAGGAAGCGCACACCCACGGGCAGGATGGCGAAGAACGCGAACGCAGCGCCGCCGAGGAACAGGAGCAGCGAGAACGGCAGCAGCGACATGGTGGACCGCCGCTCCTTCGGCGTGAGGCCCACCGACACGAAGCGCCAGACCTGGAGGAGCACGACCGGCAGGCTGAGCAGCACCCCGGCGAGGGCCGCCACCTTCACCCGGACGAAGAAGGCCTCGGTGGGGGCGAGGAAGACTACCGACCCGACCGGCCGGATGAGGACGCGCAGGATCGACTCCACGAACAGGAATGACACGACGGTGCCGATCGCGAAGGCGGCGATCGCGAAGAGGAGGCGCCGGCGCAGCTCCTCGAGGTGCTCGATGATCGTCATCGGGCGGTCTTCCATCATGCTCCTCGCGTCTCAGCCCTCCGACACAAAAGAAGTTGGATGGCCAGAGGCTCCGGCTCCGCCATCCAACCCCATGCGTCAGCGAGCTATGTGCGCTTTTCGGGGGTCGTGGACTTCTCGACCTCGTTCTCGGCGTCGCGGACGGCGCCCCGGAACTCCCGGATGGCGCGCCCCATCGCCCCACCGATCCCCGCCAGACGCGCCGGTCCGAAGATCAGCAGCGCGATGATGAGGATCACCATCAGTTCCGGCCAGCCGATGTTGGGCATGCCCCACCTCCACAGCTGATTATAGCATCGCCGAGGAGACGGGGCGACGCATCACCGGGGCGAGTCCACGGGGGCTTTCTTCAGCCGGTTCCGGACCGAGAACACGAGACCGGCGAGCGCGCCCGCCGCCGCGGCCGTGGCCCATCCGGGGGTCGTGCGCAGGATCCGGCTCACCTGATCGGGGATCTCCCCGGCCTGCATGGTGCTCACGGCGGGGCGCCGGAACGTCTGCTTCAAAGACAGCAGATCGGCGGCGATCTGCTCCCGCAGGCGAGTCGCCTCGGGATGGTCGTGCGCGTGCGTCATCGCCGCTCCTCCAGACGCTCCCGGATGGCCTCCCAGTCCGCTTTCAGGTCCTGGGGGAGGCTGGGTCCCTTCCACCGGAGCCGGCTGCGGGCGAACAGGAACAGTCCGCCCACGGCGACGAGCATCACCGCCAGGACGATCCCGGCGGCGGCCCAGGCCGGCAGGTACATCGAGAGGATGAGGACCACCATCGTGATGAGCACCGGCAGGGCGAGCAGGGCCAGCACGATCGCGGCGAGACCGAACGCCGCCCCCATCGCGAGACCGCGGAAGGAGCTCTTCACGTCGGCCCGGGCGTCCTGGAACCGCAGCCGCAGCAGAGCCGCGACGTTCTGAGCGATCCGTCCCACCCGCGCGCCGGCGCCGACCGGCGCCCCGTCGGTCTGCGTACTCATGCCGTCCTCCCGTGGATGAAATCCTCCATTAGGCTTTCTCCCTCGAAGGGGTCAGCGCCTCGCGTAATGCCTGCTCCACCGGACGCAGCCGGAGACCAAAGGTACGGACCGCCGGCGCCGGATCGCAGAGGTTGTCGACGAGCAGAGCGTCGGCCTCGTCCCGCGTGATGGGGGGGTCGGGCAGGAGCGCGAATGCCGCCACCAGTCGTTGGGCGAGTGGATCCGGGAGATGCAACAGGAGGCGGCGCAAGCCCAGCA
>MENB01000174.1:35129-35521 GCA_001768125.1 Armatimonadetes bacterium RBG_19FT_COMBO_69_19
CGATCTCGTACGTCTGGCCCAGGACGTCATCCCGGTCGAGCGCAGCGCGCACGGCGGGGAGCAGATCGTCGACGGCAACAGGCATGGAGCGATATCGCCCGGTCCCGAGCACCGGCACGATCGGCGTGAGCGAGGCCAGCATCCGGAAGAGGCCCCTGGCGCCGATGAGCAGCACCAGCGGATACCACAGGCCGAACCGCGTGATGTCGGCGAACTGGGCGGCGGCGCCGCCCCCGGAACCCAACAAGATGGAGGGCCGGAAGATCACGAAGGGGACGCCGCCCGCTCGCACCGCCTCCTCTCCGGCCCACTTCGACCGGGGATAACGCGGGGCGTCCCGCGCCGCACCGAGGGCGCTCAGGAGCACGAACCGCCCGACGCCCGCGTCGGCC
>MENB01000174.1:35536-37127 GCA_001768125.1 Armatimonadetes bacterium RBG_19FT_COMBO_69_19
TTGGCCGCGCCCTGCCGGTTGATCGCGTCGAAGGTCTGCCCGCGCCGCTCGCGGATGATGGCGACGAGGTGCACCACCGCGGAACAGCCGGCGAACGCCGCGGCCAGCGAGGCGCGGTCGCGCACGTCCCCCACGGCGACCTCGCACCCGAGCGCGCGTAATTCGGGGGCATGCCGCGTGGACCGGACGAGCGCCCGCACCGGCAGGCCTTCATCCCGCAGCCGGCGGATGAGGTGGGATCCGACGAACCCGGTCGCCCCCGTGACCGCGATGGGAGCCGGCATCGGCACGTTACCTGGAACGCACCACCACGAACTCGGTCAGCGCCCTCAAACTCCCCCTGGCCGGGCTCTCCGGCAGGAGCGCCAGGGCCGCCTCCGCCCGCCGGGAGTATTCCGCGGCCGTGGCCAGGGCATAATCCACGCCTCGATACCGCCCGAGGAGGCGCTCCACTTCCTCCATCTGGCCGTCCAGGAGCATCCCGTGCCCCAGCAACTCGAGCATCCGGGTCCGGTCGTCGGGCGCTGCGTTACGCAGGGTGTGGATGAGCGGCAGGGTGACCTTGCCGCCCCGGATGTCACTGTGGATGGGCTTGCCGAGCGCCTCCTCCCGGCTCGTCAGATCGAGGGCGTCGTCGGTGATCTGGAAGGCCATGCCCCACTCGAGACCGAAGGTGCCGAGCGCCGCGGCGGCCCCCGGGTCCCCCGCGGCGAGCCCGCCGGAGCGGCAGGCGGCGGAGAAGAGGTGGGCGGTCTTCCCACCGATGATGCGGAAGTACACGCTCTCGTCGTCGTGCGGCTCGGACCCGTACTTGATCTGCATGATCTCCGCCTGGCTCATCTCGACGGACGCGCGCGCCATGGCGAGCGCGACCTCGGTGTGGCGAACCCGGCTGAGCAGATCGAACGCCTTGGCGAAGAGGTAGTCTCCAAGCAGGACCGCGATCTGGTTCCCCCACCGTACGTTCACGGTCGGCGCGCTGCGGCGGGTGTCGGCTTCGTCGATGATGTCGTCGTGGATCAGGGAGGCCACGTGGATGAGCTCGACGGCCCCCGCGATCCACAGGCGCGCCTCGCCCGCCCCGCCGGCGGCCTGGGCGGACAGGCAGACAAGCGCGGGGCGGATCATCTTCCCCGGCGTATAGAGGACGTGGCGGACGAGCTCGCCGATGAAGGGGTCAGGCGTGATGAGCTCGCGCTCGAGCAGCTCCTGGAGCCGGTCGAGATCGTCCTGGATGGGGGCGTAGATCCGCGCCAGGTCCATGGGCGCGACGCGATTACTTCACCGTCACCGTGGCCTTCATCCCGGCCTCGCTGTGCCCGGGGATGTCGCACACGATGTTGTAGGTTCCGGGCTGGAGGGTGGCCTGCAGCGTCTTGGTCTGGCCCGGCTGGATGCCGTCCAGCCGCTGCTCGGTCTCCTGGATCACGAAGTTGTGCTCCACGGCGCCGTCGTTCTTGACGCTGAAGGTCACCGCCCCGGACGGGATCTCGCTCGGGAGCTGGATCGCCCACTCGTGCTCCGTCACGGTCACAGCCCCGCCGGCCCCCCCACCCTGCTGGCCTCCACCGCCCCCCTGCTGTTCTCCCCC
>MENB01000174.1:37188-37610 GCA_001768125.1 Armatimonadetes bacterium RBG_19FT_COMBO_69_19
TGACGCATTGCGTCCCTCCTTGCTGTTGTCGGCATAACAGTTTCCCCTTACGTTTCCGCGATCAAACCAAACGACGCCACGAAGGTCAGCAGTAGGAACCAGAAGATGTAGTAAAGGACGTAGGCGACGATGACCTTGACCTGGCGGCGCTTCACGGGGACTCACCTTCGGTCTGGACCACCGCCGGCGCCGCGGCCGGACGCGCGGGAGCGGGCGCCTGCAGCGCGCGCAGGCGCTCCACGAACGCCCGCACCTCGGCCAGGAACGCGTCGCGGTCGTGCAGCCCGTGCGCCAGCATGCCCAATCGCGCGGCGTCCACGCGGCGGCGCGCCAGGCGGCGCTGCAGTTGATCGATGCGGTCGCGCATGAGGTAGTTCCCTTCACGGTTCAGGCAGTCTCCGTACGGGCAGCCCGTGACAAAG
>MENB01000174.1:37735-39264 GCA_001768125.1 Armatimonadetes bacterium RBG_19FT_COMBO_69_19
CAGGTCAACGCTCCAATCGCAGATGAAGCCGATCACCTTCGGCCCCTCGCTCATGCCCGGACCGCCTCCGTGACCAGCTGCTTCACGTCGCGCTCGAGGAAGCGCGGCAGCTCGAGCGCCTCGAAGGGACACGCCCCGATGCAGATCCCGCACTCCACGCAGCGGGACTCGAGCACGACGGCCAGCATCGTGCGGTTCGCGGCCGCCCGGGATAGCCCCGGGGTCGGGGACGGCACCATCACGATGGCGTTGTAGGGACAGTCGTAGTAGCAGAGCTCGCACCCGGTGCAGTTGCCGTCGATGACCTGGGCCACGCCGGCGTGCCGGACGTCCATCGCCTCGGGGCGCTCGCGGCTCCCCGCGTAGGGGATGGCGAACCCGAGCACGGCGATGATGGTCAGCAGCCCCACGACCAGGACCGCCGGGAACCAGTTCAGCAGCCAGAAGGGCAGCAGGAAGAACACGTCCACCGGGAAAGACGTGGACTCCGCGCCCGGCGTGGCGGCCGGGCCGCTCGTCGCCGGGATCACCCCGGCGAGCAGGACCACCAGCCCGAGGCAGAACAGCACCCAGGCCGCCGGCGGCCAGATCTTCGGGTGCCGGACGCGCAGGTAATGCCACCACAGCATCACGTACAGCGCGGAGGCCGGCGCGACGTGCAGGAAGAGGACGCGCACCAGCGTGCTGTCGCCGATCCCCTCCCCGCCGAGGAAGACCCGGGCCAACGCGGCCCCCACCAGGGGAATGCCGCGCAGCATGCCCAGGAACAGGCCGGTGATGACCCCGGCGCGCTCGTCCCAGACGAGCTGGTACCCGGTGAAGCCCACGAAGCCCCCGAAGACGAGCAGGAACATCCCGGAGATCCAGGGGTTGTCGCGGCTGAACAGGTAGCGGTCGGTGAACCAGTTGCGGAACAGGTGCAGCAGGACCGCAACGATGAAGCCGTCCGCCGCGTAGCGGTGGATGCCGCGGACGATCCCGCCGTAGGGCACCCCTTCGGTGATGTAGCGAACGGAGGCGAACGCGCCCCCCAGGCTCGCCTCATAGTAGAAGAAGAGGAAGATGCCCGAGAGCACGAGGATGAACAGGAACAGGTTGGCCAGCCCGCCGGTGTAGTACAGCGGGTTGTAGTCGGTCGGATAGACTTTGTTGATGAACACGTCCAGGCGCAGCGTGCCCCGCAGCAGCGCCGTCATGAACCGGCCGTAGCGGCCGCGGGCTGAGCGGGCGGGTCGGGGGGCGTTCGCGGCCAGACTCATCGCTCCGCCTTCCTGGGTCCGATGATGCCCATCTTCCGCAGGAGCAGCATGATGAAGGAGTACGCCAGCAGCAGCGCGCCGATCATCCCGCCGCCGAAGAACCAGCGGTCGGTCGCCTCTCCGTAGAGGATCCCCAGCGCGAACAGCAGGGCCAGACCCGACAGCAGCACGACGCCGGCGAGGTAGCCGTTACGCACGCGAGTCCTTTCGCCGCAGGATACGCTCGTATACGCCGATCGTCCGCCGCACCTTGCCCGCCGCCCGGTCGGC
>MENB01000174.1:39289-40679 GCA_001768125.1 Armatimonadetes bacterium RBG_19FT_COMBO_69_19
ACGAAGGCCGCCAGGAACACCGCCGCGTACAGCGCGGCGCCCGCCGCTCGTGCGGCCGAGGGCGCCTCCCAGACCGCGCGGGCCGCGGTCCACCCCGCCCCGATCGCCCACATCGCGAGGATGAACGCGCCGGCGACAGACAGGAGCCTCACGGCTCACCCATGGGCAGCGGCCCTCGGGGGCGGCGACGCGGCCGGGGCCGGTGCGGCGGGCATCTGCGCGGCGCGAGCGCGCTGGCGGCGCCGGTAGCGGACCTCCCAGAGCACGCCCAGGATAAGCACCACGAGCGTGAGGTTCATCATGATGAAAGGCTCGCGCTCGATCACCGCGATGTTGAAGAGGATGAGCGTCGTGAAGACCAGGAAGTACACCAGCGCCATCACGCCGACGACGAAGAAGAACGGGCGCTCGAGCGGGCGCCGGCCCCGGCTCCGGTCCAGGAACGGCACGAGCATGCCGTAGGTGATGAGCAGCCCGGGACCGAGCCCGGCCCACAGCGGCGGCGTGTATTTCACGTACTGGTACAGGGCGAGGAAGTACCAGTCCGAGAGGATGGGCAGCGGCGTGCGCGTGGGATCGGCGCGCCGGCCGGACTCCGCGGGGAGGACCTGGCTGATCACCACGAGCATGACCATGAACAGGACCATCGGCACGAGCGACATGTTGATGCGCTTGCGCCGGGTCCGCTGGAAGAAGACCTCGATGAGGATGAGCAGGACTAGCGAGATCCCAAAGTGCAGGGCATAGAAGCGCGTGATCGTGGCCTGGCCGACCGCGGGACCGCCCAGGAAGATGTAGGCGATCATCGAGCCGAAGCCCATCGGCCCCAGGACCGGGATCTGGTCGAAGTACACGGGCACCGTGAGCACGGTCTTTGCCGCCCAGAAGGCCCGCTGGTTCCAGATCAGCAGGTAGCCGGTGATCCCGGAGATCATCGCCAGGATGAGGCCCAGGATGCCGAGCATCCAGGACAGCTCGCCCGGCTTCTTGTACTCCCCGAGGAAGTACATCCGGTAGATGCGGAGGATGATCGTCACGATCAGCCCGTCCGCCGCGTACTTGTGCAGGCCCCGGATCAGCCAGCCCAGCGGCACCTCGTGCTGGATCCGGTCGATCGAGGTGAAGGCCCCCGTGGTCGTCGGCTCATACCAGATCATCAGGACCACGCCGCTCACCACGGTGATCATCCAGAAGTAATACAGCAGCGGCCCCAGCAGGTAGATCGGGTTGTCCTGCCGGGCCACCAGCGTCTCGTCGAAGAGGTTGAGCTTGTCGCGGCGCTCGCGGATCCAGTCCCGCAGGCGGTCCCACATCGCGGTCAGGCGATCCCGCCCGGCTCGACGTCGGTGACGACGATGGTGTTCTCCCGAATCTCGAACAGAAACGTCCG
>MENB01000174.1:40730-42418 GCA_001768125.1 Armatimonadetes bacterium RBG_19FT_COMBO_69_19
GGCGGGATCGTAGATGCTCAGGTGACAGGGACAGGCCAGGAGCGCGTGTTGCCGCGATTCCGGCGGCGTGTACCCGCCGTACCCGGCCGTGACCTCCCGCCAGTTCGGGACATAGTTGTAGATGCAGCCCAGGTGCGGGCAGATCCGCGAGAAGACGATGATGTCGCTCTCGGTCACAACGGGTTCCTTACCGATCATCTGGGCCCAGGTGAACGGGAGCCGGATCTTGTAGGGCAGCCGGACCACGACGCCGGGGACGTTGGCGGCCTTGAAACCATCGGGCGTGTACTGCGGGTAGCGCTGGGTGAACACAAAGTACTTGTAGTCCCAGGGGTTCTGCAGTTCGGCCAGCGTGGCCGCGATCGTCACCTCTCCCTTCGGCACGTCGTTCGTTACCGGTGAGAGGAGGCCCAGCTTGGGCACGTTCGGTTTCAGCAGGCGCAGCAGCGGCGAGGCCAGCGCGGCCACCGCGCCCAGCACGGGCGCCGCGGTCACGACCTTGAGGAAGGTGCGGCGCTTCAACTGCGTCTGTCCGGCGTCATCCATCCCGTCTCACGATACCGCGGCCCTGCACGCGCGCGCAACCGTCCGCCTGCGTCCTACCGCCCGGCGCCCTCCCCCCAGGGATAGTCGTACACGAACGTGTAGAGGTAGTTCACCACGGCCCAGATCTCGTCGTCGGCCAGCTTGCCGCGGTAGGCCGGCATCCGACCGCGGCCGTCCACGATGGCCTGGTACAGCTCGGTGGGCTTGCGCTGTGCCATCAGGTTGATGTCGGTGAAGATGCCCGGCCCCTGCCCCCGCGCCCAGTGCCACAGTTCCCGGGACAGTTGCGCGCCGCGGGGTCCGCGGCCGTTCCCCGCCGTGCCGTGGCAGGCGGCGCAGGTCAGCGCCGTGCCCTCCACGCCGATCAGCTTCGTCTCGTAGAGCCGTTTGCCGCGGCGAATTTCGGCCGGCGTGCTCTGATAGGTCCACTCGTGGAAGATAACGTGCCAGCGCTCCTCGTCCGTGAGGTTCACACCGAAGGAGACCGCGCCGTACGCCGGCTTGCCGCCCTTCCGCGGGAAGGCCGGCATCGCGGTGTGCGGCCGGCCGCGCGTCACCGTCTCGTACATGCTGAAGGGGCTGTTCAGCCGCATCGCCACCGGGTTGTGGAAGTTCGCGGGGCGGCTGGGCAGCTGATCGCCACGGAGACGGATCCCGATCAGCCGGAAGAAATCGGTCATCAGATTCTTCCCGGGGGACTTCAGGTTCGCCGCGGCCGGCCCGTTGCCGAGCCCTTCCGGACCATGACAGATCACGCACTGCGCGCGTTGAAAGACCCTGCGGCCCTCGATCGCGGACGGACGCACCGGCACGAGCCGCGGATCGCGCGGGGCCGGCGGCGCGGGCTGGAGTCTCGCCGTGGCGCGGGATACGTTGACGGTCGGCTGGCAGGCGGCAAGGAACAGCGAACCGGTGACCAGCAGGGCGGACAGCAGGCGGGTGCGGCCCAACATACCAAGCATCAATGTTTCCTCACACCGTGGAGGTCTCCTCCCGGCTCCGCCGGCGGCGGAGGAGACGTGCGGTGAGCCCCGAGCCAAGCACCACGGCGAGGCCCCCGGCGCCGGCGAGCGGAATCCAGGGCCGTGAGGCCGGAAGGTGGTCCAGCACGATCGTCACCGGCTCCCGCGCGGCCAGCGCGG
>MENB01000175.1 GCA_001768125.1 Armatimonadetes bacterium RBG_19FT_COMBO_69_19
TAGCCATCCCTTGAGGTCTTTCAGGAACGCCTCGCGCTCGAGCAGCTTCATTGAGTTGCTACGCTTTCTGCGGCCTGCGAAGCTAATCCTCCAGCACCTAGCCGCTCTTGAGGAGTCCCAGTCTCGCCGCTTCGCGGGCGACGTCCGTCCGGGAGCGCAGCCCAAGCTTTGCCAGGACTGCGGACACATGGTGGTCCACGGTCTTCACCGAGATGTACATCCGGGCGGCGATCTCAGGATTCCGCAGCCCCTGAGCGATGAGCCCGACGATCTCCACCTCGCGAGCGGTGAGCCCGGCGGGATGGGCCCGTGTGGCCGGACGGGGTCCTCGTGGGATACCGCGCACCCCCATCATCCGCAGCCGGCGGGCCACGATCACGGCCATGGGCCGGGCGCCCAGCTGTTCGAAGATCGCGAGCGCCTTCCGGAGCGGGCTCTCCTCGTTCGCGTCGGCGAGCGCCCGCGCCGACTCATACGGGCACGACAGCCGTGCCCACGCCTCGCTTGCTTCGGCCCACTTCCCCGCGATCTGCAAGGCGAATGGCTCCGCGCAGGGGTCTGGTGGGGTGGCGAGCGCACCGGCGCGCCACAGCCAATAGGCCAGCTCCCCGATGAACCAGGGGTGATGGTGACGCGTCGCGAGCGGGTACGCGGCGCCGGCCGCCGCCGCCGTCTCCTCCAGATCCCCCCGAAGCCACGCGGCCTCGGCGCGGGCCGCCCGTACGGGCGCGAGGCGCTGCAGCGTCTCCGTTCCCGTTGCGAGGTGAAGGACCTCATCCAGGACGAGACGCGCGTCCTGCTCTCCGCGCCGCGAGAGAAGACGGCCGAGGGCGAGGAGGGCCATGATCCGGCTGATGACGCTCGCCCCGGCCCGGGCCAGGACCGCCCGGGCGGTCTCCTCCGCCTCGGGCCAGCGTCCTTGATAGAGATGGCACAGCGCCTGCCAGGCCGTCATATAGAGGAGGGATTGGTCGAGGTCGCGCTCGCGGCAGTAGGCGATCCCCGTGGCAAGGTAGCGGCCGGCGTCCGGGAATATGTACACCTCTCCCAGCGCGCTGCCGAGGTTGACGTAGGCGAGGGCGGCATCGTACTCGAGGCCGGCCTCGCGGGCCAGACGCAGGCTCTCGTCGAGCCGCGCGATGCCCTCCCGGGTCCGGCCGGAGAGCAGGAGCGCTGAGCCGATGGCGTTGTAGGCTCCGACGATCGTGGGTGTGTCCCCCAGCCGCGTGGCCAGCTCCACGGCCTTCTCTCCGCAGACGACGGCTTCCGCGTTGTCACGGTTAAGCATCCGCATGTAGGCCTGCGTGCGGTAGGCGCGCGCCCGCTCGATGCCCGGGGGCAGCGACTCGAGCAGCGTCAGGCCGGCCGCGAGGGAAGCTTCTCCTTCCGGATTCCGGCCTGCCCGGACGAGGAGCACACTCCGACGGATCAGGCTTTCTCCCTCGCGCAGCGTGTTGCGATCGGCGTGCCAGAGCGTATTGGTCTCCTCCAGCGCCCGCATCGCACCGGCCACGTCATCGACGACGGAGGCCTCTTCCGCGTATTCGAAGAGCAGCCCCGCCCGCTGAGCTGTCGGCAGGTGGGGCGCGGACTGCAGGACGCGGGCGAACTGCGCTGCTGATTCTCGATGCGCCCCGAGGGTTCTCGCCCGTCGTGCGGCGGATGTTCCGTACTCGACCGTCGCCGGCACGTCCCCGGCCCCCTCAGCGTGGTCCGCCATGCGTGCGGCATCGGGCTGGCCTCCGGCGATGAGCGCGCTGAGGACCGATCGATGCAGGGCCGCCCGCCGCTGTGCGGGCAGGGAGTCCAGAACCGCCTGCCGCGCCAGCTCATGACGGAAGTCCAACGTCTGCCCATCCGCGCGCAGCATCCCCGAGGCCAGGCATTCCTCGAGCCCGTCGCCTTCAGGCTGAATGTGATTCACCAACCCGATGTCCGCGCGGGCCCCGATCACGGCGACCGCCTCGAGGGCCGTCCGGCCCGCGGCGGAGAGCCGTGACGTTCTCGCGAGCACCGCATCGCGCACCGTGGCCGGGATCCCCGGTGTGCTGCTGGCGATGACCTCGGTGACGTAGAAGGGGTTCCCTCCCGTCCGGCGATGGAGGTCCGCCGCGTCGAGGCCGCTCCCGCGCGCGAGCACGCTCACGGCCGCCGGAGAGAGCGGGGGAAGGATCATCCGCCGCACACCGCCACCCGTGGCGAGGTCGCCGAGCACCCGGGTGAGCGGATGGTGTGGGCCGACCTCGTCATCGCGATAGGTCGCGATGAGGAGCGTCCGGGTTCCTTCGATCCGCCGCCCGAGGAATCGCAGGAGGTCGAGCGTAGCCTCGTCCGCCCAGTGGATGTCCTCAAAGACGATGAGGCGCCGCGTCCTCGTGACGTCGTCCAGCACGGTTCTGAAGACCTGCGCCGTCGGCGCACCCCGGGCGATCGACTCGGCGATCCCCGGGGCGAGCTGCGGCAGCACGTCGATCAGAGGTGTTAGGGGACCGGGAGTGGAGAGTGGATCGCAGGCTCCCACGGCGACCGGGACGAGACCTTCGACCGATTCGCAAAAGGTCCGGACCAGGACCGTCTTCCCGATGCCGGCCTCACCGGCCAGGAACGCGAGGCGCCCCTGGCCCCCGCCGGCTTCCTGGAGCCACCCTTTGAGGTCTTTCAGGAAGGCGTCGCGCTCGAGGATCTTCAAGATCGGGACCCGCCCCCGCCCAAGATAGGGAAGTCTGCCCATGCGGCCCGGCGGCGTGAGTTGCTACGCTTTCTGCGGGCTCTAAACCCAATCCTGCCCCAGAGGAGGACGACGATGCCCCGGTATGTGATCGAGCGGAATCTGCCGGTCGGACTGTCCGAGAGCGACATCGACGCGGCCGCCCGGCGGGCGGTCGCCGTGAACAGCACGCTGGAGGGCGTGCGCTGGATCCACAGCAACCTCGCCATCGACCGCAGCAAGTTCTTCTGCGAGTACGATGCCCCGAGCGCGGAGGCGGTGCGTGAGGCAGCCCGGCTGGCGGAGATCCCCTGCGACACCGTCACGGAAGTACGAGAGGTCCACCCCGACGCCTACATCAGGCGATCCTGGTAAGGAGGGATACGCAATGCGCCGACTCATCTGGCTGCTCTTTGCTGCAGTGCTCATCACGCCGCTGGTCGCCGCCCCCGCGGCCTCCACGGCCGAAGCGACCCTGGCCCCCGAGGTCGTCGCGCAGATCGCGCAGGCGCGGCTGGCGACGATGAAGTACGCCGCAAATCTCGCCCAGGCCAAGGCCGACGGCTACGGCATCATCACGCCCATGATCCCGAACATGGGCTATCACTTCCTCAATGGGAAGATCGAAGGCTTCGACGTCACGAAGCCACCGATCCTCGTGTACGTCCGGTCGAACGGGCGCTGGCAGCTCGTCGCTGTGGAGTGGGTCTTCCCGAAGCGTCCGGCCGCCGCGCCGATGAAGGGCGCGCGATACGGGTCATTCGGGGCGGCCTGCCACTATGCCGACGGCTCGTTTGTCACGGCGTCGTCCCAGGACGCATGCGCGAAGACCAATACGAAGACCGGCGCCGCGTTCAACTTCTGGCATCCGCCGCTGGTCACGCTGCACCTCTGGATCTGGTACCCGAATCCGAACGGTGTCTTCGGGGAGTTCAATCCCCTGCTCACGCCGTTCAACAACGAGTAGTCATGTCGTCCCGGGAGGGTGCAGTTCCCTCCCGGGACCATTCCTATGCGCCTGACCTTCATTCTCATCGCAACAATCGCCCTGATGGGTCTCGGAAGCGCTGCGTCGCCGGACTCGCGCAGCCCCGCTGCTTCCCCCACCACGATCGAGGTCGAGATGGGGGAGTTCCGTTTCCGTCCCGCTGTCATTCACCTCGAGGCGGGCCGGTACACGACGCTGCAGTTCGTGAACCGTGGACAGCTGGCCCACCAGGTGGAAACGGTGGCGTTCCGTCGGCTGCCCATGACGATCGTGGATCCGCAGAGTCACATCGAAACGTCCGGGCTGGAGATCCTGCGGCTGCAACCGGGGGCCGCCGCGACGCTGCGGTTCACGCCGCGGGTGAGAGGGCGGTTTCGATTCGCCTGCACCATCGAAGGCCACCAGGAAGCGGGGATGACGGGCGTACTCGAGGTCCGGTGATCTAGCGGAACACCAGGATCACCACCGCGAGTACAGCGCCGGCGACCGTCGCCAGAGTATTCACGGCATCATTGTTCATCCACTCGACCGCCCCTTCCACCAGCGCGCCTAGGATGCTGTCCGCCGTCATCCCCAGGATTCCGGCGAGCCATATGACGCCAGGGGGAAGGCGCAGAAGCCAGGACGCTCCCGCGGCGATGAGCGCGGCACCGGCGATGCCGGCAATGGTTCCCCACCATGTCACGGCGCCGGACGTGCCCGGCGGGACCGGCTGCCGGGTCGTGATGAGACGCGGACGCTCGGGACTCAGCAGCCCGATCTCCGTCCCCCAGGTGTCGGCTGTGACCGTGGCGATCGCTCCGGCCATGGCCGCCGCGAGTTCCGGAGACGGCGCATACGCATGCCACACGGACAGCAATGCGACGAGCCCACCGTTGGCGGCAACCTGCGCTCCCGTCCGTCCCCGTCGGTGCTCGGGGTGCGATTTGCGATCCGCCTGCCACCGCGTGAGGAGGCTGCTCGTGAGGAAGAATGTCACGAGGAGCACGGCTGGGCCGACCCCTCCGAACCCGAACACGACGGTGCCGATGACGACGGCGGCCAGGGCGCCATCGCGCGTGAGCGCTCCGGCCGCGCGTGCCCCTATCGCGATCGCAATGCTGAGGATCGCGCCGAGGAGGATCGAGAGACCTCTTGACAGGACGACGTACTCCATATGATAAGCGACGGGTCGCGATTCCTTTCGGGGTTGACAGTCTCAGCCCTCGCTGGTAGTGTAAGGGTGCGATCGGCGGGTTAGCACCCCGCTGCGAACCTTGAAAACTGCATAGTGGTAAGGGAGCCGTTTTGCACACAAACCCTCTGACGATGCCTCCCCGGCGGATCCGATGGATCTGGCGGGGTGTTGTTTCGTTAGAGGATGTGGTTCCTCGGAATAGCCTTTGAGCAGATTCCGACGGAGAGTTTGATCCTGGCTCAGGACGAACGCTGGCGGCGTGCCTCAAACATGCAAGTCGAGGGGGGGTTGGCCGCTCCGCAAGGAGTGGTTCAGCTCTACCGGCGAACGGGTGAGTAACACGTGGGCAATCTGCCCTGAAGACGGGGACAACCTCGGGAAACCGGGGCTAATACCCGATACCCTCACCGGGTGGCATCACTTGGTGCGGAAATCCCGCAAGGGGCTTCAGGATGAGCCCGCGGCGTATCAGCTAGTTGGTGGGGTAACGGCCTACCAAGGCTTAGACGCGTAGCTGGCCTGAGAGGGTGGTCAGCCACACTGGGACTGAGACACGGCCCAGACTCCTACGGGAGGCAGCAGTTGGGAATTTTGGGCAATGGGCGAAAGCCTGACCCAGCGACGCCGCGTGCGGGATGAAGGCCTTCGGGTCGTAAACCGCTGTCAGGGGGGAAGATGCCCGCAAGGGTGACGGTACCCCCAGAGGAAGCCCCGGCTAACTACGTGCCAGCAGCCGCGGTAAGACGTAGGGGGCAAGCGTTGTCCGGATTTACTGGGCGTAAAGCGCGTGTAGGCGGCCTGCTAAGTGGCGTGTGAAAGCCCACCGCTCAACGGTGGGAGGCCGCGCCATACTGGCGGGCTTGAGGGTGGCAGAGGGTGATGGAATTCCCGGTGTAGCGGTGAAATGCGTAGATATCGGGAGGAACGCCAGTGGCGAAG
>MENB01000176.1:0-3149 GCA_001768125.1 Armatimonadetes bacterium RBG_19FT_COMBO_69_19
TCACAACCGGATGATGCCCTCCAGGCGGCCGCCACCCATGTCGCGAAGCGTGTACCCGATCTCGCGGTAGAGGCGCAGGGCCGTCGCGTTGTCGGCGTTCACCGTGAGCCGGACCGTGCCGGCCCCGCGCCGTTTGGCGGCCGCGTGCAGAAACAGCATGATGAGTCTCGAGAGCCCCTTCCCTCGCTCGTCCGGATGGACGGCGATGCCCAGGCTCGGGATGTCGTAGCCTTCGTCCCACCCGCGGAGCATGCCGTAGCCGATGACCCGCGCCTCGTCCATCAGCACGTAGTACAGGTCGCGGCCGTCGTATCGTGTCCTGCGGTCCGCCTCCGCCCGATCCAGTGGATGCGGATGGAACTGCCGTTCGTCCCCCGCGGCCCTGAGACGCTCGAAGAATTCACCGAGCGGCCCGGCGAGGGGTGCACCGACGGTTCTCAGCTCGAGCATCTGGAGCATCGCTACCGGGCGCCGCCGGGACTGGCCGCGAGAGCCGCCCGCCTGCGGACGGCCTCCGTCACGCGTTTGATGTCCTGTCGCCGCATTCGTCCATAGGTGGGCAGGTTCATGCCCGTCGCCCCCAGACGCTCCGTGACGGGCAGGCGGTCGCCCCGGCGCCGCGACGCGTCCCGGTAGGGCGGCAGGCCGTGGAGGGGGATGAAGAACGGCCGCGTCTCGATCTCCTCCTCCGCGAGCTGCGCCATGAGGTCGTCGCGCGAGCACCCGTACGCGGCCTCGTCCACGGTGATGCAGAACAGCCATGGAGCCGGCTCCGCCCACGGCGCCACCGGCTGCAGGCCGATGCCCGGGATCTTCTTCAACTGCCGGCGGTAGGCGTCGAAGACCCGCTTCCGGCGCGCGATGATCTCTTCCCGGCGCTCCAGCTGAGCGCAGAGCAGCGCGCAGGCGACGTTGGTCAGCCGGTAGTTGTACCCCACGATGGGGAAGTGGTAGCGGCGCTCCGGGTCCATGCCCTGGCCGCGCAGGAGGCGCACGCGGCGTTCCAGGTCGGGGTCGTTCAGCGTGATCGCGCCGCCCTCGCCCGACGTGATCACCTTGTTGCCGTAGAACGAGAACGTGCCGATGGTCCCGAGCCCGCCCACGGGCCGTCCCTTGTAGCGCGCGAAATGGGCCTCGGCGGCGTCCTCCACCACCCACAGGCCGTGCGCGGCGGCCACGGCGTTGATCGCGTCCATGTCGGCCGGATGCCCGTACAGGTGCACGGCGATGATCCCTTTCGTCCGGGGCGTCACGGCCGCCTCGAGGCGAGCGGGATCGAGACCCCACGTGGCCGGGTCGACGTCGACGAAGACGGGCTCGGCGCCCACGTAGCGCACGGCGTTGGCGGTGGCGATGTACGTCAGCGAAGGCGTGATGACCTCGTCCCCCGGACCGGCGCCCAGCGCCATGAGGGCCACGTGCAGCGCGGCCGTCCCATTGGCTACGCTGACGGCCGTCCGCGTGCCGCACAGCTCGGCGAACTCCCGCTCGAACCGGTCGACGAACGGTCCGGTGGAAGAGATCCAGGAGCTGCGCAAGGCCTCGAGGACGTAGCGCTTCTCGCTGCCCGCCAGGTCGGGCGCGGCCACAGGGATGCGGGCCATCCGGTTACCGCTGCTCGGCATGGCGCTTCTCGAACATGAGCCCGCACACGCCCTGTCCCGGCATGGACTCCCACGATGGAAAGGTCGTGTAGTGGTCGGTGATGTCGCGCGGGTCGTCGACCGTGGCGAAGAATCCCTGGCGCATCCACCGCCGCTCGTACGCCGCGAAATGCCCGGGCGTGCGCTCGCCGAACCACGCCACGACGTCGGGGTCCCGGCCGATGCGACCGACGATCCGTTCCCAGATCGCCGCCCGGTCGTACAGGCGCTGAAAGAAGTATCGGCCGTCGACGGCCGGCTGCGTGCCGTAGTCGCTGGTCTCGCGGTACTCCTCCCGGAACGTCCGGTCGACCGGCACCGTCAGGATGAGCCGTCCCCCCTCGGCCAGCGCGTCATACATCCACCGGACGGCCTCGCCGTCCTGGTACGCCCCGGCGATGTGCTCTACGACCGAAAGCGACCAGATGCAGTCATAGCGCGACCGCTCGGCCGCCACGGCTTCCACCCCGCATACGTCGAGCTGCACGTTCGCCAACCCCAGGGCCCGCGCGACCCGGGCTGTGGTCGCGATGTCGCGGCCATCGGGATTGATCATCCGGATGATGGTCCCGGGGCGCATGTGCGCGACGTAGAGGGAGAACAGCCTGGGCGAGCTCACGTCCAGACAGCGTCCGGGGGCGCCGGGACAGCAGCGAAGGGCAAACGGGAACTCGAAATAGCGCACCGATTCCACCGGTCGCAGCAGCAGGCCTGCGCCGGTCCCATGGCCCCGGAGCAGCAGCCGGAGGCCGACGGCGCGCCCGAAGTCCGCGAATGCGCCGCCCGGGCCTTCGCGCCGCCTGGAGTGCAGCGCAGCCAGCCCGGCCCGCGCCAGGAGGTAGGGATACGCACCGGCGAGGGCAATCGTCCTCACGGGGTGCCGCCCTTCCGCCGGCGGAAGAGGAGCATCTGCCGCGGCTCCGGAGATGAGGGCAGCACGTCGACCTCCGGGAAGTACGGTCGCATCGCCCGGACCAGGTGGTCCTGGTCGTACCATGCCTCCTGGGCGAGCGGCCAGGCGGCCACGTGGGCATCCTCGCGCGGGACGAACTCCACGATGGCCGCCTTACGCGAGACCTGACTGATGACGTAGGCGAACATCTCGAACGAGACCTGCTGGAATCCCGCCAGGTGATGGAGGAGCGCCAGCGACATCGAGGTATCGGCGCGCAGCCGCGTGTAGGCATCCTGAAAGCTCAGGGCCATCCCGTAGCTGCCCGTTGGCCACATGATGTCCAGCCGCAGCGGCAGGATCGGGAGCGTCCGTTCCTTCACCATCCGGTAGAGGAGGCTGAGCGTCCAGTCGTCGGTGTCCACGGCGATGACCCGGTTGCCGTGACGCACGGCGAGCTCCGAGTACCATCCGGCGTTCGCCCCCAGATCGAGCACGAGCCCGGGCTCGACCTGGCGCAGCAGCGCGTCCACCGCCTGCTGCTTCCCCTGATACGTGGATGGGTCGGCCACGCGCGCGCCGTGGCGCTGCTCATAGTCCGACCACGCCGACCG
>MENB01000176.1:3156-3422 GCA_001768125.1 Armatimonadetes bacterium RBG_19FT_COMBO_69_19
CCGTCGGGCAGGCGTTCGACGTAGTCGAGCAGCGCCTGAAAGTACGCCGCGGGATGCCTGCCCCGCGTGGCCAGGCGGCCGAAGCCCGGCGGGAACCAGGGCCGCAGGAACCGGCTGTCCCAGAAACCCTTCGCCCCGACGGTCTGGTGCGCGCGAAGGACGGCGTCGGCCGCGCCATGCAGGCGGAGGCGACGGAGGATGAGCGGCACGATGAGATGCCGCCGGAACTCCGCCATCCAGTCGCCTCGCACGGGGCCCCCCGGCAC
>MENB01000176.1:3444-3825 GCA_001768125.1 Armatimonadetes bacterium RBG_19FT_COMBO_69_19
ATCGCCCGCGGCCCGTCGAACAGCACGTTCCACGGATGCGCGTCCTGGAGGCTGAGCCCTCGCTCGGCCAGGGCCAGTCCAAGCCGCGCGATGCACACCGCCGCCTCCTTCACCATGGCCGTGGGCCACTCCATCGGATAGCTCACCACCGGCACCCGCTCGCACTCCACGACGTACTCGAAGCCCTCGATCTCGACGTCCGCTTCCCAGCAGCGCACGAGGCCCGCCCGGAACAAACCCTCGACATCGTCCGCGTGCAGGAGACGGCGATAGAAGGCGGCGCTGTCGCCTCGGAAGGCCCGGTAGACGTGGTCGGGGAGGACGAACGTGGCCCCGTTCCGATCCACCGTCGGCTGGACGAAGGGCATCGCGTCGAGGAGG
>MENB01000176.1:3861-5263 GCA_001768125.1 Armatimonadetes bacterium RBG_19FT_COMBO_69_19
CGAGCCGCGAGCCCGGCTGCTCGGGCGCCGATGCCCCATGCGACCGTGGGTTGAGGGCGTTCAGCGCCTTCGTGGAGAGGACGATGAGAGGCACCGCGATCACGGCGTACCCGATCACGGTGCCCAGCGCCACGCCGGGAAGCCCGATCGAGCGCGCCAGCAGGATGGAGGCCGGAAGGTTGATGGCGGCGTTGGCCAGCCCCAGCAGCATGTTCGTCCGCACCGCGCCGAGCGCGGTGGTCAGCCGGCCGTAGCACAGCTGCACCGACTGCACGCCGATGAGCAGGGCCATGACCGCAAGCAGCGCCATCGACGGGACGGCATCGGCCCCGGCCCAGAGGCGGATGACCGGGCGGCCCAGCAGAAGGAGGGCGACGCCCGATGCCAGGGCGCCGGCGAGGCTGACCCGCACCAGGCGGACATGGGTGCGGCGCACCCAATCGCCGTCCCCGCGGGCAGCGGCTTCCACATAGGCCGGCCAGGCCGCGTCCAGGACGATCATCTCCAGCATGATGAACAGCTGCGCCAGCATGAAGGTCACCGCATAGGGCGGGACCTGGATGGGGCCGAGGACCTGGGCGATGACGATGTTGTCGGTATACGAGATGATCAGCGCCCCGAGCGTGAGGCCCGTGAACTGCAGCCCCGTCCGCAGCAGCGGCCCGACCCACAGCCGGCTGACCTGGCCGGGTCGCGGCGCGAGCGACCGATGGCGCTGGCCGAAGAGGTGGATGGTGCTGGCCACGCCGGCGACCAGCGGCGCGAAGGCGTAGGCCGCGGCGAGACCCTGGATCCCCAGATCGGCTCGGACGGCGACGACGATCCCACCCAGACGCAGGAACGAACGCAGGAGGTCCCACCCATGCGCCAGATATCCCTCCTGCTTTGCCTGGAAGACGGCGGTGGCGACCTGGATCGGCAGCGCGAGGAGGAACCCGAGCCAGAGCAGCACGGCGGCGTCACGCACCGCGGCCAGGTCCACCCCCTCGCCGGCGTTGAGCAGTGCGCGCAGGGGGAGGAACGGCAGCAGGACCATGAGGACAAGAATCAGGCCCCCGGCGGTGGCGACCTGGAGCCACCAGGCCGTGGCCACCAGACCGCCCCCCCGCGCAGCATCGGCCCGACCCTCCGACGCGGCCAGGTGGTTCAGGAGGCTCGGGGCGACGCCCAGCTGCCCAAACGCGAGCCAGGCCATGGCGCTCGTGAGCACCAGCCAGATGCCGTACTGCTCCGTGCCGAGGTAATGCAGGGCCAGCGGGACCGTGGCGAGGTTCACCAGCACACTTACGGCCCGCGAACCGGCGGAGGCCAGGGTCGTCAGCGTCATCCGCCGCTCGCGCTCGCGGGCGCGGCGCTCGGCGGTGGACGTGGTCATCGCGGCGCTCGGCTGGCCGCCTGGTGC
>MENB01000176.1:5302-5502 GCA_001768125.1 Armatimonadetes bacterium RBG_19FT_COMBO_69_19
CCGGTCTCGAGCGGCACGCGTGCCCGGAACCCGAAGCGCTGCGCGGCCTTCGAGGTCTCCAGACGCCTGCGCGGCTGCCCGTCGGGCTTGCTCGTGTCCCAGCGAAGCCGGCCGCGGAACCCCGTGAGGCGCACGATGAGGGCGGCGAGATCGCGGATGGTGATCTCCTCGCCGGACCCGAGGTTCACGGGATCGCTCTC
>MENB01000176.1:5574-7278 GCA_001768125.1 Armatimonadetes bacterium RBG_19FT_COMBO_69_19
TCATGATCCCCACGCTCAGATGCCTCGACGGCCTTGCGGATCAGCGCGGGGATGACGTGAGACGTTTCCAGGTCGAAGCTGTCTCGCGGCCCGTACAGGTTCACCGGGACGAGGTAGATCGAGTTGAACCCGTACTGCCGGCGGTACGCCTCCGACTGGACGAGCAGCATCTTCTTCGCGAGCCCGTAGGGCGCGTTGGTTTCCTCGGGATAGCCGTCCCAGAAGTCCTCCTCCCGGAACGGCGTGGGCGCGTGCTTGGGATAGGCGCAGACGGTACCGAGCCCCACGAACTTCGCCACGCCGGCTCGCCAGGATTCGTGCAGCAGCTGCACCCCCATCAGGAGGTTGTCGTAGAAGAATTCGGCGGGATGAGTCCGATTGGCGCCGATGCCTCCGACGCGGGCCGCCAGATGCAGCACCAGGGTGGGATCGGTATCCCGGAGCAGGCGGCGCGCCGCCTCGGGATCCCGCAGGTCGTAGTCCCGGCTCCGGGAGATGGCGATGTCGTGGCACCCGCGATCCCGCAACTTCTCCACGACGAAGGAGCCGAGGAATCCCGCGCCGCCCGTGACCAGGACCCGCTGGCCCTCCCAGAATCCCATCCCGCGTCTCACCCTAGCGATGCCAGGTGCCGAAGTAGCGCTCCAGGACTTTCTTGCCCTCCCCGATTGGCTTCAGGCCTGCCGCCTCGAGATCGGCATCGACCATGATCCGTACCAGCTCCGGGAAGCGCACCCGGGGGGACCAGTGCAGCTGCTGCTTGGCTTTCGAGGCGTCGGCCAGGAGCAGGTCCACGTCCGTCGGGCGGAAGTAGCGCGGATCGATCTCCACGTGCTCCTGCCAGTCCAGCCCGGCGTACCCGAACGCCTCGGTGAGGAACTCCTTCACGGAGTGGGTTTCGCCCGTGCCGAGCACGTAGTCCTGGGGCTCGTCCTGCTGCAGCATCAGCCACATGCCTTCGACGTACTCCGGAGCATACCCCCAGTCCCGCTTCGCATCCAGGTTGCCCAGGTAGAGCTTCTGCTGCCGCCCGGCTTTGATCGCCGCCAGCCCCATCGTGATCTTGCGCGTGACGAACGTCTCGCCGCGGCGGGGACTCTCATGGTTGAAGAGGATGCCGTTGCACGCCCACAGGGTGTACCCTTCCCGATACCCCACCGTCATCCAGTGCGCGTAGACCTTCGTCGCCGCGTACGGGCTGCGCGGCCGGAACGGCGTGCCCTCATGCTGCGGCGCCGGGGCGTCGCCGTACATCTCGGAGCTGCCGGCCTGGTAGAAGCGGGCCTTGATCCCGCTGCGCCGGAGGGCCTCCAGCAATCGCGTCGTGCCGAGCCCGGTGATATCGCCGGTGTACTCCGGCATCTCGAAGCTCACGCGCACGTGCGACTGCGCCCCGAGGTGGTAGATCTCGTCGGGCTTGAGGTTGTAGATGATGTTGGTGAGCTGTTCCGAGTTGGCGAGGTCCCCGTAGTGCAGGAACAGCCGCACCCCGGACTCGTGGGGATCGCGGTACAGGTGCTCGATGCGCTGCGTGTTGAAGGTGCTGGCGCGCCGGATGAGGCCGTGGACTTCATAGCCGCGGCTCAAGAGGAGCTCGGCCAGGTAGGACCCGTCCTGCCCGGTGACGCCGGTGATCAGTGCGCGCTTCATCGCCTCACCCCTGAGTAGAGAGGACCGCCTGGAAGATTTCTCGCTCGAGGCCGG
>MENB01000177.1:0-2567 GCA_001768125.1 Armatimonadetes bacterium RBG_19FT_COMBO_69_19
TCCCTTCCAACCTACAAAGGGGAAGAAGGCCATCGGCGCAGCAACCCCGACGTTGATACCCACCATGCCAGCCTCGACCTGCGTGCGGAACTCCCGTGCGGCGCGGCCGCTGCCTGTGAAGATGCAGGCCATATTCCCGAAGCGCGAGCGGTTGACGATGGCCAGGGCTTCGTCGAGGTCGCGCGCGCGGATCACACCGAGCACGGGCCCGAAGATCTCTTCCTGCGCAAGCGTCATCTCGGGCCGCACGCGGTCGAAGAGCGTCACGCCGAGGAAGTAGCCGCTGCCGTCGGCCGCGTGCCGGCCGTCGCAGAGGAGTTCGGCCCCTTCCGCCAGACCCTGCTCAATGGAGCGTACGACGCGCTCGCGGTGCGACGCGCGGATGACGGGACCCATCTCGGTCGCGGAATCCCATCCCACGCCCACCCGCAGCCGGGCCGCGCCGTCTCGGAGCGCGGCGACGAGCCGGTCCCCGATATTGCCCACAGCGACGACCAGGCTGCCCGCCAGGCAGCGCTCCCCGGCGTTGCCGAAGGCCGACGAAAGGATGGCCGCCGCGGTGCGCGGCAAGTCGCAATCTGGCATCACGACGAGGTGGTTCTTCGCCCCGGCAAGCGCCTGGACGCGCTTGCCGTACGCCCCGGCAGTTTCGTACACGTACTTCGCGACGGGCGCGGAGCCGACGAACGACACGGCGCGAACACCGGGGTGCGCGAGCAGAGCGTCGACCGTCTCCTTCGCCCCGTGCACCAAGTTGAAGACGCCGCGGGGGAGCCCGGCGTCGGCGAGGAGCTCGGCCAGGCGCACGGCCGTGATCGGCGTCCGGTCTGAGGGCTTGAGGACGAAGGTGTTGCCGCAGGCCAGAGCCACCGGCAGCATCCAGAGGGGAATCATCGCCGGGAAGTTGAACGGGCAGATGCCGGCGACGACACCCAGCGGCACGCGCACGAGCTCGCTGTCAACTCCGCGGGCGACATCCTCGAGCACCTCACCCATCATCAACGTCGGTGCGCCGCAGGCGAACTCGACGACCTCGATGCCGCGCCGCACCTCTCCGGCGGCCTCCTCCAACGTCTTGCCGTTCTCATCCGTGACGAGGCGGGCCAGCTCGTCGAGGTGATCCTCGAGCAATTGGTGGTACCGGAACATCACCCGCGCCCGCTCAACGACCGGCGTGTCGCGCCAGCTCGGAAACGCCGCCTGGGCCGCACGGACGGCGGTGTCGACCGCGGAGGCCGCAGCGTGGGGGACGCGGGCCAGGATGTCGCCCGTGGCGGGGTTGGGGATCTCCTCGAAACGGATGGCGTCTGCGTCCCGCCAAACCCCTTCGATGAAGTGCTGCAGCGTGCGTACAGTCACTGGCCACCACTCCCAATGTCAGCGGAACGCGGGGAGGACCGTCTCCGCGAACAGTTCCAGTTTCTCGATGTAGCGATCATAGTCCAGCCTGAGGTCAACGATGAAATCGTCCACGCCGCGAACCATGAACTCCTCCACTGCCCGTGTGCAGTCATCGGGGTTGCCGGCGACGAGCAGGCCTTCCAGGTCTTCGAGGGTGTGGAACCCTCCCGAGGGCGGAAGGACCCAGTGCGTGGCGCCTGCCGAACTCTCCGCCAGGGCGCGGATGTCCACCCCATCCCGGGCCCGCCCGCGATCGCGGTCAATGCGCACGAGCGGGATCGTGCCGACGCGCATGGTCTTGCCCTCGTCCGCCGCCAGCCTACGCAGCAACCGCAACCGGTCATCCATCGTGGCCAGAGGGATGCGGCCAGGCAACCAGCCCTCCGTGTACTTCACGGCCCGGCGCACCGAGGCGCGCGTTGTGCCGCCGTAGACGAGCGGCACGGGCCGCACGGGCTTGGGCTCGATAGAGATGTCTTCGAAGGAGAAGACCTTCCCCCGGTAGCTCACCCCGTTGCTGTTCCAGACGAGCCGCACGATCTCCGTCGTCTCACGGAGGATGTCCTCCTTGTCCTCGATGCGGAACCCGGCAGCGGCAAACTCGGCCGGATTGCTGCCCAGGCCGATGCCGGCGACAACGCGACCGCCCGTGAGGAAACTCAGACTGGCGAAGTTCTGGGCGACTTTGAGGGGCCAGCGGATGGGAATGAGAACGGCGGTGCCCAGCTCGATCCGCTTCGTCACCGCGCCGACCGCCGCGAGCGTGATGAAGGGCTCAACGAAGGTAATGTTTGTCCCTTCCATGCCGTGCGGCTTCCAAATGATGTGATCACGGACCCAGACCGAATCAAAGCCCATCTCCTCGATGCGTCGGCTGGCCTCGATGATGTTCTCCATCGACGCGTACTCGCCGAAGTGGGGGATGAGCACACCAAACCTCACCGGCCACCTCCACCCGCCCCGCCGCCCGTGGGGCCGCCGTCGTCGTCGACGATGTGGAAATCGGGCCCGGGGGGGGCGTAGATCTCGATGACGCGCGCTACTGTGTCCCCACCGTTCCCGGCCCGGTGGCGGACCCCCGGCGGGATGAAGGCGACGTCGTTGGGGCCGAAGGTATGCTGTGTACCCTCGATCTCGACCGCGATGGTACCCTCGAGGACGATGTA
>MENB01000177.1:2579-5437 GCA_001768125.1 Armatimonadetes bacterium RBG_19FT_COMBO_69_19
TCGTTCATGGTAGTGCGTTGGTCCAGGCCCGGAATCGACCTTGATCTCGTTGATGTGCAGGTCGATGTGCCTGCTCCCCGCGAGCTCGGGGTCGACGAGCCTGATCGTCCGGCCTCGCTCCAACCGCATCGTCTTCACCGGCGCCTCGCTGATCTTGGTGAAGTAGGGTGTGGCCATCGCTGCTCCTCTCGAGGATGGTCTGTACTAACCTACTCCAGGCGGTGCCAGGGCGTCAGCACCCGCTCGAGGAGCTTGATCGCCCAGGTCATCAACACACTGATCAGTGCGATGGCGACGATGGGGACGAACAGTTGCGCCGTCTGAAAGAGGTTGCCAAACTTCATGATCAGTGCGCCCAGCCCGCTCACCGCCGCCGTCATCTCCGCGACGATGACGCCGATGATTCCCGCGGCCAGTCCCACGCGCAGGCCCGCGAAGATGAAAGGTAGGCTGCTGGGGAGGATCACCGTGCGGAGCGTCTGCGCCTGGGTGGCGGCGAATGCGCGCGCCGTTTCGAGAAGGTCCTCGTCCACGTGCTTCACGCCCGCGATGGTATTGATGATGATAGGGAAGACCGAACTCAGGAAGACCACGGCCACGCGCAGCTCGAAGGCGATGCCGAACCAGAGGATGAGCAGCGGGATGAGGGCCACGCGCGGCGTGGCGTAGAGCGCCGTGACGTAGGGATCCAGGGCCAGTTCCACCGTCCGCCACCGGCCCATCGAGAAGCCGACCATGATGCCGACCCCAGAGGCCAACCCATACCCCGTGACCATCGAGGTCATGCTTTCGATGATCGCGTTCTGGAATTCCCGGCTGCGCACGACGAGCCCGTAGGCGGCGGCGACGATGGCAGATGGCGAGGCAAGGAAAACGGGGTCGAGCCGCCGGCCGAGGATTTCCCAGGTCCCGAGCACGACGACCAGGGAGACCCCGCGGATCAGCCAGGGCGTCCAGGACCGGCGTACCGGTGGGAGGGCGGCGGAGGTGACCATCGCCGGGGCGTCATGTACCATGCTGGGCGGCCTCCCGGAGCAGGTTCCAGATCTCCTCGCGCAGCCCGACCACGGTCGGATCGCGTCGCCAATTGTACTCGTAGCGCGGCTTGCGCAACGGTACGGCGAACTCACGGACGACGCTGGCCGGCCGCATGGAGAAAACGAGGATGCGGTCGCTCAGGTAGATCGCCTCATCGATGCTGTGGGTGACGAACAGCGTGCTCACGCGCGGCGTGGCGGCGAGCAGCCGCAGCAACTCTCCCTGCAGCACTTCACGGGTCAGTGCGTCCAGGGCCCCGAAGGGTTCGTCCATGAGCAGGACACGGGGGTTGAGCAGCAGTGCGCGCACCAGCCCAACGCGCTGGCGCATCCCTCCCGAGATCTGCGCCGGGTAGTATTGCTCGAATCCCGCGAGGCCCACGCCCTGGAGGAGCCCACGGGCGCGCTCGGCGCGCGTCCTCGTGTCCACCCCATCAAGCTCGAGCGCGTAGGCCGCGTTGTCTAGCACCGTTCGCCAGGGGAAGAGGTTGAAGTGCTGGAAGACGAAGGCCTTCTGCCGCGATGGGGCGAGGCTGGGCTTCCCGTCGAGCGCGACCTGCCCGGCCGTCGGGGGGAGCAGCCCCGCCACGATCTTCAGCAGCGTCGTCTTGCCGCATCCGGAAGGGCCGATCAGCGAGACAAACTCGCCGTCGGCCACCGTCAGCGAGATGCCCCGGATGACCTCCGTGGCGACACGGCCCTGCACGAATGTCTTGCGGATGCCAGAAACCTCAAGCACATTCCACCGCTAGCGCCACTTGAACGAACCCTTCTGCCGGAGGTACTCGGCGATGAACTTCGTGGTGCCCCAGTCCCGCAGCGGCACTGCGGCCGTGATGTTCTTCGCCTCGAGCTCGAGCTCTTGCGTCACCCGGACACGCGCAGGATCAAGGCCGCCGTCGACGCCCCAGATGCGCCCCGCGTACATCAGATCGTAGGCCTGGTTCCACACGGCGTCGGGAACGCTGACGCCCAGCTCCGCCTTGGCCAGGGTGATGTAGCCGGCTCTGTCGGAGGCCGCGCGCCGCGCCGCGTCCATGTGCGCGAAGACGAGGGCGCGCATCAAACTCTCGTTCGCGGTGAGGAACGACTCGCGCGTGGCCACGATGTGCTGCAGATAGTCAGGGACGATCTCACCGCTCACGGCCAGGACCTTCAGGCCCCGCACGCGCTGCATCGCCAGGATGGCGTCAAAGGCATGCGCCACGCCTGCCTCGATCGCCCCGCTGCCCAGCGCCGCGATGCGCGCGCTCGTGCCCCCGACCCGGACGATCTGGACCTTGTTCACGTCCACACCAGCGTTGCGCAGCATGGCCCGAGAGAGCACGTCGGAGATGTCGCCCGGGGAGGAGATGCCGACGCGCTTGCCCTCCAGGTCGGCCAGGCTGTTCACACCCTCACGCCCGAGGAGGATGTAGTCCGGAGCGACGAGGTCCGCCATGACGACCATCAGCCGGTCGGCCCGCGCCTGCCGGGCCAGATTGAGCACCGCGCCGATCCCGCCGGAGAAGACAACATCCACCGCCCCCGCGACCAGCGAGCGGTAGGCAATGGGACCGTTCTCGAAGTGCGTGACCTTGACCTGGACACCCGTCTGCCTGGCGACCTGGTCCAGAGTCCACTTGGCCCAGAAGTCCGTGAAGTCCGGCTGCGAGCCGAAGCCCACCCGCAGCACGGGCGCGGGCCCGGCCCCAAGCGGCGCGGCCAGCATCCAAAGCACGAGCAGCAGGGCCACCGTCAGGCCTGGCCAGCGGCGATATCGTGATAGCATTCCTGTCACCCCCGATCAGGATAGGTGCGTCTGAGATCTGCCGTGGGCCG
>MENB01000177.1:5462-6175 GCA_001768125.1 Armatimonadetes bacterium RBG_19FT_COMBO_69_19
TGGCTGGTCTGCCGTCTCCTCTCCGGCGGGACCAATGACGCGTGTGCTGGCCCCGATCACCACCTACACGACGAAGAGTGAGGCCGTCTATTCGGCGCTCCGGCGGGCCATCATCTCCGGAGCCCTGGCTCCCACCCGTCGCCTCGTTGCGCGGGAGGTAGCCGGGGCGCTCGGCGTCAGCGAGAGCCCGGTACGCGAGGCCCTGCGGCTGCTCGCCGCGGAAGGCTTTGTGCGGCTGACCCCGCACGTTGGCGCCGTCGTCACCGAGGTGCTCGACGGCGAGCTGGAGGAAGTCCTCTTCATGCGGGCGGCGCTAGAGGGGATGGCTGCCCGGCTGGCTGCGGAGCGGGTCACTGCCGAGGATCTCGCCGACTTGAAGCGCCTGATTGAGCGGATGGACGGCGCGCGCCAGCGCGATGCCCTCGACGAATACCTGCGGCTCAACCGCCAGTTCCACCAGCGGATCTACGACACGATCGACCGCCCGCGCCTGGAGAAGAGCATCCAGGACCTCTGGACGCAGTCGGAGCGCTCCCAGGCCTCGTTCCGCATGGTCCCGCGGAGTGCCGCGCGGTCGAACCGTGAGCACCGCATGATCGTCGCCGCGCTGGCGCGGGGCGACGGCGACGAGGCGGAGCGCCTGACGCGACGGCAAATCTTCACTACCGTGACGATGTTGCGCGCCGGCCGGCATCGGCGCGCTCATGGCGGAG
>MENB01000177.1:6206-7420 GCA_001768125.1 Armatimonadetes bacterium RBG_19FT_COMBO_69_19
ACAGCGGCCGATCTCATCCTGGCTGCTGAGGACCTTCGGAGCGCGTTGCAGCGCCGGGATGCCGCGCTTCCGGCGCTACTCAAGGAGCTCGTCGATATCGAGAGCCACGCCAGCCAGCCCGGGGGTGTGGTTGCCGTTGGGCGCGTCATGGAGCGGGAGCTGGTCGGGGCGGGATGCCGGGTTGAGCGCGTCCCCGGGCCGGCGCTCGGCCCGGATCAAGCGTGGCTCGCGGACCTGATGCTGCCGGAAGGCGACTATGCGGCCATCCCGGATGTGATCGTCGCCCGACGCCCCGGCCGTGGCTCACGGTTCGGCCTGCTGCTGGGGGACCTCGACACCGCGCTGGCTCCCGGGTCGCCCGGGCGCGTACCATTTAGCATCGATGACGGCCGTGCCTACGGCCCGGGGGTTGCCGACATGAAAGGCGGGCTCGTCGTCCTCACCGCCGCGCTGCGGGCGCTCGCCGAGACCGGGCTGGACGCCCCGCCGCTGACAGTCGTACTCAGTCCGGACGAGCAGGCGGGCAGCCTCCGCTCCCGCGTCGTCATCGAGCGCGAGGCAGCGGGTGTGGCATGGTGCCTGTGCGTGGAATGTGCGCGCGACGGCGGGAATCTCATGGGCTCCCGGGCCCACATTGGGGTGGCCCGGCTCGATGTGTACGGCCGTGAGACGCACGCCGGCAGCGCCCACGGACGCGGGGTCAGCGCCATCGAGGAGCTCGCGTACAAGGTGCCGGCCATCCAGGCACTGACGGATCCGGAGCGGGGGGTGTACGTCACGGTCGGCGGGATCTGGGGCGGACGGCGCCGCAGCGTCGTGCCCGGGCATGCGTACTGCACCATTGACGTACGCACTCCCGACGCGCACGTCTGGGCCGAGGTGGAGGCCGCGCTGCTGCGGATCGCCGAAAATGTGCGCCTGCCCGGCGCATCGGCGCAATTGCGCATCTACGCGCACCGGCCGGGGATTCCCTGGACGGCGGCTACCGACCGGCTCATCGCCGTAGCGAAGCGCGCGGGCGCGGCCGCGGGCGTGTCCTTCGGGGTCGTCCGCTCGGCGGCGGCAGGCAGCTCGAGCTTCGCTGGGGCGCGGGGCGTCCCGACGCTGGACGGGATGGGCCCTGTCGGCGGGGACCTGATGACGGAGCGGGAGCACGTGGAGGTCGAAACGCTGGCGCAGCGCGCGCTACTGCTCGCGCTGACGCTGTGCTATCT
>MENB01000177.1:7433-7946 GCA_001768125.1 Armatimonadetes bacterium RBG_19FT_COMBO_69_19
GCGTGAGGATGGCAGACCAGGTGGACGTCCGGATCCGCAACGGGCGCGTGTTCATCGGCGGGGGGCTGGTGGAGGCGGACCTGCTCGTCACTGGGGAGAAGGTTGTCGGACCGGTGACACGCGACCACCCGGTGCGGGGACGCACGGAGATCGACGCGACCGGCAAAGTCGTGCTGCCGGGGATGATCGACCCGCATGCGCACACGCGTGTGCCGGGCTACGAGTACAAAGAAGACTTCACCACGTGCTCGCAGGCCGCGGCCGCGGGGGGCATCACGACCATCGTGGACATGCCCAACGTCGAGCCCCCCACGACTACGGTGAAGGAGTATGAGGAGAAGAAAGTGATCGCCGCGCGAACCTGTCTCGTGGACTGGGGACACTTCGTCTCGCCGACAAAGCTCGACCAGATCCCCGCGTTCGCCGAGTCCGGCGCCACGGGCTTCAAGATCTTCCAAGTGAAGGGCGGCTACCCGCACGACCCGCGCCTGGCCATGGACGAGCCGGAGCGCA
>MENB01000178.1 GCA_001768125.1 Armatimonadetes bacterium RBG_19FT_COMBO_69_19
TCGATCGTCGTCACCGGGAGCGCCGCGTCGCGCAGCGCCTGTGCCGTGCCGCCGGTGCTGATGATCTCCGCACCGGTAGCGATGAGGATCTTCGCGAGTTCAGTGATGCGGCTCTTATCCCACGTGCTGACCAACGCGCGGTGGACGATAACGCGACCCGGTGCGGAGGATGCTTTGATTTGATGCCGCATGATGAGTGCTTCTATTCGACGATGGACATGGGTTCCCGGGCCTCCGCGATGTGCACGCGGCGGCCGACGACGTGCAGTCGCCCCTCCGCGAAGAGGCGGACGGCCTCCGGGTACAGCCGGTGCTCCTCCTGCGCGATCCGGGAGGCGAGCGTCTCGACGGTATCGTCATCACGCACCGGGACGATGGCCTGCAGGATGATGGGCCCGCCGTCGGGGGCTTCGTTGGCGAAATGGATCGTGCAGCCGGAGAACTTCACGCCGCTATCCAGGACCGCCTTGTGCACGCGGTCGCCGTACATGCCGAGCCCGCCGAAGGAGGGCAGCAGCGCGGGATGGATGTTCATGATGCGCCCGGCGAACTGGTTGATGAACCAGGGACCCAGGATGCGCATGAAGCCGGCCAGGCAGACGAGATCGACTTCGTAGGAATGCAGGATCTCGGCGAGCTTGCCGTCAAAGGTGTCCCGGTCCGGAAACGCCCGGTGGTGCATCGCCACGGCGGGGATCCCGGCCCGGCGGGCCCGCTCGAGGGCCTTCGCCTTGGGGTTGTTCGAAACGACGACCACGACGCGGCCCGGGATGTCGCCGCGCGCGCAGGCGTCGATGATCGCCTGGAGATTGGTCCCGGTCCCCGACGCCAGCACGCCGATCCGGATCATCGCACCTCGACGCCCCTCTCACCCGCGACCACGTCCCCGATGATCCACGCCTCCGCGCCGTTCGCGCGGCAGATGTCCACCGACAACCTTCCCCGCTCCCGCGGCACCACCGCGATCGCGCCCACGCCCATGTTGAACGTCCTGAGCAACTCGGCGCGATCGAGGTTGCCGGCCTGCGCCAGGACGCCAAACAGACGCGGGATCGCCCACAGGCGGCTGTCGATGACCGCGCGGCAGCTCTGCGGGAGGATGCGGGCGAGATTCTCCGCGATGCCGCCCCCGGTGACGTGGGCGGCCCCGCGCAGCCACTGCGACCTGGCCAGTGCGAGGAGCGGCTTCCGGTAGGAGCGGTGCGGCGCGAGCAGCACCTCGCGCAGCGGGGCGCCCAGGTCGCCGGGCACCGCGTCCAGCGTCCAACCCCGCCGGGCCATGATCTCCCTTACGAGCGAAAAGCCGTTCGTGTGGAGGCCCGAGGACGCCAGGCCGATCAGGACGTTGCCGGTCTTGATCTTCGCGCCATCCGCGAGTTCGTCGCGCTCGACAACGCCTACTACACATGCCGCGACGTCGAGCCCCTGGGTCGTGTACACCTCGGGCATCTGGGCGGTCTCCCCGCCGATGAGCGCGATGCCCTCCTCGCGGCAGACCGCGGTCATCCCCTCGAGGAGCGCGGCCACCTCGCGCGGGTCGAGCTGCGCCGCCGCCACGTAATCCAGCGCGAACAGCGGCGCCGCGCCGAGGACCGCCACATCGTTCACCCCGTGCGCGATGACATCGCGCCCGGCCACCTCGAGGCGCCCCGCCTCCCGCAGCAGCAGCACCTTCGTTCCGACGCCGTCGATCGTCGAGACGAGCACGGGATCGCGATAGCTGCGGAGATGGAACAATCCGGCGAACTGGCCGAGGTCCCCGAGCACCTGCGGCGTGTACGTCCCACGGATGCGGTCCCGCGCCGCCCCCAGCGCACCGGCCACGGCCTCGCGGTCGACCCCGGCGTCCTTGTAGGTCAGGCGCTCGCTAGCCACGGGGCGCCCCCTCGAGCGCATGGCGTCCGGCGAGCGTTTCCTCCGGCACAGCCGTCGGGTACGCCCCGTCGAGACAGGCCATGCACAGCCGGTCGCGCGGCAGCTGGAGCGCCTCGACAAGCCCGCGCTGGCTCAGGTATCCCAGGGAGTCGGCGGCGATCATGTCACGGATCTCCTCTACCGACTTCGACGCCGCGACGAGCTCTCCCCGGCTGCTCGTATCGATCCCGTAGAAGCAGGGGAAGCGGATCGGGGGCGAGGAGATGCGCACGTGCACCTCGGTCGCGCCGGCTGCGCGCAGCATGCGCACGATCTTCCCGCTCGTCGTCCCCCGGACGATGGAGTCGTCGACGAGGACCACCCGCCGGCCCTCGAGCACCTCGCGCAGCGGGTTCAGCTTGAGCCGCACGCCGAGGTCCCGGGTGGCCTGATCCGGCTGGATGAAGGTCCGGCCGATGTAGCGATTCTTGATCAGGCCGACCTCGAACGGGATGCCCGACGCATCCGCGAACCCCATCGCCGCCGAGGTGCCGGAGTCCGGCACGGCCAGCACGATATCGGCGCGCGCCGGATGCTCGCGGGCGAGGATCTGCCCCATCCGCCGCCGGCCCAGGTGGACGTTGCCTCCGGCGAGGATGGTGTCGGGCCGGGCGAAGTAGATGTGCTCGAAGACGCAGTGCGCCTCGCGGCGAGGCGTCAGCAGTTGCTGCGCGCGCATGCCGCCGGCGTCCAGGACGATGAGCTCGCCGGGCGCCACGTCGCGCACATAGGTGGCGGCGGTGTGGTCGAAGGCGCAGGACTCCGAGGCCAGGATCCATGTCCGGTCCGCGCGGCCCAGCGCAAGCGGCCGGATCGCATGCGCGTCACGGAAGCCGAGGACCGTCCCCGCCACGAGCAGGGTGATCGTGTAAGCGCCCTCGATGCGGCCCATCGCGTAGGCCACGGCGTCCTCGAGGGTGCCCTCCGGAGCCCGCGCGATGACCTGCGCGATGACCTCGCTGTCGGTGGTGGACTGGAAGGTGACCCCCTCGCGTTCGAGCGCCGCGCGCAGGACCGGAGCGTTGATGAGATTGCCGTTGTGCGCCAGCGCCATCGGTCCCCAGGGCGAGGCGACCAGCAGCGGCTGCGCGTTTTCGATGCGGGCGCTGCCCATCGTCGAGTAGCGGACGTGTCCGATCGCGAGGTGCCCCGGCAGCGCGGCGATGCGCCCCCCATCGAATACCTGCGAGACGAGGCCCATGTCCTTGTGCACCCACGTGCGCGCGCCGTCGCTGCTCGCGATCCCGGCGCTTTCCTGCCCTCGATGCTGGAGCGCATACAGAGCCAGGTGAGCCAGCGTGGCGGCAGGGCCGATGCCGGTGTACACGCCGACGACACCACACTCCTCGTGCAGCACGTCGTCGGATGCGAAGCCGGCGGCGGGTCGCCCGTTCATGCGAAGATCCCCGTCAACGAATCGTAGGCGTTGCGCAGCTCCTCGAGGCTTAGGTCCACATCCCGGCGAGGCGGGCCTTCGGTGGCCACCGCCATGCGCACCCGCGCTCCGCCGACCCGTCCCAGGACGGTGACGGCCACGTCGGCCTGCGCGGCGAGCGTGAAGAGCGCGGGGACCGCATGCTCGGTCACGCTGACGATGATGCGTGAGGGCGCCTCTCCGAACAGCACGGCATCCCGGCGCGATGATGGCGCGCCCCGATGAGAGCCGGCGGGCACGACGACGTCAACCCCGAGGCTTCCGGCGATCGCCGATTCCGCGACCGCGACGGCGATCCCCCCCTCGGCACAGTCATGTGCCGAGCGGGCAAGGCCCGCTCGGACCGCTTCGCGGACCACACCCAGTACACGCTGATGTACCTCGAAGTCCACGTCCCGCGGTCTGCCGGCGTCGACCCCGTGCACCGTTCGGAGGTACGTCGAAGCTGCCAGCTCACCGGTGGGTTCTCCGACGAGCACGATCACGTCGCCGTCCGCCCGGAACGCCATCCCCGGCGAGTTCCGCACGTCATCCACGAGACCAACCATCGCCACGATCGGCGTGGGCGGGATCGGCCCCTCAGGGGACTCGTTGTAGAACGAGACGTTGCCCCCGACGACCGGGATGCGCAAGGCGCGACACGCATCGGCGAGGCCGGAAACGGCCTGGCGGAACGTCCAGAAGACCTCGGGATCCTCGGGATTCCCAAAGTTGAGCCCATCCGTCACCCCGAGCGGGACAGCGCCGACGCAGGCCAGATCGGCGGCACACTCGGCGACGGCGAGGCGTGCGCCGCGATACGGATCGAGCGCGCACAGAGCGCCGTTCCCATCAACCGCGAGGGCGAGGCCCTTCGGGGCCAGCTCGTGCAGGCGCAGCACCGCGGCATCCCCTGCCCCCGGCGCCACCACGGTGCGCACCTGGACGGAGTGATCGTACTGCTCATAGACCGATCGCTTGCTCGCGATGTCGGGGAAGGCGAGCAGCGTCATGAGCGCATCCCGCGGATCGGGCTCCGGCGGGAGCGCCTCCAGTTTCCACAGATCCCACAGCCGCTGCGGCTCGCTCGCGGCCGGACGGTAAGCCGGAGCGTCGGCGAGCGTGTACGGCGGCAGCGCGGCCAGGGGCCGGCCGCCCAGGGTCAGCCGCAGCTCGGGTTCCGCAACGACCTCGCCGATCACCGCAGCATTGAGGCCCCACTTGCGGAACACGGCGGCGACTCGCTCGGCGGCCTCCGGATGTACGACCAGGAGCATGCGCTCCTGCGACTCGCTGCGCAGGATCTCGTCGGCGCGCATGCCGTCCTCGCGCAGCGGCACGCGCTCGAGGGCCACATCCATGCCGACCCCACCGCGCGCGGCCATCTCGCTGGTCGCGCAGGTGAGCCCGGCGGCGCCCATGTCCTGGAGCGCGACCACGCCCCCGGTCCGCAGCGCTTCGAGCGTGGCCTCGATCAGCAGCTTGCCCGTGAAGGGATCGCCGATCTGCACGGAGGAGCGGTCGTCGCGCTCCGATCGCTCGTCGAGCTCCTCGGAGGCGAAGGCTGCCCCGCCGATGCCGTCCCGGCCGGTACGGGCGCCCACGTACATCACGACATTCCCCGGCCCGCTCGCCTTCGACCGGGCAAGGTCGTCACGGCGAACGAGACCCAAACACACGACGTTGACCAGCGGGTTGCCGCGGTAGCGGGGATCGACGAGGATTTCTCCGCCCACCGTCGGCACGCCGATGCAATTGCCGTAGCCCGCGATCCCGGCGACGACACCGGTGGCGATGCGGCGGGCGCGCGGATCGTCCAGGGGGCCGAAGCGCAGGGAGTCGAGCAGCGCGATGGGCCGCGCGCCCATGGCGAGGACGTCGCGGATGATGCCGCCGACCCCGGTCGCAGCGCCGTTGTACGGGTCGACGGCGCTGGGATGATTGTGGCTCTCGACCTTGAACGCCACCGCCCACCCGCCGCCGATGTCCATCACGCCCGCGTTCTCCCCCGGACCCTGGAGCAATCCGGGCCCTTCAGCCGGAAGCGCGCGCAGGGTGAGCCGGCTGTGCTTGTAGCCGCAATGCTCGGACCACATCACCCCGAACAGCTGCAGCTCGAGCGCGCTCGGGTCGCGCCCCAGACGGCGGCGGATCTCCTCGTACTCGGCCTTGGTAAGGCCGACGGCCTGCGGATCGAGCCGGGACAGCGTCGTGCTCATCCCACCGGCACCGGGCGGCGGGATTCGACGAAGGCGATGAGGGATTCGAAGATCAGGCGCCCATCCTCGGAGCCGAGGATCGCCTCGGAGGCGCGCTCCGGATGCGGCATCAGACCGAGCACGTTGCCCCCCG
The DNA here is from genome assembly GCA_001768125.1 of Armatimonadetes bacterium RBG_19FT_COMBO_69_19. Classification (GTDB taxonomy): domain Bacteria; phylum Sysuimicrobiota; class Sysuimicrobiia; order Sysuimicrobiales; family Kaftiobacteriaceae; genus Kaftiobacterium. The sequence goes on from MENB01000178.1 coordinate 5,681, forward strand.
GGCTGCAGACACCCGCGATGTTGTTCAGCGACCCGTTCGGGTTGGCCTCGGGCACGACCCGGCCGTCTGGGGCGCAGTATCGGAAGACGACCTGCTCGCTGTCCTGGATCGTCGCGAGTAGCGCCGGCGGGGCGTAGTAGTTCCCCTCGCCGTGCGCGATGGGCAATCGCAGGACCTGTCCTTCGCGGAGGGCCCGCGTGAAGGGTGTGCGCGTCGACTCCACCCGGATGTGCACGGGTCGGCACTGGAACTTCTGAACGTGATTACGCAGCATCGCCCCGGGGAGCAGCCCCGCCTCGAGCAGCACCTGGAAGCCGTTGCAGATACCGAGCACCGGGCCCCCCGCCTGCGCAAAGGCGCGCACGGCCGGCATGATGGGGGAGGTCGCGGCCACCGCCCCAGCCCGCAGGTAGTCGCCGTAGGCGAAACCCCCGGGGAGGATCACCGCGTCCAGCCCCTCGAGCGCCGTCTCTCCGTGCCAGACCTCGGCCACGTCCTGGCCCAGCACGCCCCGCAGGACGTGCACGCAATCCCGATCGCAGTTGCTGCCGGGGAAGATGACGACGCCGGCCCGCATCAGTGCAGCCCTCGCTGATCCGTGTTGCGGCCGGAGGGCCGACCCTCCGGCCGCGGCCTTCGCGCTCGTGGCCGCGAGGCCGCCATCGACGACGCGTCCAGACCTTCGAAGCGCCACTGCTCGATCAGCGGGTTGGCCAGGAAGCGCTCGCACATCTGGTGGATCCCCTCCGGCGGGAGCCCGTCCGGGACGGTGATCTCCACGTACCGGCCGACCCGGACCTCGCCGGCCTGCTCGTACCCGAGGGCGTGCAGCCCCTGCCGTACGGCCTGCCCCGCGGCATCGAGGATGCCCGGCTTGAGCGTGATGATGATGCGGACCGTTGCCATCGTGCCTCCTCTAGAGCGGGTGTCCGGTGAGCCGCTGGAAGGTCTCCAGATAGCGTGCGCGTGTCGATGCAACCACGTCCGCGGGCAGCGCCGGCGCCGGCGGTTCGTGATTCCACCCGATGCGGTTGAGGTAATCGCGCACGTACTGCTTGTCGAACGCCACGAGCGAGCCCGGGTACAGCGCGCCGTCCCAGTAGCGCGACGAATCGGGGGTGAGCGCCTCGTCGATCAGGACGATCTCACCCTCGCGCACCCCGAACTCGAACTTGGTGTCGGCGAGGATAAGTCCGCTCCCGGCGCTGTGCGCCGCCGCGCGGTTGTACAGTGAGACGCTGATCGTCCGGAGTGCGTGCGCTAGGTCGCTCCCTACGAGCTCCTGCATCACGTGGAACGTGATGTTCTCGTCGTGACCGGACGAGGCTTTCGTGGCCGGGGTGAAGATCGGCTCCGGCAGGCGGTCGCCGTTGCGCAGGCCTTCGGGAAGCGCGCTGCCGGCTACCGCCCCGGTGCGGCGGTATTCGTCCATCGCCGAGCCCGTGAGATACCCGCGGACCACGCACTCGACGTCGATGCGCTCGCACGGCTCGACCAGCATGATCCGCCCCTCGAGCGCCTCGCGGGGACTGTCCCGCAGCGGCGGCACGTGCTGGGTGATCTCGTCGAGATCGGCCGTCAGCATGTGGTTCCGCACGACCCCGGAGGTCTCGTCGAACCAGAACGCGGACAGCTGGGTCAGCACGCGGCCCTTGTCCGGCACCGGCGTCGGCAGCACATGGTCGAACGCCGAGAGACGGTCGGTGGCCACGATCAGCAGTCGCTCGCCCGCCCGGTAGACATCGCGCACCTTGCCCCGCGTATAGAGAGGAAGGTTGAGATGGCTGTCCGAGAGCGTCGTGACCGTCATCGCCTCGCCCCCGCGGCCGCCGGGATTCCGACCCGTTCCAGGATGGTGCCCACGTGCTGCAGGTAATGCGCGTAATCGAACAGGCCGTCCAGCTCCGCGTCGCCGAAGTGCCCGCCGCGGCGGAGACCTTCCCGGAAGGAGGCGCCGCCCTCCACCGCCGCCATCGAGGCGTCCTGCACGATGCGGTAGGCCTGCTCACGCGTGAGCCCCCGTGCGATGAGCGCGAGCAGCACCCGGTGGCTGAAGACCAGCCCGCCGGTGAGCTCGAGGTTCGCGCGCATGCGATCGGAATAGACGCGGAGCCCGTCGAGCACGAACGCCATCCTGCGCAGCATGTAGTGGAGGAGCCCCGTACCCCCGGGGATCGCGATGCGCTCCACCGAGGAGTGCGTGATGTCGCGCTCGCCCCAGAGGGCCTGATCCTCCAGGGCGGCCTGAGCGTACCCACGCAGGATACGGGCGAGCCCCGTGATGCGCTCGCAGATGATGGGGTTGCGTTTGTGGGGCATCGCCGAGGAGCCGGTCTGCCCGGCGAGGAAGGGCTCCTCGACCTCGCGGATCTCCGTCCGGGCCAGGCTGCGGATCTCGGTCGCGATCTTCTCGAGCGTGCCACCGGTGATCGCGACGGCGGCCAGGTACTCGGCGTGGCGGTCCCGTTGGAGGATCTGCGACGAGACGCGCGCCGGCGTCAGGCCGAGCTGGTGGCAGACGTGCGCCTCGATGGACGGATCCAGATGCGCGTAGGTGCCGACCTCACCCGAGATCTTGCCGACGGCCACACCCGTCCGCGCACGCTCCAACCGGTCCGCGTCGCGGCGGATCTCGTCAAACCACAGCGCCGCCTTCAGCCCGAACGTCGTGGGTTCGGCGTGCATCCCGTGCGTGCGCCCGGCCATCAGGGTGTGGCGGTGCGCCGCGGCGAGACGGGCGAGGGCATCGGCGACGGTCTTCACCTCGGCCAGCAGCAGTGCGGCGGCACGGACCATGAGGACCGACAGCGCCGTGTCCACGACGTCTGATGAGCCCAGCCCGAGATGCAGGTATTTCGCGTCTTCGCCGGTCTGCTCACCGACCGAACGCAGGAACGCCACGACGTCGTGCTGGGTCGCCGTGCGCTCGATCTCGTCGATGCGGGCGGGCGTGCCCACTTTCGCCGTCCGGCGCAGGCGCTCCGCGACCTCGACCGGGACGATGCCGAGCTTCGCCTGGGCCTCGCAGGCCAGGAGCTCGATGTCCAGCCATGCCGCGAACTTCGTCTCCGGGGCCCAGAGCCGGGCCATCTCGGGCGTGGTGTAGCGGTCGATCACACGACACCTCCGACCACGGGGATGGGCACCAGCGCTTCGCGTTCCCGCCCAACGCCCACCATCGAGACCGGAACCCCGGTGATGTGCTCGATGCGCTCGAGGAACGCCCGCGCTGCATCCGGCAGATCTTCCATCGCGCGCACGTCCGAGGTCCGCCCCCATCCCGGCAGCTCCTCGTAGACCGGCTCGGCGCGCTCCATCACCGCGGTGTGCGGCACGGTGTCGAGCAGCCGGCCGCCGTCGCGGTAGGCGACGCAGAGCTTGACGGTCTCGAAGCCATCGAGGACGTCGAGCTTCATGACGGCCAGGTCCGTGAAGCCAGACACTTCCGCCGCGAAGCGGGCGGCTACGCCATCGAACCAGCCGCAGCGCCGCGGGCGGTTCGTCGAGGTGCCATACTCCAGTCCGTGCTCGCGCAGCGCATCCCCCACCCCGTCCCGGAGCTCGGTCGGCATGGGTCCCGCACCCACCGCCGTGGTGTAGGCCTTCACGACCCCGATGACACGGGTGATGCGCTGCGCGGGCACGCCCGCTCCTGCGCACGCACCTCCCGCCAGGCACGTCGACGAAGTGACGTACGGATACAGCCCCCAGTCGAGGTCCCGCATCACGCCGAGGTGACCTTCCAGGATGATGCGGGCGTTGCGGCGCAGCGCCTGCTGGACGATGGGATGGGTATCCACGATCATCGGGTCGAGGCGCTCGCGCCAGTGTTCCGTGATCGAGGACAGCTCATCACGGTCGACCTCGCGCCCCAGCGCGGCGGAGGCCCGCCGGGCGATCTCGTCCAGACGCTCGCGCAGATACGCCGGCTCGAGCAGGTCGCCGGCCCGGATCCCCACCCGTGCGGCCTTGTCGGCGTAGACCGGCCAGATCCCTCGCCGCGTGGTGCCGTGCGCCCGGCCGCCCCGGGCCTCTTCGATCTTCGCGTCGAGCTCGACGTGGAAGGGGAAGACGAGGTGCGAACGTGTGGAGATCCGCAGCCGGGCCGTGGAGACCCCGAGCCTCTCCAGCGCCTCGATCTCCTCGAAGAGCGACATCGGGTTCACGACCACGCCGGGACCGATGAGACAGTCCACCCCGGGATGGCTGATCCCGGAGGGCACCAGGTGCAATCGCAGCACCCCGTGCTCGCCCACGATCGTGTGGCCCGCGTTGTTGCCGCCGTTGTAACGGATGACCATGTCGGCGTGGGCGGCGAGGGCATCGACCACCTTGCCCTTCCCCTCGTCCCCCCAGTGTCCGCCGACGACTGCCGTGACCGCCATGACGTCTCCCTGCTTAACGGTTGACTTCCGAATTGAAGCCGGACGCGGCCTCGATCTTGGCCGCCATCTGGGCCTTGAACTCCCGCAGGCGCTCGCGCAGCCCAGGGTCGGCCGTGGCCAGGATCTCGAGGGCCAGGATCGCCGCATTCCGTGCGCCCCAGGTGCCGACCGAGACCGTAGCCACCGGCACGCCCGGGGGCATCTGCACCGTCGACAGGAGCGCATCGAGCCCGCCCAGGCCCGTAGCCTCGAGGGGCACCCCGATGACCGGCAGCACCGTGCGCGCCGCCACGGCACCGGCGAGGTGGGCGGCTCCACCGGCCGCGGCGATCAGTACGCGAAGGCCGCGCTGTTCGGCCGAGCGGACGTACCGATCGACCAGGTCGGGAGACCGATGTGCCGAGGCGACGACCACCTCGAAGCCCACGCCGAAATCGGACAAGGTGCGCGTCGCCTCGTCCATCGTCGGCCGATCGGATTCCGAACCGAGCATAATCCCCACCAGCATCCCCACCAGCGTCTGGTTCATGACACGCTCGCTCTCTCTCGGACGATCCCAGGAACCGCGGCGCCGATGTCCGTACGGAATTGCATCCCCTCGAAGCTGATCGTCGACAGTCCGCCGTACGCTTGCGCGCGTGCGTCCTCAAGTGTGGGTCCCGTGCCGACGACGTTCAGCACGCGGCCACCTGCGGTGACGAGCTGCCCGTCGCGCGTCGCCGTCCCGGCGTGGAACACGAGCGCCGGCGCCGGCACGCGCTCGATCCCCCGGATCGGGATGCCCGTCTTGTACGCGCCGGGGTATCCACCGGAGGCCGCGACCACGCAGGCCGCGGCGTCATCGCTCCAGCGCAATTCCGGCGCGCGCCCTTCGAGGGTGGCGATCATCGCCTCAGCGAGGTTGCCCTCCAGCAGAGGCAGGATGACCTGGGCCTCTGGATCGCCGAAGCGGCAGTTGAACTCGATGACCTGCGGCCCGTCGGCGGTGATCATCAGCCCGGCGTAGAGCACTCCCGTATACGGATGTCCGTCATCCACCATCGCGGAGGCGACCGGCTCGAGGATCTCGTCCACGATCTGGGCGAGGTCGGCGAGCGAGACACGCGCCGGCGCGATGGCGCCCATGCCGCCGGTGTTGGGCCCGCGGTTCCCGTCCAGCGCGCGCTTGTAATCCTGCGCGGGCAGGAGCGGGAAGACCCGCCGGCCGCTGACAAATGCGAGCACACTGACTTCGGGACCCTCGAGCCGCTCCTCGATGAGCACGCGGTCGCCCGATGTCCCATATACATTGCGAACCATCATGTCGAGCACAGCCTGCTCGGCCTCTCGGGCATCGGAGGCCACCACCACGCCCTTTCCCGCGGCGAGGCCGTCGGCTTTGACGACAAGGGGGCGGCGCTGCCGGCGGACGTAGGTCAGGGCCTCAACGGGATCGGTGAAGACCTCGAAGGCAGCCGTCGAGATCCCGTGCCGGCGCAGCAGCGTCTTCGCGAAGATCTTGCTGCTCTCGAGCCGGGCCGCGTCCTGCGCCGGACCAAAGATCCGAAGGCTCCTGGCCCGGAACGCGTCAACGATACCTGCCGCAAGCGGCGCCTCGGGACCGACGACGGTCAGGTCACCGTCGAGCTGCTCAGCGAGGGACGTGAGACCTGGAAGATCGGTGGCGGAGACGAGAGGATGACAAGTACCGACCGAGGCGATCCCTGGATTGCCTGGAGCTGCGTGCAGGTTGTGCGAGGCCGCGTCCTGGGCAAGCCGCCAAGCCAGGACGTGTTCCCTGCCTCCCGATCCAACAACCAGCATGCGCAAGAACTATCCTCAGCGCAATGTTCGCCTTTTTGTGGCCAGAAGTCCTGCAGAATGGTCCGGCGACTCAATCAACGCCGTTAGTATAAAGGATAGATGTGGCGCGGCGCAAGAATGTTCGTCTTTCGTTCGGGAAAGAAAGAGCCCCCGCTGATATGCACGCGGGGGCTCTAACAGAGCTGACCCTTAGGATCACTACATCGGCGGCATCTGTGAAGGCATCGCCGAGGCCTTGTCCTCCTCCGGCTTCTCCACGACCATCGCCTCCGTCGTGAGGAGCAGGGAGGCGATGCTGGCCGCGTTCTGCAGCGCCGAGCGCACGACCTTCGCCGGGTCGACGATCCCCGACTTGGCCATGTCCTCGAACTTCCCGCTCAGCACGTTGTAGCCGATGCCGACCTTCTCGGTCTTGAGTTTCTCGACGATCAGCCAGCCCTCCTGACCCGCGTTGATCGCGAGCTGGCGGGCGGGCTCCATCAGGGCCTTGGCCACCAGGCCGATGCCGGTCTTCTCGTCACCCTCGGCCTCGAGCTTCTCGAGCGCCCGCGCGGCGTGCACCAGCACGCTGCCGCCGCCGGGGACGATACCCTCCTCGACCGCGGAGCGCGTGGCGCGCAGCGCGTCCTCCGTGCGGGTCTTGCGGTACTTCAGCTCGGCCTCGCTCGGCGCGCCGACCTTGATCACGGCGACGCCGCCGCTCAGCTTGCCCAGCCGCTCCTGCAGCTTCTCGCGGTCGTAGTCGGAGTCGGTCTCGTCGATCTGCTTGCGGAGCTGCTGGACGCGCTTCTCGATCTTGTCCTTCGCGCCGGCGCCGTCCACGATGATCGTCTCTTCCTTGCGGATGCGCACCTGGCGCGCGCGGCCCAGCATCTGCACCGTCGCGTTCTCCAGCTTGAGGCCGACCTCTTCGCTGATGACCTCGCCGCCGGTGAGGATCGCGATGTCCTCCAGGATGGCCTTGCGGCGCTCGCCGAAGGCCGGGGCCTTCACGGCCACGGTGTGCAGCGTGCCGCGCAGCTTGTTCACGACGAGCGTCGCCAGGGCCTCGCCTTCGAGGTCCTCGGCGATGATCAGGATCGGGCGGGTGAGCTGCGCGATCTTCTCGAGGACCGGCAGGAGGTCCTTGACCGCGGAGATCTTCTTGTCGGTGATGAGGATGAAGGGATCCTCGAGCACGGCCTCCATCTTCTCCGGGTCGGTGACGAAGTACGCGGAGATGTAGCCCTTGTCGAACATCATCCCCTCGACCACCTCGACGGTGGTCTCGATGCCCTTGCTCTCCTCGACGGTGATCACGCCGTCCTTGCCGACCTTGTCCATCGCGTCGGCGATCAGCGACCCGATGGCGGCATCGTTCGCCGAGATGCTGGCCACCGACTGGATGGCCTCCTTCGTCTCGACGGTCTTCGCGGCCTTGCGGATCTCCTCGACGGCGGCAGCCACCGCCCTGTCGATGCCGCGCTTGAGCGCCATCGGGCTGCTGCCGGCGGCGACCATCT
>MENB01000179.1 GCA_001768125.1 Armatimonadetes bacterium RBG_19FT_COMBO_69_19
AGCAGCATGCTCATGCGCTCGCCCGGAGTGCTGTCCGACCAGGCCACGAACGCCTGCGCGGCCGAGGCGACGACCCGGTCCACGTCCTCCCGGGATCCCCGCGGGACTTCGGCGATGACCTCGCCGGTCGCGGGGTTCAGGATCGGCTCCCGCTCCCCGCTGCGGGCATCGGACCACTCCCCGCCGATGAACATGCGGTGCCGTTCCATCAACGCCTCGCCTCCAGGGCACGATCTCGGGTGTTGCGTCCTGTTCCGCCCGCCGCGGAAGGACTCCTCCCCGGCGACGAGAACCGTTACGGGAAGTTCCGCTCGGGGCAGGTCAACTCCAGGGGGAGGCACCCTATGCGAAGGACGATAGGGGCGGTCGCTGGTGTCATCACGCTCGTCCTGCTGGTTCCCGCGGCCGGCACGGTGCTGGGCCAGGGGCAGATGATGCAGTCGATCGGGACCGGCGAGGGATCGCTGTCGATCATCGCCTGGGCCGGGTACATCGAGCGCGGCGAGACGGACAAGGGTTACGACTGGGTCACGGGCTTCGAGAAGCAGACCGGCTGCAAGGTGCGCGTCAAGACGGCCGCCACCTCCGACGAGATGGTCGCGCTGATGAATGAGGGCGGCTTCGATCTCGTCACGGCCTCCGGCGACGCCAGCAACCGGCTCATCTCCGGGGGACGCGTGCAGGAGGTCAACCTCTCGCTGGTCCCGAGTTACAGCACCGTCGATGAGCGGCTGCGCAACGCGCCGTGGCACACCGTCGGCGGCAAGCACTACGGCGTGCCCTACCAGTGGGGCCCCAACGTGCTGATGTACAGCACGAAGGTGTTCAAGACGCCGCCCAAGAGCTGGGACGTGGTGTTCCGCGAGCAGCGGCTGCCGGACGGCAAGTCCAACAAGGGCCGCGTGCAGGCGTACGACGGACCGATCTACGTGGCCGACGCCGCGCTGTATCTCGCGTACCACAAGCCCGCGCTGGGCATCAAGGACGTCTACGCGCTGGACCGCAAGCAGTTCAACGCGGCGCTCGACCTGCTGCGCCAGCAGCGCAAGATCGTCCACCGCTACTGGCACGACGCCTTCATCCAGATCGACGACTTCACGAACGAGGGCGTCGTCGCGTCGAGCTCCTGGCCCTTCCAGGTGAACCTCCTGAAGGCCAAGAAGTTGCCGTTCGCGAGCACGGTCCCGGTGGAGGGTGCCACGGGATGGGCGGATACCACGATGCTGCATGTCAACGCGCCACACCCCAACTGCGCCTACAAGTGGTTGGAGCACTCCATCTCGCCCAAGCTCCAGGGGGATCTGGCCGCCTGGTTCGGGTCGGTGCCCGCCGTTCCCACCGCCTGCCGGGGCAATTCGCTGCTCGGGGCGGACGGCTGCGACGTGAACGGCTTCAAGAACTTCAGCCGGATCCGCTACTGGAAGACGCCGGTGGCGAACTGCGGCGCCGGGCGGGAGTGCGTCCCATACCACGAGTGGGTGACGAACTACATCGCGGTGATCGGAGGGCGCTAGCGCGCCGTCCCGCATCGCGCTACCCTATGCCTCGGTGTGTCGCTGAAGGCCCGGTTATCGCCTGCCGGGCCTTCGGCCATTCCCGCCCATGACCGTGCCGATTCCCGCGGTCCGCTTCGACCGGGTCAGCCGCCACTTCGGTGACGTGCGGGCCGTGAATGACGTCACCCTGGACATCCTGGACGGCGAGTTCTTCACGCTGCTCGGCCCTTCCGGATCCGGAAAGACGACCTGCCTGCGCCTCATCGCCGGCTTCGACCACCCGACGGCCGGACGCATCGAACTGCACGGCGTCGACGTCTCGAGCCTGCCGCCGTACGAGCGCGACGTGAACACCGTGTTCCAGGATTACGCACTCTTCCCGCACATGACCGTGGCCCAGAACGTGGCCTACGGGCTGATGATCAAGAAAGTCCTGCCGCGTGAGCGTGAGGCCCGCGTGGCCGAGATGCTGGCGATGGTGCAGCTGGCGGGGCTGGGACGCCGCAGGCCGGCACAACTCTCCGGGGGCCAGCGCCAGCGGGTCGCCCTGGCCCGCGCGCTGGTCAATCGTCCCCGCGTCCTGCTGCTCGACGAACCGCTCGGCGCGCTCGACCTGAAGCTGCGCCAGCAGATGCAGCTCGAGTTGAAAGCCATCCAGCAGCAGGTGGGGATCACCTTCGTCTACGTCACGCACGACCAGGATGAAGCCCTCACGATGAGTGACCGCCTGGGGGTGTTCAACAACGGCCGGGTGGAGCAGGTGGGCAGCCCGGCCGAAGTCTACGAACATCCGGCCACCGACTTCGTCGCGGGGTTCGTCGGCGTCAGCAACCTGGTGAGCGGGGAGGCAGCTCAGGCCGTCACGGGATCACCCCAGACGTTCACGATCCGCCCGGAGAAGATCCTCATCCGGGACCCTGGGGCGGACGTATCGAACGGCATGTGCGCGGCGGACGGCCGGATCCGGGACGTCGTCTACCTCGGCGCCCACACCCGCTATCGGGTGGAGCTCGCCGCCGGGGGAGAGCTGACCGTCATCCAGCAGAACGTGGAGACCAGTTCGGTGGATGTCCAGGCCGCTCGTGGCCGGCCGGTGCGCCTCGTGTGGCATCGCGCGCACAACCGGCCCGTGGCTACGCGGCGGTGAGCGCCAGGGCGCCGCTCGCGCGGCGCGTCTCCACCTACCTTTACCGCCGGCCACGTCTCGCGCTGGGGCTGCTGCTGGCGCCGCCGCTCCTCTGGCTCGGCGTCGTCTACCTCGGCTCGCTCCTCTCGCTCCTCGTGCAGAGTTTCTTCTCGCTGGACGGCTTCACCGGACAGGTCATCCGCCGGTTCACGCTGGCCACCTACCGCGATCTCCTCACGCGCGCCAACGCGGACATCGTCCTCCGGACGGCCGGCATGGCCGCGAGCGTCACGGTCGCCGCCGCGGCCGCCGCCTTCCCGCTCGCGTTTTACATGGCCCGCTACGCCTCGCCAGAGAGAAAGGCCCTGCTCTACCTGGCCGTCCTGCTGCCTCTCTGGTCGAGCTACCTCGTGCGCGTGTACTCGTGGAAGCTCATCCTGGCGAAAGAGGGCATCCTGAACTGGACGGTGACGCTGCTGCGGCTCGAAGGCGTGCTGAACGCCCTGCTGGCGCTGCCGGGCATCGGAGGGCCATCACTCTCCGTGTCGCTGCTAGGGATGTTCATCGTGTACCTGTATGTCTGGCTGCCGTACATGATCCTGCCGATCGAAGCGGCCCTCGAGCGCGTCCCCCAGTCGCTGATCGAGGCGAGCAGCGACCTGGGCGCGCGTCCCCGGGAGACGTTCCGGCGGGTCATCTTGCCCCTCGCCCTGCCCGGCGTGGTAGCCGGATCCATCTTCACATTCTCCCTCACCCTGGGGGACTTTATCGTGCCGTATGCGCTGGGGAACTCCGCATACTTCATCGGGCAGGCGGTGCTCGCGCACCAGGGTACCGCCGGCAACATCCCCCTCGCCGCGGCGTTCACGGTGGTGCCGACCGTGATCATGGCCGTCTACCTGACGGCGGCGAAGCGCGCGGGAGCCTTCGATGCGCTCTAGCCCACCTGCCACCCGGGCATCGCTGCCGGTACGGCTGGCCACGGTGGGGGTGCTCCTGTTCCTCCACCTCCCGATGCTGGTCATCGCCCTGTTCGCCTTCACGACCGACGACACGCTCTTCCGCTTCCCGCCCCCGGGCCTGACCGCCCAGTGGTTCGCCGTCGCCTGGCAGCGACCGGACGTCCGGGACGCGCTGTCACTGTCGCTGCGCGTGGCAACCCTCACCACGGCGGTCGCCCTGGTCCTCGGCACGATGGCGGCCACCGCCGTCCACCGCAGCCGGTTCTTCGGACGGGAAACCGTCTCGTTCCTCGTCATCCTGCCGATCGCCCTGCCGGGGATCATCACCGGGATCGCGCTGCGCTCGGCGATCAGCCTGCTCGGCATCCCGTTGAGCCTCTGGACGATCGTGATCGGCCACGCCACATTCTGCGTGGTGGTCGTCTACAACAACGTCCTCGCCCGCCTCCGCCGCACCAGCCCGTCCCTCATCGAAGCATCGATGGATCTCGGCGCGTCCTCGTTTGAGACGTTCCGTTACATCGTGCTGCCGACCATCGCCACGGCCCTGCTGGCCGGCGGGATGCTGGCCTTCGCGCTGTCGTTCGACGAGATCATCGTCACCACGTTCACCGCCGGGCAGCAGGAGACGCTGCCGATCTGGGTCTTCAACCAGCTGACGAAACCCCGGCAGCGCCCCGTGACGAACATCGTCGCCCTCTTCGTGATCGTCGTGACGTTCATCCCGATCCTGCTGGCCCACCGCCTCACCGCGGATCGGCCCGAGGGCGGGCGAACCCTGTGACCTTCTTCGACGCGGCTGCGTACGAGCGATTCATGGGCCGCTGGAGCCGACGGCTGGCGCCGTTGCTGATCGATTTCGCCGGGGTTCGAGAAGGCGACCGGGTGCTCGATGTTGGATCAGGAACCGGCTCCCTTGCCCTGGAACTGACCGCCACGCGCCGGGTGGAAGTCGTGGGCATCGACCCCTCGGCGGCCTTCATCGAGCACGCGCGGACCCGCGCCGCCGGCCGGCCCGTGCGGTTCGACATCGGAGATGCTCAGGCACTCCCGTACGAAGATGCTTCGTTTGACACGTCCCTGGCGTTGCTCGTCATCAACCACATCCCTGATCCGCGAAAAGCGGCTTCGGAGATGCGCCGCGTCACACGTCGCGGCGGACGGATCGCCGCCGCCGTGTGGGACTACGGCGAAGGCATGACGATGCTCCGTGCGTTCTGGGACGCGGCCGTCGCCCTCGACCCGGCGGCCGAACCGCGCCACGAACGTCACATGCCCTACTGTCGGAGAAACCAGCTCTCCACCCTGTGGGCTGAGAGTGGCCTGCAGGAGATCGAGGAAACCGCGCTGGTGATCCCGATGGAGTTCGCCTCCTTTGACGCATTGTGGGCACCTTTCCTGAAAGGTCAGGGCCCTGGAGGCGCGTATGTGGCCAGTTTGACCCCTGACCGCCGGCAGGCCCTGCGCGAACGGCTGCGCCAGGAACTATCGGCCGGAGACTCTGACCAGCCAATCAGGATCGATGCTCGGGCGTGGGCGGTTAGAGGCAACACGCCGCAGCGATAGCTCGACACCGCGTGTTCCCCGTATAATGGGGTCAGACCGCGTGGGGACGTAGCTCAGCGGGAGAGCACCTGCTTTGCACGCAGGGGGTCGCCGGTTCGAATCCGGTCGTCTCCACCAAGGTCGGTCACGCCCCCCTTCGTGCTTCCCTCGCGAGACAGTTTGGGGCGACAAGGTCCTGAAAACCAAGACGCAGAAACCTAGACGCCGGCATGATTGATCGGTCTCCCAACCGCTTGATCCCACTTGCCTTTGCGGCCGTCGTTCTCATCGGCGGCACGAACTTCGTTGCGGTGCGATTCAGCATCCGCGAGCTCCCACCGTTCTGGGGTGCGACGCTCCGGTTCGCTCCCGCGACCCTGCTTCTGCTCGGCATCGCGCTGGCGAACAAGTTCCCGCTACCGCGCGGCCACGCACTGTTGGGAGCAACGATCTATGGGGCGCTTGGGTTCGGCGCGGGATATGCGTTTGCCATGTGGGGCATGCGGCACGTTCCGGCGGG
>MENB01000180.1:0-714 GCA_001768125.1 Armatimonadetes bacterium RBG_19FT_COMBO_69_19
CTCTCATCGCATTGATCGCACTGATGGGGCACGGAAGCGTTGCGTCCCCAGCCTCGCTCAGCCCGGCTGCTTCCCCCGCCACGATCGAGGTCGAGATGAATGAGTTCCGCTTCCGTCCGGCAGTGATCCGGCTCCAGGTCGGCCGTCCGGCGTCCCTGCGTCTGGTCAACCGCGGGCAGCTCGCCCACCAGATCCAGACGGAGGCATTCCGTCGTCTGCCGATGACGATCGTGGACGAGCAGAGTTATGTTGAAGCGCCGGGAGTGGAGGTCCTTCGACTGCAGCCGGGCGGAGCCGCGACGCTGCGCTTCACGCCGAGAGTGCGAGGGCGTGTGCGGTTCGCCTGCACGATCGAAGGCCACCAGGAGGCGGGCATGGCGGGCGTGATCGAGGTCCGCTGATTCGACGTGGTGCAACGCCGGGTGGGAAACATCCTCACCGAGGCCTGTGGCATGAGTGTGCGGGGTATCACAGGAGTGCAGCGACCACGTGCACTGCGTCCGAGACACCGTGGACGTATGTTGAGGGCAAATGGCGGTCGATACGGGATGGCTTGGACACAAGGATATTCCCCAGCCGGCACGTGTGCGGCGAGAGTACCCGCAGCCGCACATCGACTGGCTCGATTGTCTGCTGGCCATCTGGATCGCCGAGGCGATGCTCGAAGCCGGTCCCGAGGAGTGCTAGGAGGAGGCGTCCGAGGCCTCCGCGAAC
>MENB01000180.1:867-1484 GCA_001768125.1 Armatimonadetes bacterium RBG_19FT_COMBO_69_19
ACGCGGTTGAGCCGCGTCGTTTCGCTTTCTAGGGGGGTGATCGGGTGGAGCGTACCATCACCGTGACGGTGAACGGCGTCACGCACCGGCACGAGGTCGAGCCGCGCCTGCTCCTCGTGCACTACCTGCGCGAGGTGCTCGGGCTCACCGGCACCCACATCGGGTGCGACACCACCAACTGCGGTGCCTGCACCATCCTCTTCAACGGGCGCACCGCGAAGTCGTGCAACCTGCTGGCCGTGCAGGCCAACGGGGCCACGATCCTGACCGTGGAAGGATTGGCCCAGGACGGCCGGCTGCATCCGATCCAGGAGGCATTCTGGGAGGAGCACGGGCTGCAGTGTGGATTCTGCACACCGGGGATGATGTTGTCCGCGCTGCAGATCCTCGACCGGACGCCGACCCCAACCGACGAGGAGATCCGTCACGGGCTGGATGGGAACCTCTGCCGGTGTACCGGTTACCAGCACATCGTCAATTCGGTGCGCAGTGCCGGCCGCAGGCTGAAGGACGCGGGCGTCGGCGCCATCCCGGAGGCGGCCGGGTCACCGCCGGTCAGTGCCGGCGGGAAGGGAGGGGCGATGAGATGGCCGTGACCAAGCTGTTTGGGGCCAGGG
>MENB01000180.1:1688-2005 GCA_001768125.1 Armatimonadetes bacterium RBG_19FT_COMBO_69_19
CGCTGCCGTGCGCGTGGCTGATTCCCAACGCCGACCTGAAGACGCCGTCCCATCCCGCCATCGCCACCGACCGCGTCCGCTACGCCGGGGACACCGTCGCCGTGGTGGTCGCGGAAGACCGGTACAGCGCCCGGGACGGCGCGGACCAGGTCAGGGTCGACTACGAGCCTCTTCCGATCGTGACCGAAGGCGAGGACGCGGTCCAGGCCACCGCACCGCTCCTGCACGACCAGGTGCCCAACAACGTCGCGTTCCGCTGGAAGGTCGCCGGTGGAGATGCCGCGTCGGCCTTCAACATGGCCGACGCGATCATCACG
>MENB01000180.1:2024-3060 GCA_001768125.1 Armatimonadetes bacterium RBG_19FT_COMBO_69_19
GGCTCATCGCGAATGCGATGGAAACCCGGGGCGCTGTCGCCGATTACAATGCCAACACGGGGGACCTGACGCTCTGGGTCACATCGCAGAACCCGCACATCCACCGCGTCATCCTCTCGGGCGTGCTCGGGATCCCGGAACACCGCCTGCGCGTGATCTCGCCCGAGGTGGGCGGGGGGTTCGGCAGCAAGATCCCCGTCTACCCCGACGAGGCGATCGTGGCCTTCTGCTCGCGGGAGCTCGGCCGGCCCGTCAAGTGGATCGAGGACCGCCGGGAGAACTACCTGGCCACGGCGCACGGGCGCGACCACGTCACCGACGTCGAATTGGCCGTGCGGAAGGATGGCACGCTGCTCGGCCTGCGGGGCCGGACCTACGCTAACCTCGGAGCCTACCTATCGACCGCCGCGCCGGGTATCCCGACGATCCTCCACGGGCTGATGCTGTCGGGGTGCTACACCCTTCCCGCCGTCGACTACGAAGTCGTCGGCGTGCTTACGAACACCACCCCGGTGGACGCCTACCGCGGCGCGGGTCGGCCCGAAGCCACCTACATCCTGGAGCGGCTGATGGACCTGGCCGCCCATGAGCTCGGCCTCGACCCGATCGAGATCCGGCGCCGGAACTTCATCCGCAAGGAGCAGTTCCCCTACACGGTCTGCACCGGGATCACCTACGACAGCGGCGACTACGAGCAGGCGCTGGACGTGGCGCTGCGGATGCTGGACTACCCGGCCCGGCGCGAGCGGCAGCGCCGCGGCCCCACGGACGGGACCTACACTGGGATCGGCGCCAGCACGTACGTCGAGATCTGCGGCCTGGGTCCCTCGCCGGTGGCCGGTGCGGTGGGCTTCCAGGGCGGGTTGTGGGGCAGCGCGGTAATCCGCGTGCATCCCACCGGGAAAGTGAACGTGTTCATCGGCGAGAAGCCCCACGGGCAGGGCGAGGAGACGACGTTCGCGCAGATCGTGGCCGACGAGTTCGGCGTGCCCATCGACGACATCCAGGTGGTCTGCGGTGACACGGCGATCACGCC
>MENB01000180.1:3104-4773 GCA_001768125.1 Armatimonadetes bacterium RBG_19FT_COMBO_69_19
GCGGCGCGTGCGCTGTAGCCGCCCGGAAGATCGTCGAGAAGGGGCGTAAGATCGCGGCCCACATGCTCGAGGCGCCGGAAGCAGACATCCGGTTCGAGAGCGGCCGCTTCTTCGTGGAGGGCGCCCCGGCGCGCGCCAAGACGTTTCAGGAGGTCACGCTGCAGGCGTACCTTGCCTGGAGCCTGCCGCCGGGGATGGAACCCGGTTTCGAAGCCTCTGCCTTCTACGATCCTCCGAACTTCACCTACCCGTTCGGCACCCACCTGTGCACCGTGGAGGTGGACGCCGAGACCGGACGTGTGGCGATCACGAACTACATCGCGGTGGACGACTGCGGGCGAGCGATCAACCCGCTCATCGTGGACGGCCAGGTGCACGGCGGGATCACGCAGGGCCTGGCGCAGGCGCTGTACGAAGCCGCGATCTACGACGACCAGGGCCAGCTCCTCACCGGTACCATGATGGACTACGTGGTGCCGAAGGCGTCCCAGGTACCGCTCTACGCAACCGCCAGGACGGAAACCCCGTCGCCGCACCACCCGCTCGGGGTCAAGGGGGTGGGGGAGACCGGCACCATCGCGTCGACGGTCGCGGTGGCCAATGCCGTGCTCGATGCCCTGCGGCCGTTCGGCATCCGTCACCTGGACATGCCCTTCACCGCGGGCCGCATCTGGGAAGCCATTCAGAACGCCCGAACGACGAAGCAGGGGGTGAACCCATGATCCCGGCTGAGTTCGAATACCATGCACCCTCGTCGGTGTCGGAGGCCGTGCGCCTGCTGACCACGCTGCCGGATGCCAAGCTGCTCGCCGGGGGGCACAGCCTGCTGCCGTTGCTGAAGCTGCGTCTGGTCACGCCGCCCCACCTGATCGACCTGGGAGGCATCGACGGCCTGCGCGACATCACGGATGCCGGTTCGGTACTCAGCATCGGGGCGCTCACAACCCACTGGGCGATCGAGTCTTCGCCGGAGGTCCGCGCGAAAGCGTCCGTGCTGGCGGAAGCAGCGGGATCCATCGGCGACGTTCAGGTGCGCAACTTCGGAACGATCGGTGGCAGCCTCGCGCACGCCGCCCCCGCCGCCGACTATCCCGCCGCGGTACTGGCGCTGGAGGGCGAGATCATCGCGGAGGGGCCCAAGGGCCGCAGGGCGATCCGCGCCGAGGAGTTCTTTACGGGGCTGTTCACGACCGCGCTCCATCCCGATGAGATCCTGGTCGAGGTTCGCGTCGCCGTGCTGCCGGCGCGCACGGGCGGTGCGTATCTCTCGTTCCCTCATCCGGCATCGGGATTCGCCGTGGTGGGGGTCGCCGCGCTCATCACGCTTGATCCCAACGGTGTCTGCCGGGCGGCCCGGGTCGGCATCACGGGGGTCGGCCCGACGCCCTACCGGGCCTGGGCGACCGAATCGCTGCTGACGGGTAGGGCGCTCACGGATGAGGCGATCGCGTCGGCGGCGGAGAAAGCGGCGGAAGGCGTCGAGGTCAATGGAGACCTCTTCGCCTCCGTGGCGTACCGCAGGCACCTGGCGGAGGTCTACACGAAGCGGGCGATCCGCTCAGCCCTGGAGCAGGTCCAGGCATGACGGGGAACAGACATGAGGGGCGCCGGGTGTCGCTTGCCGGTCAGGCGACATCCGAGCGCCCTACTTTATCCATCGCGTGATCAG
>MENB01000180.1:4783-5322 GCA_001768125.1 Armatimonadetes bacterium RBG_19FT_COMBO_69_19
GGCCACGTGCCGAGCAAAAGGGCGCCCATCCCCGGCAGGAGCCAAGAGACCGGCGTCTCTATGAACGCTGAGATAAGAAAGGAGATCCCAAGCAGGATGTAGCCCGTCTCTCTGAGCGCAACGACGACCATTGCACCGCGCTCTTCTCTGGTCGCGGACTTCCACATCGGTGCTGCACCAGGATTCCTTCGCAAAACCCAGGCAAAGATTAAGGGCTTCGAGAGCAAGAAGACAGCGAGGAGGATGAGGGGCCAATTCCTCATGCTTCACCCATTACCGGAACACCACCATCACCATCGCCAGCACGGCGCCGGACAGCGTCCCAAAGACGTTGACAGCATCATTGTTCATCCAGCCAACCGTCCCTTCCGCGGTTGCCCCCAGGATGCTGCCCACGGTCACCCCGAGGACCCCCGCAAGCCACACGACCGCGGGACTGACATCGAAGAACGCATACGTCTCCGCCGCGATGATCGTCGCACCCAGGATACCCGCGATGGTTCCCCACCAGGTCACGCCGCCGGATGTTCCGTGCGGAA
>MENB01000181.1:0-1216 GCA_001768125.1 Armatimonadetes bacterium RBG_19FT_COMBO_69_19
GTGATGGACGGCCCCACGCGCCAGATCTTCGCCCGGGCGGAGGAACTGGAGCACCTGCACCTGGGGATCCCGCAGACCGCTCAGATCCTGCACCGTCTGCGCGCCCGCGGCCTGCCTGTCCGCACTGACCTCTTTACGCTGGAGGAAGCGCGCGCCGAACTCCTGCGCGTGCTGGCGCCGGCCTGATGGAACTGACGCGCTACGTCTCCATCGGGCAGTACCTGCCACGCGACTCGGTGGTGCACCGGTTAGACCCGCGGACGAAGATCGGGGTAACGACGCTCCTGATGGTCGTCATCTTCGTGATTGCCGACTTTACCGGATACGGGCTCCTCGCCGCGTCCCTGGTGGGGCTCTTCCTCCTGGCGCAGATCCCGCTGGGCTACGCGGCGCGGGGGCTGCGGCCGATCCTCTTCCTGCTGCTCCTCACCTTTGTGCTCAACCTGTTCTTCAGCGGCCTGCGCGAGGGTACGCCGCTCGTGCGCCTGGGACCGCTGGTGATCACGAGCGAGGCGCTCAGCCGGGCGGCGTTCATCTCCCTCCGCCTGGTCCTGCTGGTGGTCGCCACCTCGCTCTTCACCTACACGACCTCCCCGATGGCCCTCACCGACGGCATGGAGCGGCTGCTGCGGCCCTTCCGGCGGATCGGCGTCCCCGGGCACGAACTGGCGATGATGATGTCCATCGCGTTACGTTTCATCCCCACGCTGCTGGAGGAGACGGAGCGGATCATGAAGGCGCAGATGGCCCGCGGCGCGGAGTTCCAGCGGGGCAACCTGCTGCGGCGCGCCCGGGCGATGCTGCCCATCCTGGTGCCGCTCTTCGTGTCCGCCTTCCGCCGCGCCGATGAGCTGGCGCTCGCCATGGAGGCCCGCGCCTACCGCGGCGGGGAGGGGCGCACCCGCATGAAAGAGCTAGCCTTCGCGGCCCGCGACGCCGTGGCCTGGATCGTCAGCGTGTTCGCCACCGCCGTCCTTCTCGCGTCCCGCTGGCTCGGCCTGCCCTGACCCCCGCACGCCGTGCGCCCCCTGCGCACCATCAAACTGACGCTGGAGTATGACGGCACCCACTTCGTCGGCTGGCAGCGGCAGGCGCACGGGCGCTCGGTGCAGGGGGATGTGGAGCGGGCGGTGGAGGCGCTGACGCAGGCGCCCGCCCGCGTGGTGGCCGCCGGGCGTACCGATGCCGGCGTGCACGCGCTCGGGCAGGTGGCCCA
>MENB01000181.1:1278-1350 GCA_001768125.1 Armatimonadetes bacterium RBG_19FT_COMBO_69_19
CGCGGGATGTCAGCGTCCGCGCGGCTGCGGACGTCTACCCGGACTTCCACGCCCGCCGCGACGCCCGGTTCC
>MENB01000181.1:1370-1693 GCA_001768125.1 Armatimonadetes bacterium RBG_19FT_COMBO_69_19
CTGCGCCGTCCTGCACCTTCAGCGCTACTCGGTCGGTACACCCACCACGTGTTCGGGCCCCTGGACCCGGACGCGATGCGTGCCGCCCTAGCCCGGCTTGTCGGCACCCACGACTTCCGGGCCTTCCGCGCGTTGGGCACGCCCACGAAGACCAGCCGTTGTGCGCTCCTGCTTGCAGAGCTGACCGAGCGCGAGGACCTGCTCTTTCTCACCTTCGGCGCCGACCGGTTCCTCCGGCACATGGTCAGGATGATCATGGGAACCATCCTGCGGGTGGGCCGCGGCGCCCTCGTGCCCGACGAGGTGACCCGATTGCTGGAATC
>MENB01000181.1:1702-2326 GCA_001768125.1 Armatimonadetes bacterium RBG_19FT_COMBO_69_19
CGGCAGCGGTGGCCCCGCGGCGCCGCCGCACGGGCTTTACCTGATCCACGTAGGCTACTGACCGCGCGGAGAGGCCCCAGGCCGGCCGATGTTATAATGTCCACCGGGCCCGTAGCTCAAGGGCAGAGCAGCGCCCTCATAAGGCGCCGGTTCCTGGTTCGAACCCAGGCGGGCCCACCAGCCTTCTTGGCCCGTCTTCCGTCACAGCGTCTCTTCGCCCGGCCCGCCCGCGGGCTTGAAAGATGTCCTCCTCCTGGTGCAGGATGGGGTCAATGAGCACAACCATCGAGACCGATCTGCTCGAGCGAGGGCCGTTCCTCGTCGAGCTCGGGCAACGGCTGGAGGAGTCTCGTGTGGCCGGCCGCCTGGTGCTTCTCGGCGGCGAGGCGGGCGTGGGCAAGACCGTGCTGCTCCGCCGGTTCTGTCTCCTCCACCGCGAGACGGCGCGCGCTTTCTGGGGCGCCTGCGACCCGCTCTTCACGCCCCGGCCGCTCGGGCCGCTCCTCGACATCGCCGAGCGGACCGGGGGGGTGCTCGCGGCGGCGCTCCAGCAGGGGGGTAAACCGCACGAGGTGGTCGACGTCCTTCTTCGCGTGCTGCAGTCGCCCAGGCCGATCATCATTA
>MENB01000181.1:2378-3988 GCA_001768125.1 Armatimonadetes bacterium RBG_19FT_COMBO_69_19
GGTCGCCCGCAGGGTCGAGGCGGTGCCGGTTCTCTTTGTGGCGAGCTACCGGGACGACGAGCTCGACCGCTTCCATCCTCTCCGAACCGTCCTCGGGGACCTTGCGACGTTGCCCGCAGTCAGCCGGCTGCGGCTGTTGCCACTCTCGCCGGCATCGGTGGAAGCGCTCGCCCGGCCGTACGGCGTTGACGCCGACGATCTCTACCGCAAGACCGGCGGCAACCCGTTCTACGTCACGGAGGTGCTAAGCGCGGGCGGGGCGGAGGTACCCCCGACCGTGCGCGACGCCGTGCTCGCGCGCGTCGCGCGCCTGCACCCGGCTGTGCAGAGGCTCCTCGAGTACGTCGCCATCGTCCCGGCGCGTGTGGAGCTCTCCCTGCTCGAAACGCTGGCCGGCGACGCCTTCACAGGCCTTGACGAGTGCCTGTCGTCGGGAATGCTGCAGGTCGAACGCGCTGCAGTCGCGTTTCGTCACGAGCTCGCCCGCCTCGCCGTCGAAGACGCGATCCCCGGACATCGCCGGATCGAACTCCACCGCAGCGTGCTGTCTGTGCTCGCCGCGTCCGCCGCGCCGGATCCGGCCCGGCTGGCCCACCACGCGGAGGCGGCCGACGATGCGGAGGCGGTCCTCCGGTACGCGCGGGCGGCTGCCGAGCGCGCGGCGCTCGCCCATGCGCACCGTGAGGCGGCGGCGCAGTACGCCCGGGCGCTCCGGTTCGCCGAGGACCTTCCGCTGGAGACACGGGCGGACCTTCTCGAGCGCCGCGCCTACGAGTGCTACCTGACCGACCAGTTCGATGAGGCGATCGAGACGCAGCGGCGCGCCCTCGAGTACCGTCGAAGGCTCGGCGACCGGCTCAAGGAGGGAGACTCGCTGCGCGTGCTTTCCCGGCTGCTGTGGTGTGCCGGCTATACGGAGGCGGCGGACACGGCGGGCCAGGAGGCGTTGGCGCTGCTCGAGCGGTTCCCGCACACCCACGAGCTCGCCATGGCGTACAGCAACCTCTCGTCGCTCTGCATGAACGCGGAGGATCCCGAAGGAACCCTCGCCTGGGGCACGCGCGCGATGGAGATTGCGCAGCGTCTCGACGACCGTGAGGTCCTTGTCCACGTGCTCAACAACATCGGCACGATGGAGTTGCTGATAGGAGCGCCGGAGGGCAGGGAGAAGCTCGAGCGGAGCATTGAGCTCGCCGAACAGGCGGGGCTCGAGGAGCACGCAGGGCGAGGGTACATCAACCTCGCCTGGGCGATCGCGCGCACGCGCGCGTATGCGCTCGCAGACCGCCTCACGGCCGGGATCGAGTACTGCAGCGAGCGGGGCCTCGATCTGTGGTGGCTCTACATGATCGTCTACCGCGCCCGCCTGGAGCTCGACCAGGGCCGATGGACCGAAGCCGCCGACTCCGCCGCGTTCGTCCTCCGCCATCCCCGCAGCGCCGCACTGCTCCGCATCCTCGGGCTCGTCGTGCTCGGGCTCGTGCGCGCGCGGCGGGGAGATCCGGAGCACTGGCCGCCGCTCGACGAGGCGCGCGCGCTGGCGGAGCGGACCCGTGAACTGCAGCACACCGCGCCCGTCGCGGCCGCAAGGGCCGAGGTCGCATGGCTCG
>MENB01000181.1:4014-5058 GCA_001768125.1 Armatimonadetes bacterium RBG_19FT_COMBO_69_19
GACACCCGCCGCGCGTTCGAACGGGCGCTGGGGGTCGGCGATCCGTGGACGACCGGCGAGCTCGCCTACTGGCGCTGGCGCGCCGGGCTGCTCGAGGCGCCACCGGCGCGCGCCGAGAAGCCGTATGCCCTCCAGATCGCCGGCGAGTGGGAGCGCGCCGCGAAGCTTTGGACTGAGATGGGCTGCCCGTACGAAGCGGCGCTCGCCCGCGCGGACGCCGACGACGAGGCGGTTCTCCGCCGGAGCCTGGAAGAACTCCAGCGTCTCGGCGCTCGGCCCGCTGCAACGATCATCGTCCGCCGCCTGCGTCAGCTGGGGGCGCGAGACATCCCGCGCGGCCCCCGGCCGGCCACGCGCGCCCATCCTGCGGGGTTGACGTCTCGAGAGATGGAGGTCCTCGAGCTCATCGCCAAAGGGCTGCGCAACACCGAGGTGGCCCAGCAGCTTCACCTGTCTCTCCGGACGGTCGACCACCACGTCTCTGCGGTCCTCGCGAAGCTCGGGGTCCGAAGCCGCACGGAGGCGGTGGCCGAAGCGGCCCGCCGCGGACTCCTCACGCCAACGCCGCAGGCCCACGCCTGAGAAGGGCCCGGCGCTGAAGCGCCCGCCGCGCAGCCCCCCCGCACTGTAGTCTCATCGAACCTCGAGGAGGCCCACCATCCCGGCCTCCCTGTGCCCTTCGATTGTGCAGGCGAAAGGGAACCGGCCGCGCACCCCGGGGAGAAATGTCAGCGTGGCCGTCCGCGTTGCCGCACAGGCGATCCCCGAGGGGACGACGCTCGAAAACTGGACTGCGCAAACACTCCAAAATGTGGATAAGGGGTTTCGATATAAGCCCGAAGCGCAAGAACCCCTCCGCCTGGGAGGTGTGCCGGCGGTTCTCTTCATCGATGAAACCTGTCGCGGGTGGTTCTACCTGCACGTAGTCTGCAGCGCGCGGGAAGGCCGGCTTCCAGGTGTACTGGCTGTCCCCCCTTGGGACGGCGGCCGCGGACCGGACCGCCTTCGAGCGCTTCCTTCAGACGTTCTCCTTCACGCGCTGAG
>MENB01000181.1:5137-5720 GCA_001768125.1 Armatimonadetes bacterium RBG_19FT_COMBO_69_19
AAAACGGACCCTTGAGTCTAACGCACCTCCAAGACCCAGACCATCCCAGCCTCGCGGTGGCCTTCAATCGTACAGGCGAAAGGAAAGCGTCCTTTCGAGCGGGGGAGGAACTCGATGCTCGCCATCGCGCCCGGTTCCAGGCGGACGATGTCGAGTCCCGAACTCTCCACGTGCATCGTCGCGTCAACAACCGTGACCGCGACCGTGCGCAGGTAGTCCGTCACGAATTGGTGCGCGATCTGTCCTTGGTTGACAAGGAGCAGTCTGACCGGCTGCCCCGACGTCAGTCGTATGAGCGCAGGACGGAACCTGAATTCCGTCATTTCGATCCGCAGCATCCGAGGAGACTGGGCCGAGTGCCCGGCCTGCGGCGCCAGCAGTACGGCCAGGATGACCGAAAGGACTCGGGACACCGGGCAAAGGGGGGGAAGGCCCTGCAACCTTCCCCCATCTCCGGTCAGTCCTTGTTGAACGGCGTCAGATAGGGGTTGAACTCCCCAAAGACCCCGCTGGGGTTCGGGTACCAGATCCAGAGGTGCAGCGTCACCAGCGGCGGGTGCCAGAAGTTGAACTCGGCTCCTGT
>MENB01000181.1:5754-6155 GCA_001768125.1 Armatimonadetes bacterium RBG_19FT_COMBO_69_19
GCGGCCTCTATGAAGGAGCCGTCCTTGTAGTGACAGGCGGCGAAGAACGACCCATACCGCGCCCCACGCAGCGGTGCCGCGGAGGGTTTCTTCGGCCAGACCCACTCAATCGCCACCAATTGCCAGGCATCGCCCTTTCGCACGTATACGAGGATCGGAGGCTTGGTGACATCGAACCCCTCGATCTTCGGGTTCAAGAAATGATAGCCCATGTTGGGGATCATCGGCGTGATGATCACGTATCCGTCGGACTTTGCCCTCTCGAGGTCCGTTGCGTATTTCGCCGTGGCCAGCCTGGCCGCGGAGAGTTTCGAGACAACGTCCGCAGATAACGCGGGCTGGGCGCTCCCGCTCGCGTTGCTGGTCCCCAGGACAAGCACCAGTGCCAGGATTCCCAGCAG
>MENB01000182.1:0-105 GCA_001768125.1 Armatimonadetes bacterium RBG_19FT_COMBO_69_19
GGTCGTACCGGGAGCAGCAGCGCGTGATGCGCACCAAGCGCCGCGATCAGCGATGAAGTCTCGATGAGCCTCGCGCAGAGCCCCCTCGGTCGCCGCGACGACCTC
>MENB01000182.1:129-1822 GCA_001768125.1 Armatimonadetes bacterium RBG_19FT_COMBO_69_19
CTCGCCCTGGCCGACGACGAGCTCGTCCTCGGGCACCGTCACTCCGAATGGACCGGGTTCGCCCCCGACATCGAGTCGGACGTGGCGCTGTCCTCAGTGGCCCAGGAAGAGATCGGGCACGCCCGGCTGTTCTACGAGCGCGCCGGCGACCTGCTCGGCGGCACGCCCGATGACCTGGCCTACGGGCGGGCGCCTGACGGGTTCCGCAACGCCGTCCTCGTCGAGCGGCCCAACGGCGACTGGGGGTTCACGATCGTGCGGATGTTCCTCTATGACCGCGCGGATGCGGTGCGGCTGGATGCCCTGGCCGGCGGGCCGGTCGAGCCGCTGGCCGATCTCGCGAAGACATTGCGGCGCGAGGAGAAATATCATCTGCTGTACGGCGAGCAGTGGCTGCGCCGGCTGGCCGGGGCGAGCGGGTCGAGCAAGGCTCGGGTGCAGGAGGCGCTCGACAGCGCATGGGTGGAGGCCGAGAGCCTATTCGATCCGGTGGACGGGCACGAGGGCCTCGTCGCCGCGGGCGTGATTCCGACGGCGCCCGACGCCCAGCGAGCGATGTGGAGCGGTCAGGTGGATGTGATCCTCGAGGCCATCGGCCTGCGGGTGCCGGAGGGTCGAAGGCTGCCAAAGGGCCGTCCCGGGGGAGTCGACGGGCACGTCCGGGACCTGAATGGCCGGGCCGGCCGCCACACGGCTGACCTTCGTATATTATTGGAGGAGATGACGTCGGTCTGGCGCACGGAGCCGGGAGCGAAATGGTAACGCAGGCCGGGCCAACCGAGCAGGCGATATGGGAAGTCCTCCGGACGATCAACGATCCGGAGCTCCCCATCGCCATCACCGACCTCGGCTTGATCCGCGAGGTAGAGGTCGAGGGTGCCCGTGTGCGGGTGACGATGGTACCGACGTTCTCGGCCTGCCCCGCGATCGGCGTCATCCGACAAGACATCCGGGCGCAAGTGCTCACTCTGCCCGGCGTCGAGGAGGTGGAGGTCGAACTCTCCTTCGCCGAACCCTGGACGATGAAGCGCATGACCGAGCGAGGGCGTGAGCAACTGCGGCAGCACGGCCTCAGCGTCCCGCCTCGCTTGGGGGGAGGGGAGGTCACGTGCCCCTTCTGCGGGTCGACCAACACGACGCTGGAGAACCCGTTCGGCACTACGCTGTGCCGGGCGATCTACTACTGTCGCGACTGCAAGAACCCCATCGAACGGTTCCGATCCCCTTCGGACTGATGCAGGGACCTCGGCAGGAGGAGGCACACTCGTGATGGCGACTCGAGAGCGCGCGGTGGATCCTAACGGGAGACCGCTCGTGCCGGGGATGAAGGTGAAGGTCGTCGGCGAGAGCGGCCAGCCGGAGGGCACGATCGTCCGCGTGCTGGACGATTATGAGGTGCTGACCGTCGTGGTTCCCGAGGGTAGGGGCCAGGCGGAGCGGATGTACCGGATCGCGGACGTCGAGGCGCTCTGAGAACGCCTCACGCTGCTAGTTTACATAACGGACATTATCGGAAGTACGAGAGTCCGCACTCCTTCCTACTTCCTTCGGTGACGATTGACTGAGTTGGGCTAGGAGTTCTCGGCGAGTCTCCGGAATCAAGCTCATGCGTCCCGAGCTGTATGGCTGGTGGGCATGCGCCACGCATCCCTGGCGGATGGCGCCGGATGTGAACCACCCGGATCACGACCGC
>MENB01000182.1:1843-6198 GCA_001768125.1 Armatimonadetes bacterium RBG_19FT_COMBO_69_19
CGATAACGCGCGGCGATAGCCTGCATGAGCTGGGTGAACTCGGTCCGGACCGAGTTGCACTTTGACCCATGTGGATTAGATAACTCGGTTCGAACCGAGTTGACGTTTGACCCAGCTGGGCTAGACGAGGAGTTGTTCGAGCTCGGGGAATCGCTAGGGCCGGGACGCGGAGGACTCTCCGGCTCCGGCAATTCCGTCGATGAGACCATAGGCGCGCGCGCCGCCCCCACCAGGGGAAGAACCCACGTACGACCCTCCAGAGTCCTCGTACGAACAGGTGTTTGCCAATCGTCGGTCGAAGTGCTATGATGTCTGCGCACGTCGAGCCCCCGGAGGGCGCATCCATGGGCAAAGGACTGACGCGGCGGCAGAAGGAGATCCTCATCTTCATCCAGCGGTACAGCGACGCGCATGGATACCCGCCCTCGGTGCGCGAGATCGGCCAGGCCCTCGGTCTCACGAGCAGCTCGACGGTACACAGCCATCTCACCGCACTTGAGAAGAAGGGCTACCTGCGGCGCGATCCGAGCAAGCCGCGGGCGCTCGAGATCCTGAAGGACGAACGCGAGGTACCCGTCAAGAAGGTGGTCGCCCTCCCCGTGGTTGGCATGGTCACCGCCGGCCTGCCCATCCTGGCGCAGCAGAACATCGAAGACTACTTCCCGCTGCCGCAGGAGTTCGTGCGCTCCGAGGACTGCTTCATCCTCAAAGTCCGCGGCGACAGCATGATCGATGCGGGGATCCTCGACGGTGACATGCTCGTCGTGCACCGGCAGCCCACGGCGAAGGACCGCGACATCGTGGTCGCGCGGATCGAAGACGAGGCAACGGTGAAGCGGTTCTTCAAGGAAGACGGCCGCATCCGCCTCCAGCCGGAGAATGCCCGGATGGAACCGACGTACGTGCGCGACGTGGCGATCGAAGGTGTGGCGCTCGCCGTTATCCGCCGGCTGAACTAGCAGTCCCGTCTTCGACCTCGAGGATCTCCTGGGGCCCCCGAAAACGCAGCGTCCAGCGGTTGAGGACGTCCCGGCCGACGAGCATGTGCGTCCCCAGCCCCGCCGCCTGGACCGGTACCTTGATCCCCGCGACTTCGAACTCTACGCCATAGAGCAGCACGCGCTCTGAGCCGGTCACCCCCCGCACCCGGAGCTCCCCGACGACGGGCAGCCGCAGTTCTCTGGCGAGCCGCACGGGAATGACGCTCATATCCGCGCCCGTGTCCACGAGCGCGGGTGACACTGTGTCACCTCGTCCCCCTGCCCCGCCGACCCTGACGGGAAGCACCGGCGCCGGGGGGGACTTCGCGCGGTCGTAGGGAAACCGCTGGCTCACCGCGCCGCCCGCCAGGGCGTCGGGATCTCGACGACCTGTTCTTCAGCGGTCACCTTCGGCATGGCGATGGAGCGCATCCCATGCTTCGCGAACACGCGCTGCGCCAGCGCGCCGAAGTCGGGGTCGTGGTCGACGACCTTGCGGTGGACGATGGCGACGTACTCGTCGCGGAAGCGCCGCAGCAGGCGCTTGCGGTTCGCCTCGAACCAGTCCAGATCCGGCCGGATGGCCTCGATGCCCTCGGGCTCCCGGGCCGCCGACGTGTCCGCTGCGGTCGTGCCCATCCCCAGCGCCCTCGCCAGCGCTTCGCGCGCGAACGCCGTCAGGCTCATCCCGCGCCGCGCCGCTTCGGCCTTGGCCTCCCGCACCAGCTTCCGCGGGATCCCCCGCAGGTAGAGCGTCCCGGTGTCCTGGGTCTGCGCCATCGGTTGCTCACCTCTGTGAGCATGATAACATTGCTAACATTTCGCCGGCAAGAGGCGTTATTTGAACTGGTCGTCGACTTCGACCTGGTAGCCCGCGGCGAGGCGGTTGGTTTCGTTGGCCATCCCCACGACGGCCATCAGCTCGGCCAACATGGCATCGGTCATGCCTTTCTTGCGCGCGGCCGCGGTGTGGGAGGCAATGCAGTAGCCGCACTGGTTAGTAACGCTGACGGCCAGGTAGATCATCTCTTTGACGAGCGGGGCCAGCGCGCCTGGGGCCATGATCTGCTTGATCGATTCCCAGGTCCGCTTGAGCGAGAGAGGATCGCGCGCCAGCGCTTTCCAGAAGTTGTTGATCCAGTCGGTCTGTCGTGTGGCCATGATGTCATCAAAGATCGCGCGCACTTCGGCGCTGGCCTCTTTGTACTCAATCAGTCTCGGTCCTGCCATGCTGGTTCCTCCGTTTCCTGGAGCTCCACCGTTGGGCGAGAGCCCGAAGCTGCTCCGCCTGGACCCTCGGGAGCTCCGCCTCGACCCGGATGCCGTCCTCGGCGTAGTCCTGCCGGAGCACGCGGCCGTGGGTGAACATCTGGGAGAGCGCCCCGGCCTGGGCGTACGGCACGGTCAAGCGCACCTTCACGAGCCCCTCGGGGAGGTGCTTGGAGATCACGCGCAGGAGGTTGAGCAGCCCGACCTTGTGGAGGGCCGAGATGACGACCCCCTCCCCCGCTTCGGCCAGCACCGCCCGTGCTTCGGCGGTCGGCATCTGATCGGTTTTGTTCACGGCGATGATCGTCGGCTTATCCGCGGCGTCAAGTTCCGCGAGCACCTTGCTCACCGCCCGCATCTGGTTCTGCCAGTCGGGGTGGCTGCCGTCTACGACGTGCACCAGGACGTCGGCTTCCGTGACCTCCTCGAGCGTGGCGCGGAAGGCGGCAACGAGCTGCGTGGGCAGGCGCGTGATGAACCCGACGGTGTCGGTCAGCAGAACCGGCTGGCCGTTGGGCAACGTGACCTTCCGCACCGTGGGGTCGAGCGTGGCGAAGAGCTTGTCCTCTACGAAGACGCCGGCGTCGGTCAGCGCGTTCAGCAGCGTGGACTTGCCCGCGTTGGTGTAGCCGACCAGCGCCACCGTGGGGAACTGTGCCTCCCGGCGGGCCTTGCGCTGGAGGGCGCGGTGCTGGCGGATCTCCCCGATCTGGGCGCGGAGGTCGGTGATGCGCCGGCGGATGCGCCGGCGGTCCACCTCGAGTTTCGTCTCACCGGGGCCCCGCGTGCCGATCCCGCCGCCCAGCCGTGAGAGCGCCGTCCCCCGGCCGGTCAGCCTGGGCAACAGGTAGGTCATCTGGGCGAGCTCGACCTGGAGGCGGCCTTCGTGCGTCTGCGCGCGGCGGGCGAAGATATCGAGTACGAGCGCCGTGCGGTCGATCACCTTCAGTTCGAGGGCGTCCTCGAGGTTGCGCTGCTGGACCGGCGTGAGCTCGTGGTCGGCGATGACGAGGTCGGCGCCGAGTTGGCCGGAGAGCCGCTTCAACTCCTCGACCTTCCCGCGGCCCAGAAACGTGGCCGGGACCGGCTTCGTGCGGTGCTGGACGAGCGTGCCCACGACCACGGCACCAGCCGAGTCGGCCAGGCGGGCCAGCTCCTCGATCTCGGGGTCGCGTCCCGGCTCGACCCCGTGGATGCCCACGAGCACCGCGCGTTCAGGTCCGGATTCGCGCACCGCTACCGACCCACGTCCCTGGCGGATCCGGCCGTCCAGATCCGATCGTCGTGGCGTCACGAAGGGCCGAAGGCGTTCAGCAGTCGGTCTAAGGCCTCGTCCAACCGCTTGTCGGGGATGGTCATCGACATCCGCACGTATCCCTCGCCCTCCCGGCCGTATCCCGCGCCCGGGGTGAGGACGACGCCGGTGCGCTCCAGCACCTTGGCGGCGAACGCGGCACCGGATTCTCCTCCAGGGGCGGGGATCCAGACGTAGAAGGTCGCCTTGATCTGGGGCACGTTCCAGCCGAGCCGGCGCAGGGTCTTCATCACACGGTCCCGGCGTCCCTGGTAGATGCGCAGCCGCTCCGAGACGGGCTCCTGCGGGCCGGTGAGCGCGGCGATCCCCGCGTGCTGCACCGCCCGGAACACCCCGGAGTCGATGTTCGTCTTGATCTTCCCCAGGATGCCCACGGCCTGCGCATTCCCGGCGACGAAACCGACCCGCCAGCCCGTCATGCAGTAGGTCTTGGACAGCGAATGGAACTCGACGGCGACATCCTTGGCCCCGTCCGCCTGCAGGATGCTCGGCGGCCGGTAGCCGTCGTAGGCGATCTCGGAATAGGAGTTGTCGTGGGCCAGCAGGAGGTTGTGGCGCCGCGCGAACGAGACCGCCTCATTGAAGAACTCGAGCGTCGCCGTCGCCGCGGTCGGGTTGTTGGGGTAGTTCAAGAACATCAGCTTCGCCTTCTTGAGCGCATCCGCGGGGATGGCGCCCAGATCGGGCAGGAAGCCGCGGCCGGCCCGCAGAGGCATCGCGTAGGGAACGCCCTCGGCCATGATCGTCGCCGAACGGTACACGGGGTAGCCGGGATCGGGGATAAGTGCCAC
>MENB01000182.1:6216-11668 GCA_001768125.1 Armatimonadetes bacterium RBG_19FT_COMBO_69_19
CGCCCAGGGCAGGTGCGCGAGCCCTTCCTTGGAGCCGATCAGAGCGAGAACGTCGGTGGAGGGCTCGAGGGTCACGCCGAAGCGCCGGCGGTACCAGTCCGCCACAGCCCGCTTGTACTCGATGGTACCGCCGTAGGGCGGATAGCGGTGGCTGCGGACGTCGGTGGCGCCTTCCATGAGCGCGTCGATGATGTGGGGCGGCGTCGGGAGATCGGGATCGCCCACGCCGAGGTTGATGACGTCCACGCCCCGGGCCGTCAACTCCTCCTGCTTGCGGTCCAGGTCGGCGAACAGGTAGGCGCCGATCTGCTCCAGTCGTCGTGCGGCCTGCATGCGTCCCTCCTTGCGCCGGCGATGCCCGGTGATGAATCCAGGCTACTCTATCATAGCGTGGATCGCGCGGGCCACCTGCTCCGCGTCGCGATCGTCGACATCGATCCAGCGGATGCGCGGATCGGCCCGGAACCACGTGTACTGGCGTTTGGCGAACCGCCGCGTGTTGCGCTTCAGCGTGCGGATCGCTTCTTCGAGTGGGATCCCGCCGTCCAGGTGGGCGGCGATCTCCTTGTAGCCCAGCCCGTGCATCGACGGCAGCGACGGGGCGTATCCCCGGGCCAGCAGGCCGCGGACCTCCTCCACCAGCCCCGCCGCGATCTGCCCGTCCACCCGGTCGTCGATCGCCCTGTAGAGCGCCTCACGCGCCATCGTCAGGCCGATCTGCAGCGCCCGCCCGAGCGGATCGCCGCGCCCCTGCAAGCTCGAGATGGGCCGGCCGGTGTGCTCGTACACCTCGAGGGCGCGGATCAGCCGCCGCGTGTTGCGGGGATGGATGCGCGCCGCGGCCGCGGGATCCAGCGCGGCGAGCCGGGCGTACAGGGCCCCCGGGGCGTGCTGCTCGGTCTCCTCAAGGCGGCACCGCAGCTCGCGATCGGGCGGCACGGCCGGGATCGTGAATCCCTCCACGACGGCCCGGATGTAGAGGCCGGTTCCTCCGACCAGCAGCGGAACCCGCCCCCTCCCCCGCACCTGCGCGATCGCCCCCGCGGCGAGACCGCGGTACGTGGCCAGCGTGACCACCTCGTCGGGGTCCGCGATGTCCAGGAGGTGATGGGGAACGGCGCGGCGCTGCTCGGAGGAGGGCTTGGCCGTCCCGATATCCATGAAGCGGTAGATCGTGCGGGAGTCGGCGGCGATGATCTCGGCGCCGATCCGCTGTGCCAGCGCGACCGACGCCGCGGTCTTGCCTACGGCGGTCGGTCCACAGATGACGACAAACGGGCGATCGACGAGAGGGTCCTCTACCGGCGCAGGAACCATCGTTCCACCTGCTCCAGGGCGAGGGTCACCATCGTGGGCCGGCCGTGGAAGCAGGTGAAGGGATCCTCAGTCGCCGCGAGATCACGCAGCAGGTGCACCATCTGCTCGGCCGTGAGTGCGTCTCCCGCCTTGATCGCGGTGCGGCAGGCGGTGGTGATCGTCAGCCGCTCGAGGTGGTCGCGGGCGGCGCCCAGGCGGTGGCCCTCTGCGGCATCGGCGAGGAGATCGCGGAGCAGGCCCTCGGCGGAGGACGAGACGGCGATCTGTGGGATCGCGCGGATCAGCACGGTGTGTTCTCCGAACGGCTCCAGCTCGAACCCCAATTGCTCGAGCGCCGCGCGGTGCGTCTGCAGGATCGCCCACTCCGCGGCATTCAGGTGCACGGGCTGCGGCGCGACGAACCCCTGCCCCACGCCTTCCCCTCGCACACGGTCGCGGAGGATCCGCTCGTAGAGGACCCGTTCGTGCGCCGCGTGCTGGTCGATGACGATGAGGCCGCCGTCACTCTGCGCCAGCAGATAGGTGCGGTGCAGCTGACCGAGCAGGCGCATCGCCGGCAGCCGGCCGGTCGTGGCCACCACGCCGGCAGCCGGGACCATCGGTCCCGGGGTGATCGTTCCCGGCGCCATCGGCTCCGACACACGGTCCCCCTCGAGGGGCAGTGTCGTCGGGGCGCCCGCGAGCGGCACGGCCACCGCCTCGACCGGCCGCGTGAGCTGCGCGGCGCGCAGCGCCTCGCGGATGCCGCGCGAGATCGCGCCGAAGACCCGGTGCTCATCGTCGAAGCGGACCTCGAGCTTGCGGGGGTGGACGTTGACGTCGACGTGGCCACGCGGGAGCTCGAGGAAGAGCACGTACGCCGGATACTTCCTGCCGGGCACGATCTGCTGATAGGCTTGCTCGACCGCTCCGCTCACGATGCGGCTGTGCACCGGCCGGCTGTTCACGCAGAGGAACTGCAGGCTGCGGCTGCCCCGCGCGAGCTCAGGCCGCCCGAGCCACCCGTGCAGGGAGAGCTCGCCGACGTGCCGCACGAACGGCAGGCATCGAGAGAAGACCGATTCCCCCAGCACCGCGGCGGCGCGGTCCGCTTCGTCACCTGCTGGGTAATGCAGCACCTCTTCTCCCT
The DNA here is from genome assembly GCA_001768125.1 of Armatimonadetes bacterium RBG_19FT_COMBO_69_19. Classification (GTDB taxonomy): domain Bacteria; phylum Sysuimicrobiota; class Sysuimicrobiia; order Sysuimicrobiales; family Kaftiobacteriaceae; genus Kaftiobacterium. The sequence continues at coordinate 8,663 of MENB01000182.1, forward strand.
CATGGATCAGGCGGAAGACGACGCCCGGGTGGGCCAGGGCCAGCCGGTGCACGGCGTCCACGATGAGGGCGAACTCGCGCGACGGGGACTTCAGGAACTTCCGTCGTGCCGGAGTGTTGAAGAACAGGTGGCGGGCCGAGACGACGGTTCCCGTCGGTCCACCGACGTCGCCCTCGGAGTCCACCTCCCCGCCCACGACACGGATGCGGCGGGCCGCTCGAGCCCCGGGCACCGCGCTGGTGAGCTCGAGATGCGAAACGGCGGCGATGCTGGGCAAGGCCTCGCCGCGGAAGCCGAGCGACCGGATCTCGACGAGATCGTCGGCGCTCTCGATCTTGCTCGTGGCGAAGCGCCGCACGGCCAGGGCGACGTCGTCCGGGTGGATGCCGCGGCCGTTGTCGCCGACCCGGATGAGCGTGGAGCCCGCCCCTTCGACCTCGACCGTGATCTGGGTCGCGCCGGCGTCGAGGGCGTTTTCGATGAGCTCCTTGACCACAGAAGCCGGACGCTCGACGACCTCGCCGGCCGCGATCCGGTCGGCGACGGCCTGCTCCAGCACATGGACGCGCGTTCCGTGGGCGCGGCTCACGGCTGCTTGGGGCCGTGGCGTTTCATCCGGACGACCTTGCCCCCGTGCGGGGTGGCGTGCATCGAGGCCAACCGCTGGCGCACCTGCTCGCGCAGCGTGTGGAGGGCCTGCATCGCCTCCAGCGGCGTCATCGATTCCAGGGTGAGCGACATGAGGGCTTCCTCCGCCGGCGAGACCGGCTGGAGGGGCAACGGCAGTTGCAGCGCCCCGCTGGCCCGCGAGGGGACGGGTGGGAGGAAGGCCTCACCGGGTTCCCGCACCGTCTGCGACGCCGCCTCCAACTGGCGGAGGATGCGCTGGGCGTGGGCGATGACCGCCGCGGGCAGCCCTGCGAGCTGCGCGACGTGGATGCCGTAGCTCCGGTCCGCGCCGCCGTCGGCGACTTTGCGGAGGAAGACGACGCGGTCGCCCTCCTCTTTGACCAGCACGTTCACGTTGTGCACGCGCGGCAGCAGGGTGCCCAGCTCCGTCAGCTCGTGGTAGTGCGTGGCGAACAGCGTCCGGCTGCCACCGTGGTCGTGCAGATACTCGACGACGGCCCAGGCGATGCTCATCCCGTCGTAGGTGCTCGTCCCGCGGCCGACCTCATCCAGGATAACCAGGCTGCGCGGGGTGGCGTGGTGCAGGATGTTGCCGACTTCCTGCATCTCGACCAGGAAGGTGCTGCGGCCCGTGGCGATGTCGTCCACGGCGCCGACGCGGGTGAAGATGCGGTCCACGAGGCCGACGCGCGCGGAGGTCGCCGGGACGAAGGCGCCGACGTGCGCCATGAGCGTGATCAGCGCGCACTGACGGAGGTAGGTGGACTTGCCCGCCATGTTCGGCCCGGTGACGATCAGCACCGCGCGTTCGTGCGAGGAGAGGCGCACATCGTTCGGGACGAACCGGTCCCCCACGAGCATGCGCTCCACGACGGGATGCCGGCCGTCCGTGATCTCGAGCACGGGGTCGTCGGTGATCTGCGGCCGGACGTAGGAGGAGGCCGCGGCGACCTCGGCCAGCGACAGCAGCGCGTCGAGATCGGCCACCGCCCGCGCGGTCTGCAGCAGCGCGTCGGCCCGCGCCGCCACCTGGTCCCGCACCTCGACGAAGAGGCCGTACTCGAGCTCGGCCATCCGCTCTTCCGCCCCGAGGATGGCCGCCTCGCGCTCCTTCATCGCCTCCGTGATGAAACGCTCCCCGCCGGTAAGCGTCTGCTTGCGCACGTAGTCACCGGGCACGAGGTGCAGGTTCGCCTTGCTCACCTCGATGTAGTAGCCGAACACCTTGTTGAAGCCGACCTTGAGCGACTTGATGCCCGTGCGGGCGCGTTCGTCCGCCTCGACGCGCGCGATCCAATCCTTTCCCTCCCGCGTTGCCCCGCGCAGGGCGTCGAGATCGGGGCTGTACCCGTCGCGGATCACGCCGCCCTCCTGGACCGTGGCCGGCGGGTGCTCGACGATCGCCCGCTCGATGAGCGAAGCGACCTCGTCGTGGCCGTGGATCAGTCCGGCGCACTCCCGCGTCTGCGCGGCGGCCGCGTGCTGCAGCGCGGCGGATAGTCCGGGGAGGCGCCGCAGGGAGAGGGCGAGTGCGACGAGGTCTCGTGCATTTGCTGAACCGTGGCCAACGCGCCCGATCAGGCGCTCGAGATCGGCCACGCCGGCAAGGACGCCGCGCAGCGCCGCCCGTATCCTCGACTCGCGCACGAACTCCTCGACCGCATCGAGGCGGCGCACGATGGCCTCCGCAGAGGTGAGCGGCTGCAGCACCCACTGCCGCAGCCGGCGGGCGCCCATGTTCGTCTTCGTTTCGTCGAGCACCCAGAGCAGCGTGCCCTGCACCCCGCCGTCCCGCTGGTTGCGCACGATCTCGAGGTTCCGCCGCGTCGCTGCGTCCAGCACGAGCCCTCCGTCCGGGGCGTAGGTCGTGATGCGGCGGATGTGCGCGAGCGGGCTGAACTGCGTGTCCTTCAGGTACTGCAGCAGCGCGCCGGCCGCGGCGATCGCCGCCGGGAGATGCGCGCAGCCGAAGCCGTCCAGGCTAACCACGCCGAGATGCTCCTGCAGGCGCTGCCGTGCGCTGAGCTCGTCGAACTTCCAGGCGTCCAGAACGGTGAGGGGGAGGCCGGCGCCGGTCAGTTCCTGGACGGCGTCCCGAGCCGGCTCGGAAACCAGGACCTCGCGAGGTCCGAGACGCGCCAGCTCCTCCGCGAGGCGCATCCCACGCGCCGGTCCGGCGAGCTCGGTGACCTGGAACTCACCCGTCGAGAGGTCCGCCGCGGCCAGGCCCCACGCGTCCGGCCCCTGACAGACCGCGACGAGGAAGTTGTTGGCGTGGTGCGGGAGGAGGTTCTGCTCGATCACGGTCCCGGGCGTGATGACGCGCACGACGTCTCGCTTCACCAGTCCCCGGGCTTTGCGCGGATCTTCCAACTG
>MENB01000182.1:11686-13414 GCA_001768125.1 Armatimonadetes bacterium RBG_19FT_COMBO_69_19
ATAGCCACGGTCCACCAGCCGCGCCAGATATCCTTCAACGGCGTGGTGCGGGACGCCGCACATCGCTATGCGCCGGCCCTTACCGATCTCCCGGGAAGTGAGCGTGATCTCGAGCTCGCGGGCGGCTACCGCGGCATCGTCCCCAAAGAGCTCATAGAAGTCGCCGAGCCGGAACATCAGCAGCGTGCCCGGGAAGCGGGCCCGGAGATCCTGATACTGGCGCATCATCGGCGTGAGATCCATCGATCCATGAGAGTTCGTCGGTTCGCGCGGGCTATCCTCGCCGTGAAAAGTCGAGCGTCGCGCTACGGAATGGAGGGCGCGGTGGACGAGGATGCGCCGGCCAGGGGCAGAATCGTGGAACGGATTTTGCTTTATCCCTGGGCAGGACACCGATGGTGATGACCGACAAGCGGGGTATCAAGGCGCGCCGGATTCTCCTGGCCGGCACCGGGCTCGTCCTGGCCCTCTTCCTCGAGCTCGGCCTCGGCGCGCTCGGCTTCGACGCGATTCCCAGACCCACGTGGTTTGGCGCGCTGGGCATCACCGCCGGGCTGCAGGTCGTGGTGTGGCTGGTCCTGCGCCTGGGTTGGGACCGCTACCTGACCTGGGATCCGCACTACCTCTACGTCCCGATGGCGGCGGCGATCTTCAGCCTGAACTTCTTCGCCTATCTCGCGCCGTCGCTGCGCATGGTGCTGCTGATGGCCTGGTTCGCGATGCCCGTCTTCATGGTGGGGCTGGCCGGAGCCACCGGCGTCCTCGTCATGTCGATTCTCATGGCGATGGGCTACCTGATCGCGGTTTCGCTGCTCATCACGCACGGCCATGCGCTCTCCCTGCCCTTCGAGGCGGCGGTGGCCGGCATTTTCATGATCATCAACGGCTATTCCGCGGTCGTCTACCAGCGGCTGCGTCGGGATCGAGCGGAACGGCGCGTCCTGCGTGAGAAGCTCAACGAGATGGCCATCACCGATCCCCTTACCGGTTTGTTCAACCGCCGGCACTTCGAGGAGATCCTGCGGGCCGAGATCGCGCGCATCCGCCGCTACGGAGGCCATTGCTCCCTGGCTATGATCGACCTCGACTTCTTCAAGAACTACAACGACACGCTCGGGCACCTCGCCGGGGACGCCCTCCTGAAGGAGCTCGCCGCGCTGATGATGAGCCACCTCCGCGTGAGCGACGTCTTCGCCCGCTACGGCGGTGACGAGTTCGGGCTGATCATGGTCAATACGCCCAAGGATGAGGCCATCCTGGCCATGGAGCGTCTGCGCGTGCTGGTCGAGGGCTACCCCTTCCGGGGCGGCGGCATCCAGCCCTTTGGGCGCCTCACCGTCAGTGTCGGGGTCGCGGGCTGCCCCGAGGACGGCCTGGACTACGAGGAGCTCGTCCGCAAGGCGGATGCCGCGCTCTACGCGGCCAAGCGGCTGGGCCGGAACCGGGTCCAGGTCGCCGTCCTGGCCTGAACTTCCTGCAAACTGCCCCGGAACTTCCCCCGCTCCCCCTTCCCGGGCCTTGGCATGCGAGTTGCTGCTTACTCCCGGTAGAGATCGCCGGAGGAGCCGACTCGACAGGGGGTTCGTCGGATGGTGCACTACGAGGCCGTAGACGCAGCGCAGACCCGGTTCCAGAAGTACGACTGGCGGCTGCAGGTCGTCTTCATCGGTTGGTCCATCAGCGTGGCCGTCCTCATCCTTGGGATCCGCCTCATGGCGACGAACGCGG
>MENB01000182.1:13426-18036 GCA_001768125.1 Armatimonadetes bacterium RBG_19FT_COMBO_69_19
TCGGCCCGTAGGCGGCGAGTTTCCGGATGGGCTGGGCACTTCGGTGCCCGGCGGGGGACCACAGGGGGTCGGAGCGATGAGCTCCGGCCCTTTGTCTTTGGCCCGTCGGAGAAACTGGCATCAAAATTGCTCCGCATTTGCAGCAAGTCGAGCCGGGTGGTGTGCGATGAGCGGACGTTTGAAGCTGGATGAGGTGAGCTGCGAGGTGCAGGACGGGAGGCTCCGGGCCCGGGTGCTCCTGAGCAAAGCGGGCCTGGCGCACATCGGGCTGGCGAACGGGCTGTTGCCCGAGGCCACCTGCGAGAGGGTCATCGCCCAGGCGACGATCAACGCCGTCCGGATGTTCACCGTCTTTGCCGGCGCCAACCATCATGTGGTCCTGCACGACCTGGACATCGTGACCTCCCCGTCGGCCCGTACCGTGCTGGTGTCGCTGCGGATGGGCCAGGGGGAGGAGAGCCGGTTCCTCTCCGGGTCGGCGGCGATCGGCGACGAAACGTCGTTCGCCACGGCGCGCGCGGTCCTCGATGGGCTGAACCGGCAGCTCGAAGGGCTGCTGAACTGACCGAAGCGGGATGATCTAGGGCCGCTGTCGACCAGGCTGCCCCACATGCGAGCCGGCCGGCTTCTCCTCGTCCAGTGGCGTCATCGGATCCCACGTGGGTTAGCGATTCGGCGCGATGGTGCTCTCTTGAGGATCCCCGCTACTTCGTTTCGGTCTCGCTCACGCCGGGAGTCATCCCTTCCGTGCGCTCGGAGACCACGGTCATGACGCCGTCCACGAGCAGGTAGGTGCGGACCACGCGGACCCCGTCGGCCAGGACGAGCGCATCCGTCCGCAGCACGACCACGTCGTCCTGCACCGTTTCGGTCCGTGTGATGTACGACTCACCGGTGGCGCCGATCACCCGTTGCCTGAGGCCTGTGAACGGCAGGGTCGTCTCGCTCACCTGGACCACCGTCTGGACCACCGTCGCCACCGGCTTCGGGGCCGGTTTCGGGGCGGCGCCCTTCGCCGCTGTCTTGGGCAACGCGCCCGTGACCGGGTGGGCGCCGGCCAGGATGCGCTTGACGTAGGAGCGGGACTTCGGGGGGATGCCACGGTACCGGGCGACCTTCGTCGGCCCCGAGTGGTAGGCGGCCAGCGCAAGATCCCACCGTTTGAACCGATCGTGCATCAGCCGCAGGTACCGCATCCCGCCTTCGATGTTCTGCTTCGTGTCGTAGATGTTCACGCGCAGCCCGCGTGCGGTGCGCGGTCGCAGCTGCATAATGCCCCGCGCGCCCTTGCGACTCACCGCGTTCTGCCGCCAGCCGGACTCCACCGAGACGAGGTTGTGCGCGATGTGCACCGGAATGCCGTGCTTCGCCGCGTAGAGCTTCACGAGTTCCTGGACCATCGAGAGCGGGAGCGGCCGGGGCCGTGGAGCAACATGCAGCAACGTCATCGCCGATGCGGACTCGGCGAGGACCAGCAGGACGGTCACGAAAACGGCGCAGGCCAAGCCACGGATCCAGATACGCACGCAGCCGATGCCTCGCGAGGGAAGATCGAACACCCCGGGAGGAGGTGTTCGTCCAACATCCCTACTCTGCCCTCTCCGGGGGGGCGTCAGACTGGAGATCCCCGGAAAGCTGGGCTCAGCTGCGACTTCGAGCGGCGGACTCCCGCGGGGAATTCGACCATCGCCTCGACGAGCGCCTGGAGATTTGCCCCGATGGCCGGTCTGGCCGGCGCCTTCGCCACGGCCGGTGTCCATGCCGACCCGGGGAGCGGTCTGCCGGTGATCAGGCGGACGTACCGCTGCGTCCACGGGGGCACACCGCCGTACTGCGCCACGCGGCCCGGCCCGGTGTTGTAGGCGGCCAGCGCCAGCTCCCACCGGCGGAAGCGCTGGTGCTGGCGCGCCAGATAGCGCATCCCGCCTTCGATGTTCTGCCGGGAATCGTACGGGTTGACGCGGAGCTCCCGCGCCGTGCCGGGCATCAGCTGCGTGAGACCGAGCGCACCGACCGGGCTCACCGCGCCCTGCCGCCACGCCGATTCGACCGTGACGAGGTTCCGCGCGATGGAGAGCGGGATCTTGTAGAGGGTCGCGTAGTGATCAACGAGCTGACGGACTTCCGCGGCGGACAGGACGGTGCGGCCGCGTGAGGGCCGCGGCGACTGCCGCCGCGTACGCAGGAACGTCATCGCCGCGCTGACGTCGCTCGCCAGCAGCGCGAGTACAGCCGACAGCAGTAGCCCGAGCGCCATCCCTCGCCAGGACATGCGTGGAAACACCCCGTCGATGCAGTTGTACGGGTGGAAGGCGCTTGGGGCGTATGTTCCTGGGAGCGCTGCCGCGCCGATTCCCAGGGGCTACTGCGTTGCAGAAACGTGCAATCGCGGGAAAACCCGGCCGATGCCTGTCAACCCTGCGAACGACTGCCTCGCTTCACGATGCCGATCGGTGCTGCGTATGTCGCCTACCCCGCCGAGTTTACGTATCGATCGTAGCGGACTCTGCGCGCACGGTCAACACGTAATTTCGTTCGACCGCCCGACAGGATTCCGGCGCGCCGCCGGTCAAACAGGAGAGGCAGCCGCCGTCCGCCCACGATTGAGGAGGCACACGCATGCCGCGCATCCCGTATGTGGATCCCGCGACGATCACCGATGCTGAGATCGCCGGCTACCTGGAGCTGGCCCGGCGTGAGGGCGCGCCCCGGCCGGAGAGTCAGGCGATCCGCGCGCACAACCCCGGGGTGATCCGCGCGTTCTCGCAGGCCTGGGACCTAACCTTTCGTCACGGCGTCCTCGACCACCGCATCAAGGAGCTGTGCCGGGTGTACGTCTCGAAATCCATCGAGTGCGAGTACTGAGGGGTTCAACGGTCCGTCCAGGCTGGACGGCAAGGACCGACGGAAGCGCAGTACGACGAGCTCCTGCACTTCGCCGACTCGAGCGCATTCAGCGAGCGCGAGAAGGCGGCCCTCACCTACACGAGTGCGATCATCTGGAACGCCAAGATCGCCGATGACGCGCTGTGGGCGCGGCTCCACCGGCTCTTCACCGTGCCCGAGCTCGTCGAGCTCGGCTTCTTCGTCGCGCTGACGCTGGGCCAGCAGCGGTGGATCAAGACGCTGGGGATCGGGCACGGAGAGGTGCTGCCCGATACGCGCGCCGGTTTGACGCAGCGCTCCTGAGCGATGCGCCTGACCCCGTGGGGAGCAGTCCGGACGGTCACCGGGTCGATGCATCTGGTCGAGACCGGTGGCGTCCGCCTCCTGCTGGACTGTGGACTCTTCCAGGGCCGCCGCGCCGAGTTCTATGAGATCAACAGCCGGTTCCCCTTTTCCCCCGCCCGCATCGACGCCGTGGTGCTGTCGCACGCCCACCTGGACCACTGCGGGAACCTCCCTACCCTGGTCAGGCAAGGCTTCGATGGGCCGATCTACTGCACGCCGGCGACGGGGGACGTGGCGGCGGTCGTGCTGCGCGACAGCGCCAAGGTGCAGCATCAGGACGTGACGTTCGTGAACAAGATCCGCCGCAGCCGCGGCGAGCCCCCGATGGCGCCCCTCTACACGCACGAGGAGGCGGAGCGTGCTATCCACCACCTCACGAGCGTGCGTTACGGACGGGCGTTCTCCGTCGGCGCGGCGCGGGTGACGTTTCTGGACGCGGGGCACATCCTCGGGTCGGCCATCACGGTCATCGAGGCGGAGGACCGGACCCTGGGGTTCTCCGGCGATCTGGGCCGTCCCGGCGCGCCCATCCTGCGCGACGCGGAGATCCCGCCGGCCCTCGACCTGTTGCTGATGGAGACCACGTACGGCGACCGGTTGCATGAGGCCCAGGCCGCCGGCGCGCAGCATCTGGCGGCGGCCGTGACGGAGACCATCGGCCGCGGTGGCAAGGTCCTCATCCCTGCCCTGGCCGTGGGGCGCACCCAGGACCTCACCTACACCCTGCGCGAGCTCGGGGCGGCCGGGCGCGTGCCGGCCGTTCCTACCTATGTCGACAGTCCGATGGCGATCGACGTCACCGAGATCTACCGGGTGCACGAGGAGTGCTTCGACGAGGAGACGCGGGCGCGTCTGGAACAGCACGACCCGTTCGGATTCAAAGGCCTGCACTACGTGCGCGCCGCGGACGAGTCCCAGCAGCTCAACGCGAAGCACGACCCGTTCATCGTCATCGCGACCTCGGGGATGTGCGAGTCCGGGCGCATCCTGCACCACCTCCGCCACCACATCGGCGATCCCCAGTCGCTCCTCCTCATCGTTTCCTTCCAGGCGGTGCACACGCTGGGCCGGCGGCTGGCCGACGGCGTGTCCCCCGTGAACATCTTCGGCGAGCCGCACGAGGTCCGGCTGCAGGTGGTCGTCCTCGATGCGTTCAGCGCCCATGCCGACCGCGATGAGCTGCTCGGCTGGGTGCACCGGGTGCCGCGTGTGGGGCAGGTCATCTGCGTGCACGGAGAGGAGCGCCAGTCCCTGGCCTTCGCCCAGCACCTGACCGCGCGAGCCATCACAGCCCGCGTTCCCGTGCGCGGCGAGCCGATCGCCGTCTAGGGCCATGGGCACCTGGGCGGCATTCCCCGCAAAGAAGATCCCCGGCAAGA
>MENB01000183.1:0-66 GCA_001768125.1 Armatimonadetes bacterium RBG_19FT_COMBO_69_19
GCAGTCCCGCAGCCCGCGCGATGGCGTCGGCCTTGTCGCGGGCCTCCCGAACGGCCATGGTGAGGG
>MENB01000183.1:97-959 GCA_001768125.1 Armatimonadetes bacterium RBG_19FT_COMBO_69_19
GCCAAAGCTCACCCCCAGGACCTGATTGGCTCCGACCTTCACCGATTCGTCGATGACCGGGCCCACCAATCTGAGATCGGTGAGGGTCACCGTGAGGGTGTAGGTCGCGCGGTAGGCTACCACCTGCGGCGTGCCGTCCCGGGGCGTGCTGAAGACCGGCGTGAGCTGCACGCCGGAGGTACGGATGTCCTGGCGACGGACGCCGAGGGCCTGCACCCGGGCGAGGATCTGGTCGGCGATCCGGGAGACCTCGCCGCTGGCCTCGGCGGCCGCAGGGCGCTGGATCTGGGCGCCGACCGTCACGACCGCCTGGGTTGGCGGCACTTCGACCTCGCCCGAGCCGTGCGTAATGATCTGGTTCCGCGCCGTCTCGGGGACCTGGGCCGCCGCGGGGGCGATCGTGACCATCAGGGCCAGCAGCACTACGATCAGGATTCGCATCCAACCACCTCCGATTCGTTGCTCTCAGTACTTCGACGCTCCCGCGTTCTGGGAAGTTCGATGGACCTTTCACCCGCAGCCCAGCGTATCACGTCGGCGCAGCACCACCGTGATTCCAGGCGAGGCATGGGGAAAAAGCGTCTGGTAAGGGGGGAGTTACCCATGTGGATGTCTCGTCTTGCAGTGGCACTGGTCCTGGCGCTCGCCTTCACCGCGATCCCGACGGCGCCGGCCCAGGCCCAGACCGTCCGGGTGATCGTTGACGGATCACCCGTCTTCTTCGACCAGCCTCCGGTGGTCATTGGAGGGCGCACCTTGATCCCGCTGCGCGGCGTCTTCGAGCAGATGGGCGCGACCGTGCAGTGGAATCCGGTGAACGATACGGTCCTCGCGATGCGCGGCACCACCCAGGTCCAGCTCA
>MENB01000183.1:975-1118 GCA_001768125.1 Armatimonadetes bacterium RBG_19FT_COMBO_69_19
CGCATGGGTGAACGGACAGCAGGTCGCCCTCGACGTGCCGCCGATGATCATCAACGGTCGCACGCTCGTCCCGCTGCGGTTCATCGGGGAATCCCTGGGCGCGAACGTGCAGTGGCTGGTCGCCACGCGCACGGTCCTGATCA
>MENB01000183.1:1324-2846 GCA_001768125.1 Armatimonadetes bacterium RBG_19FT_COMBO_69_19
TGGCCGAGATCCGGGCCGGCGATCAGGTCACCGTGACCATGGACGCGCAGAGCCGCGCCCTCCTGGTCCGGGCCCAGGTCCGCGAAGTCACCGGGCGGATCGACGTCATCTCGGGCCGGACGCTCGTGCTCGAGAATGGGCAGGTCTACACGCTCCTCGATGACGCGCGGATCATCGTCAACGGCCGCGAGGTCTCCCGGAGCGCCCTGCAGCGCGGCATGGAGGTGACGCTCCGGATCAGCCCCACCACAGGGCAGGTCCTGGAGGTCGCCGCGCAGGGTGTGGCGCAGCCGCCCCCGGACCAGCCGTCCACGGACCAGCCGCGCATCACCTCCTTCACGCACAATGCCCCCCGGGCCCTCCGCGCCGGTGAGACCCTGACGGTGGAGCTGCGCGGAACCCGCGGCGGGCAGGCCACCTTCGACATCTTCAACGTGGCCTCGGGCATCCCGATGCGCGAGGTCTCTTCGGGCGTGTACCGCGGGACGTTCACCGTGCGGCCCGGCGACAACGTCGCCAACGCCGCCATGTTCGGCCACCTGCGCGTGGGCGGCCAGGAGACCGCGATCCAGGGCGGCGTCGCCTTGACCATCGACTCACAGGCTCCGGCGATCACGGGGCGGTTCCCGCAGCCGGGAGCGGTGGTCGAGAACGTACGCCCCAACATCCTGATCACCTTCGTCGACCAGGGTGCGGGCGTGAACCCGCAGGCCTCGACCTTGACCGTGAACGGGCAGAACGTGACCGCCAACACGACCGTGACCGAGACGGCCATCGCCTACGTGCCACCCAGCAACCTCCCGCAGGGCGCGGTCTCGGTACGGGCAGTCATCGGCGACCGTGCCGGAAACGCGACGACCGACACCTGGGCGTTCACCATCGGTGTGGCGCAGGGCTCGCTCATCCGCGCCGTTACGGTGAACCCGACGACGCCGCTGCAGGCCGGGCAAACCCTCACGGTCACCGCGGTCGGTGAGCCTGGGTCGCAGGCCACCTTCAGCATCGCCGGTGTGGTCGACAACATCCCGATGGTCGAGACTCAGCCCGGCTTCTACGTCGGGCAGTTCACGGTGGGTCCGCAGCACAACGTCCAGAGTGCGCGGGTCGTCGTGACCATGGTCCGGGGCGGGCAGACCTCCCGCGTGGAAGCGACCTCGCGGCTCACCCTGATCGGGCAGCAGGCACCCTCGCCGAGGATCGTCACCCCGACCGCCGGCACCCAGGTCGGCGCGCCCATCGTCATCCGCGGCACGGCGACGCCCGGCTCACGGGTGGTCGTCCGCGTGGATTACCAGGGCACGCTGCTCCTCTTCAACGTCCGCGGGACGTACGGTGAAGTGAGCACCACTGCGGACGCCGCCGGGAACTGGCAGGTCAGCCTCAATCCGTCGATCCGCATCCCGAACGCCCGCCTGACGATCATCGCGCGGGCGGTCGATCCTGTGGGACGGGAGTCGGCGCCTGCGCAGGTCCAGGTGATCCAGAGCTAGCCGCTGCACGCCGCACCAATGGATGAGGGACG
>MENB01000183.1:2890-3089 GCA_001768125.1 Armatimonadetes bacterium RBG_19FT_COMBO_69_19
GCGGCTGGATCCGCCCCCGCCGCCTCCGCCCCCGCCGCCGCTGAAGCCTCCGCCGCTCCTCGTCGAAGTCGACAGCGCGCGCGAGAGGTTCTGGAAGTTCTGGAACGAGCGGGTGAGCGATTCGAGGGAGCCCACCGACATCCCGGTCAGGCCGCGGCCCATGGAGGGCGAGCGATACCAGCGGGGGGACATCACCGGC
>MENB01000183.1:3096-4133 GCA_001768125.1 Armatimonadetes bacterium RBG_19FT_COMBO_69_19
GTTCGGCCGCGACCAGCTTGAGGTTGTCGAGCAGCCGGTCCGCCACGCCGAGCGCCATCGCGTAGACGAGGTAGTGCTCCCACAGATGCAGCAGCTGAGGCCCGGCGTCCTTCATCGCCGAGAAGTCGGTCATGAAACGCCGGAACGCCTCCCACTTGCGCACCTCGAGCGCGGCCTCGGGCGTCCGCCGGGACAGACCGCGGGCGGCCATGGCGATGAGCACGGCCCCGACCGGGCCGGCCACGAAGATCGACACGCCTATCCCCACGAAGAAGGCGATCACCATCACGGCGATGGTGACCCCGATGAAGACGGCCTTGGCGCGCTCGCTGGTCGGGTCGTCCAGCTTGAAGAACGTCCGCTCGAACCAGGTCCGTAGCTGGGGTCCCCAGAGCTCGATGAAGCGCAGGAAGTTGCTCTTGGTCCCGACGATGCGCTTCCCCCAGGCCTCGATCTGGTCGCTGGTGGCGGCCTGGCCGGTGCCGGCCTTCTTGAACACGGCGTCGAGCACCGCCACCTCGAACGACTCGAGAAGTCGCTCGCCGGGGGGGAGGTTCGCCGGCTTTCCCCCGGCGAGCAAGTCCTTGCCTTTCTGCGTCAGCCGGTAGATGAGGTCGGTGTCCTTGAGCAGCCCGGTGCCGAGGACCCCCTTGTCCTGGACCTCCTCGATCTCGAGATAACCCAGCCGCGCGGCCTCGAGGAGCGTCGCGGCAAAGGCCTTGGGGAGCTCGGTCCGCACCACTTTGCCCTGGGTCATGATCGCCGGGACCACCGCTGGAGGGAGCGGCCGGGGCGGTTCCCGCTCGTAGATGCCCTGGTAGGGCACGGGAGGCTCCTGGCCGTACCGGAAGTAGGTCCAGATGTACCCCCCGATGAGGAGCAGCACGAGGAGCGCGGCCAGCACGAACCCAAGCTGGATGAGGCGCCAGGGACGGAGCGTACGCTCCGCCTGCTTCCGCTCATCCATAAGCAGGCTCGTGTAATCCTGCCCGCCCAGCAGGGGCGTCTGGGGGAAGATGATCGGGTCGAGCAGCGCA
>MENB01000183.1:4166-6455 GCA_001768125.1 Armatimonadetes bacterium RBG_19FT_COMBO_69_19
CGCTGCGTCACGGTCGCCTGGTTGCTGTCGGGAGCGATGTCGATCTGCCCCGGCGCGGCCTTGCCGTGCACGAAGACCTTGAACAGGGCGGCGCTGGGACGGGGCGGGACGATCATGATGCGTACCTGCCCGATCGGGGCGTGGTCGCCTTCGACCGCCTGCCAGTAGAACTGTGCGACGTCGCTGTAGCGCTGCACAGCTCCGCCGATGCGGTACCGGAGCAGGAAGCGTTTCGTGGTGTCGCGGGCCTGGTAGTCCCAGCGGACGGTGACGTTGTCCCCCGAGCGCTCGACCTGGAAGCGCAGCGGCTGGCGGGTGTCCGCGTCCCACACGCCCTGGTAGTCGAGGCTGTGGCGCCCGTACTGGCCGCGCGTGTTGCGGGTGATCGTTGCCCACGTGAAATCCCCTTCGAACCGGAACGTTCGGATCTCCTCGACCTCGGCGGTGCCGTTAGGGAGCAGGCGGAAAGCTTGCTCAACCAGAGGATGGTCGTAGGATTTCGCCCAGGCCGCGGGGGCGACGAGGGTGAGGAGCACAACGATGAGCGCGAGGCGCTGCATGATCATGCCCTAGGTTTCGCGGGCAGGAGCGGGGAACCCCCCCGGCGTATTAGGGCGGGCAACCACCCCATTTCGTCGCGCCTGTACGAGACCGTGAAGCGAAAGGGGAGAGGTCCATGGGCCTGAGGAAAGGCAAGAGCGTTGCCCCCCGTCGGAAATCCCCCGCCCCGAAGCCCGGTCCCGCCACGTCACGCCGGGAGTTCCTGAAGACAGCGGTAGCCACGACCGCCGGTGTTGCGGCGGCGAGCCAGTTCCCCTACATCAAGACCACCTTCGCCCAGGCCCCGATTACCTGGAAGGTCCAGTCGGGGTTCGCCACCCGCGACGAGTTGAACATCTCCTTCCTGGACTGGGCCAAGAAAGTCGACGAGATGTCCGGCGGACGGCTGAAGATCGACATCCTGCCGTCCGGCGCGGTGGTCGGGACGTTCGACATCATCGACGGGGTGAACCGCGGCGTGCTCGACGGCGGCTATGCCGTTCCCGCCTACTGGTACTCGCGCAACGCCGCCTTCAGCCTCTTCGGCACCGGGCCGTCCTTCGGCATGGACGCGATCGACGTCTTGTCCTGGTACTACTACGGGGGCGGGTTCGACATGTACCAGGACCTGCTCACGCAGATGCGGATGAACGTGGTCGGGTTCCTCCTCGGGCCGATGCCCACCCAGCCATTGGGCTGGTTCCGGACGCCGGTGCTGAATCCCGACCAGCTGAAGCGCACCAAGTACCGCACGGTTGGACTGTCCGCCGACCTGTTTGGACTGCTCGGGGCCTCCGTCGTGACGCTGCCGGGGGGAGAGATCGTGCCGGCGCTCGAGCGCGGCGTGATCGACGCGGCGGAGTTCAACAACCCGACATCTGACAAGGCGCTGGGCTTCCCGGACGTGCGCAAAGTCTACATGCTGCAGAGCTACCACCAGCCCGTGGAGAACCTCGAGTTCATCGTGAACAAGGGCAAGTGGGAGCCACTGCCCGCCGATCTCAAAGCCATCGTCCGCGGGGCGGTCTTCGCCGAGTCCGCGGACTTCCAGTACAAGATGATCGACCGAAACAGCCGCGACCTCATCGAGTTCGAACAGAAGCGCGGTGTGCGCGTCTACATCACACCAAAGTCCGTGCTGGAGGCGCAGCTGAAGGCCTGGGACACGCTGATCGATAAGAACTCAAAGACGAACCCGACCTTCGCGAAGATCGTGGCGAGCCAGAAGGCATGGGCCCGGCGCGTCGTGTCCTGGAAACTGCGGGTCTTCGTGGACAATAAGCCTGCCTTCGATCACTTCTTCAAGAAGTAGTCACGGGTGCAGGCTGAGGCGGTGTCTGGTCGGATCAGGGCGCTTCCGGCTTTACCGGAGGAGGCGCCCTGATCGCGTGTTGTCTCCCCACATGACAGGCTCACTGAGCAGGAGAGGGCGCTCCCGGTGAATCGGATCATCCGAGGGATCAGTGCGGTCAGTGAGTTTGCCGGCAAGACGGCGGCATGGCTCATCCTGCCGCTGGCGCTTTCGATCGGCTATGAGGTGTTCGCGCGCTACCTCTTCAGCGCGCCGACCACGTGGGCGTTCGATACGAGCTTGATGATGTATGGGGCCTACTTCATGCTCGCCTCGGCCTACACGCTGTCGAGGAATAGCCACGTCCGGGGCGACATCTTCTACCGCAAGTGGTCGGATCGGACACAGGCCATCATCGACCTCACGCTCTACATCCTCGTCTTCTTCCCCGCCATGCT
>MENB01000184.1:0-293 GCA_001768125.1 Armatimonadetes bacterium RBG_19FT_COMBO_69_19
CTGGACGCGCGCGGACGTCGCCGGGGGGTCCGCCGCCGGGGTCGCCGGCGCGCAGGGCGTCGAGGTTCGCGAGGTCGCCGTGCCCCAGCGCACCACGAAGTGCGAGTTCCTGGACGGCGAGCCTGCCCAGCAGGTTCAGGCGCTCGTTGAACGGTTGCAGGCCCTCAAACTCATCTAGCGGGAGCGGATCATGCCTGGCATCTTCGTGGTGGCGACGGCGCTCGAGGGGACGCTGGGGCGTTCGGCCCTGGAACTCGTGGGAGGCGCCCGAGCCCTCGCTGGCGCCCTCGGCT
>MENB01000184.1:327-3877 GCA_001768125.1 Armatimonadetes bacterium RBG_19FT_COMBO_69_19
GAACCTGGCCGCCGCCGCCGCGCAGCTCCATGAGTTCGGGGTGGAGACCGTCTACCGCTGCGACCATCCTGCGCTCACCGCGGGGCAGAGCGACGCGGTCCTGGCCGCCGTCGATCCCATCGTCCGGAAGGCGCAGCCCGACATCGTGCTCGTCGGCGCCGACACGGTGGGCCGCGAAGTGGCTCCCCGGCTGGCGTACCGCCTGGGGGCTGCGCTGGCCACGGAAGTGATGAGCCTGGCCGTGAACGGGAAGGCCATCGTCGCGAAGCGACAGGTCTACGGGGGGCGCGCCATCGCTACGCTTGCGATCACGTCGCGTCCGGCCGTGATCACATTGAAGCCTCGAGCGTTCGATATGCCCGAGCGCGCTGCTGTGAAGGGAACGGTCGAAAATGTCTCGGTGACCATAGACCCCGCGTCCCTGCTGACGCATGTACGCGAACTTCAGAGCGAGCGCGCCGAGGTCGGGCTCGACGACGCTGAGGTGGTCGTGGGCGGCGGCCGCGGCGTGGGCGGCCCCGATGGTTTCAAGCTGCTGGCTGAACTTGCGGGGGTGCTCGGCGCGGCTGTGGGCTCCTCCCGGCCGCCGGCCGACGAAGGCTGGGTGCCCATCACCTGGCAGATCGGTCAGACCGGGAAGTCCATTCGCCCCAACCTCTACATTGCGGTGGGCATCTCGGGCGCCGCGCAGCACGTCGCCGGGGTCTCGGGCTCGCGCACGATCGTCGCCATCAACAAAGATCCCGAGGCGCCGATCTTCTCGCTCGCGCATCTCGGCCTCGTGGGTGATTACCGCCAGATCGTGCCCGCGCTCATCGCGCGACTCAGGGAAGCGAAGGGCGCGTAGCGGATGGAGAGCACACTGCTGCGCGGCCTCGGCGTCCTGCTGCTATTTGCCGTCGCGGCGGTTCTGGCCGGACGCAAGGTCTGGCTCGTGGTCCGGCTCATCCGCCTCGGTAGCGGCCCGGAGGCGCTCGCTCCGCTCCCTGTACGCCTGCGGCATCTGCTGACGCAGGTCGTCGGCCACTCCAAGGTCTTCCGGCGATTCACCTCAGGCCTGCTGCACCTCTTCATCTTCTGGGGCTTCCTCGTGCTGCTCAGCACGATCGTGCAGGCCTTCGGGGAGGCCTTCGTGCCGGGCTGGACGCTGCCGGTGATCGGAACCGCACCATGGTTCGTGTTCCTGCAGGACCTGTTCATCGTGCTGGTGCTTGCGGGTATTGCCCTCGCGCTCTACCTGCGTCTGATCGTCCGGCCGTGGCGCCTGCGGACCCAGAACCAGTTCGGCGCCTACCTCATCCTCGGGCTCATCTCGGGCATCATGATCAGCCTGCTTCTGGCGAGGGCCTCGGGCATCGCCCTTGGTCATGCGGCCTGGGCGGGCGGGGCCGTGGTCTCCCGGGCGGTGGCCGGATGGCTCGCCGGGATGCCTGCGGCGTCAGTGCGGACCATCTTCGAAGTCTCGTGGTGGGCGCACCTCGGGATCATCCTGTATTTCCTGACCTGGATCCCCGAGGGCAAGCACCTGCATCTGCTCACGCTGGTGCCGAATGTCTACGCGCAGAAGGCGCGGCCGCGCGGGGCGCTCGCCCCGATCGACATCGAGACGGCGGAGCGGTTGGGCGCCTCACGCGCCGAGCACTTCACCTGGAAGGACAACCTCGACCTGTTCGCGTGCATGGAGTGCGGCCGATGCACCGAGGTCTGTCCTGCCAACAACACCGGCAAGGAGCTCGATCCGCGGCGTCTGCACACCGATCTCCGCAGGCAATTGACCACGGTCGGCTCGCAGCTGCTCGCCGGCGTGCCCGCGGACGAGATCCAGCGGCCGGCGCTCGTGGGTGAGGTGTTCTCCGAGCCATTCCTGTGGCAGTGCCTGTCTTGCGGGGCCTGCGTCGAGGAGTGTCCCGCGGACAACGATCACATCGACAAGATCGTAGAGATGCGCCGCCATCTGGTAATGGAGGAGGCGCGACTGCCGGAACAGATGCAGCAGGCGCTGCGCAGCCTGGAGGCCCGCGGACATCCGTTCCGCGGTGCGGGCGTGACGCGCACGGCCTGGACCGCGGGCGTGGAGATCAAGCGGTTGGATCAAGGGGCGAAGGCCGAATGGCTGCTCTGGGTCGGCTGCGCGGCGGCGCTCAACGAGCGCAATCACGCTTCGCTGCGCGCTTTCGTTTCGCTGCTGCACAGAGCCGGCGTGGACGTCGGCATCCTCGGCGAAGAGGAGACCTGCACCGGCGACCCGGCGCGCCGGATCGGCAACGAGTACCTGTTCCAGACTTTGGCAGGGCAGAACGTGAAGACGCTCGGGCGCCACGGGGTCACGCGCATCGCCACGGTCTGCCCGCACTGCTACAATACGTTCAAGAACGAGTACCCGGCCCTGGGCGGGCGCTACGAGGTGTGGCACCACACGCAGCTGCTGGCGCGCTTACTGGATGAGGGCCGGCTGCGGCCGAGCGGGGCGCTCGCGCAGACGATCACGTTCCACGACCCGTGTTATCTCGGGCGGCACAACGGCGAGTACGACGCGCCCCGGCGGGTCCTGGATGCGATCCCCGGCGCCTCGCGGGTCGAGATGGCGCGCTGCCGGGAACAGGGGTTCTGCTGCGGGGCGGGCGGCGGCCTGTACTGGCACGAGGACCGCACCGGCGAGCGGGTGAGCCACGTGCGCACCAAGCACGTCGCGGAGACCGGCGCGCAGATCGTGGCCACGGCCTGCCCGTTCTGCACGCTGATGCTCGACGACGCGGCCAAGGTCACCGATGCCGCGGCAAAGCCCATGGACGTGGCCGAGCTGCTCGCGCGCACCACGACGAGAGGGTGAGAACGTGAGCGACAAGCGGACCCTCTACGGCCCCGGGGATCTCGGGCGGCTCACCTACGAGCGCGACCTCGGCGATCCGGGGGCGTACCCGTTCACGCGCGGCATCCATCCCACGATGTACCGCGGCCGGCTGTGGACGATGCGGCAGTTCGCCGGCTTCGGCTCCGCGGCGGACAGCAACCGCCGCTTCCACTATCTGCTCGAGCACGGCACGACCGGTCTCTCCGTGGCGTTCGACATGCCGACCCTCATGGGGTACGACTCCGACCACCCGAAGGCGCTGGGTGAGGTCGGCCGGGAGGGTGTGGCCATCGACACCGTGGAGGACATGAAGGTCCTCCTCGCGGGGCTGCCCCTCGACCGTGTGACCACCTCGATGACGATCAACGCGCCGGCGAACGTGCTGCTCGCGATGTATGTCGTCGCGGCGGAAGAGGGCGGGTTCGCGCGGGAGCATCTCGGCGGGACGACGCAGACGGACATGCTCAAGGAGTTCATCGCCCAGAAGGAATGGGTGGTGCCGCCCCGTCCGAGCATGCGCTTCATCCAGGACATGCTGGTCTTCGGCACGCGCGAGCTGCCGCGCTGGAACATCATCAGCATCAGCGGCTACCACATCCGCGAGGCCGGCGCGACCGCCGCGCAGGAGCTGGCGTTCACCCTCGCGGACGGCATCGCCTACGTCCAGGCGGGCATCGAGGCGGGGCTCGACGTCGACGT
>MENB01000184.1:3894-5349 GCA_001768125.1 Armatimonadetes bacterium RBG_19FT_COMBO_69_19
CGTTCTTCTTCGACTGCCACAACGACTTCTTCGAGGAGATCGCCAAGTTCCGCGCGGCGCGGCGGATGTGGGCGCGCATCATGCGTGAACGCTTCAAGGCGACGGAGCCGCGCTCGTGGTGGCTGCGCTTCCACACCCAGACCGCGGGTGTCTCGCTCACCGCGCAGCAGCCGCTGAACAACATCGTGCGCGTGGCGCTGCAGGCGCTGGCCGCGGTGCTCGGCGGCACCCAGTCCCTGCACACGAATTCGATGGACGAGACCTACGCGCTACCCACGGAAGAAGCGGTGCGTGTTGCTCTGCGCACGCAGCAGATCATCGCGCACGAGAGTGGCGTGGCGAACGCCGCCGACCCCCTCGGGGGTTCGTACTTCGTTGAGGCCCTGACGAACCGGATGGAGGACGAGGCGGGAGCCTACATCCGCAAGATCGACGACCTCGGCGGGATGGTCCGGGCGGTGGAACTGGGCTTCCCGCAGCGGGAGATCGCCGACGCCAGCTTCCGCTTCCAGCAGGCCCTCGAGCGCAAGGAGAAGATCATCGTGGGCGTCAATGACTTCGTGGTGCCCGAAGAGACGCCCATCGCGACCCTGCGCATCGACCCCGAGGTGGAGCGCTCCCAGATCGAGCGCCTCCGGCAGGTGCGCGCCTCGCGGGAGGAGGGCGCGGCCCGCCGGGCCCTCGCGGCCCTCAAGGCCGCGATCGAATCGGGCGAGAACACGATGTATCCCATCGTGGACGCGGTCCGCGCCCGGGCGAGCGTGGGGGAGATCTGCGACGTCTATCGCGCGGCATACGGCGAGTACCGGGAGCCGGCGATCATCTGATGCCGGACAGTGATGACTGAAGCGAAGATCCGCATCGTCATGGCCAAGCCCGGGCTGGATGGGCATGATCGCGGGGCGAAGGTGGTCGCGCGTGCGCTGCGCGACGCCGGGTTCGAGGTGATCTATACCGGGCTGCACCAGACGCCCGAGATGGTCGTCACCGCGGCCATCCAGGAAGACGCGGACGCGATCGGCCTGTCCATCCTCTCCGGGGCGCACATGACCCTCTTCCCGCGCGTCGTCCAGTTGCTGCGGGAGAAGGGGGCCGGCGACATCGTGGTCTTCGGCGGTGGGATCATTCCCGGGGAGGATGTCACGTCCTTGAAGAGCGCCGGCGTGGCGGAAGTCTTCACCCCGGGGGCCTCGCTCGAGACGATCGTGCGCTGGGTGCGCGAGCACGTGAAACCGCGCGGCGTGCGGACCTAGCATCCGCATGCGCGCAGGACCGCTCCGTCCGGGCGAACCCGTCCTCCTCATCGATCGCAAGGACCGGCGGTACCTCATCACGCTCAAAGCGGGGGGCAGCAGCGACCTCCGCGGGGGGAAGCTTCCGCACGACCCGATCATCGGCACGTCCGAGGGCCGGTACGTCGTCTCCACGCGCGGCGAGAAGTTCGTCATGGTCCGC
>MENB01000184.1:5372-7140 GCA_001768125.1 Armatimonadetes bacterium RBG_19FT_COMBO_69_19
CGAGATGCCGCGCGGCGCGCAGGTCATCTATCCCAAAGACCTCAGCGTCATCCTGCTCGCGGCCGACATCTATCCGGGCGCGACAGTCCTCGAGGCCGGCACGGGGTCCGGGGCGCTGACGATGACCCTGCTTCGAGCCGTGGGGCCGTCCGGCCGTGTCTATTCGTATGAGGTGCGCGAGGAGTTCGCCCGGACGGCGCGTCAGAACATCGAGAAGTATCTGGGTCCGGCCGAGCAGTTGATGATGCGGGCGCAGGACGTCTACGCGGCCATCCCCGACCGGCCGCTTGACCGCATCGTGCTCGACGTCCCGGAGCCCTGGCGGGTCGTGGAACATGCCACCGGCGCGCTGCGCGAGGGCGGCATCCTGCTGTGCTATCTGCCGACAGTGCCGCAGACGGTGGAGCTGGTGGCGACCCTGCGCCGCTCGCGTGCCTTCGGGCTGATCGAGACGACGGAGACGCTGCTGCGGCCGTGGAACATCGAGGGGCAGAGCGTCCGTCCCGCGCACCGGATGGTGGCGCATACCGCATTCATCACCACCGCGCGGCGCATCGAAGGGTTCACGTCATCGCGAGACGCGGAGCGTGGACGCGATCTAGCGGAGGGGCCAGAAGAGCGGGATGACGATGAGGCTGAGGCCCGCGAGTAGCAGCGCGAGCGGCAGCCCGATCCGCACGTAGTCCGACATCTTGTAGCCTCCCGGCCCCATCACCAGCAGGTTCACCGGGTTGCTGATCGGGGTGAACGTCGTCCCGGTCGCGGCGATGACGGCCATCATGAAGGCGTGCGCCCCGCTCCCGGTGGCCGCGGCGATCTGCAGGGCGATGGGGGCGAGCAGGACCGTTGCCGCCACCGACGGCATCACCTGGTTGGCGACGATGCCGATGCCGAGCAGCGCGATGAGGGCCGGCAGAGTACCCCGCCCGACCGTGTCGATCACCCCGGCGACCACCTGGGCGGCTGCGCCTGTCGTCGTCAGCGCCGTACTGATCGGCAGCATTGCGCCGATGAAGACGATGACCCGCCAGTCGACGAACTGGTAGATCTCCTCCGCGGTCACGCAGCCCGCCGCCACGACCAGGGCGGCCGCCGCAAGCGCCGCCACAGCGATCTCGATGCCGGCCGTGCTGAGCAGGATCATCAGGACCAGCGCCCCGATCGCCCACGGCGCCCGGCCGGTGCGCATGGCCGCGCCGCCTTCCGGCTCGAGGACGAGGAAGTCCGGATCGCGCGAGAGGACGCGGATCCGGTCACGATGCCCCTGTACGAGCAGCGCATCGCCCAGCTGGACCGGCAGATCGACGAGGGCGGTGCGGCGGGGGCGGCCCTCCCGCCAGATGGCCACCACCGTGAGGCCGTACTTCTCGCGGAAGTCGATCTCGCGCAGGGACTTGCCCGCCAGCGTGCTGCGCGGCGCGAGGATCACCTCGACGATGCGCACGTCCCGGGATTCCAGTCCGGCCGCCTCGATCGGTCCCCGTTCGTTCACGTCCGCGGCATCGAGAAAGCGGGACTGCAGCAGTTCCTCGAGGCGGCCCTGCACCAGGAGCCGGTCGCCCGCGGCGAGCGTCTCTGCGGGTCCGGGGGCCACCAGGCGGCGCCGGCGGCGCGTGATGCTGAGCACCGTGACGCCCCACGTGGACCCGAGCTCGGAGGATTCCAGCGTCTTCCCCACGAGCGGCGAATCGTCCGCGATGCGGATCTCGAAGAGCCGTTCCCGGAGACGGTAGAGGTCCATCAAACGGCCGCGCGTGGGTCGCTCCGC
>MENB01000184.1:7162-12397 GCA_001768125.1 Armatimonadetes bacterium RBG_19FT_COMBO_69_19
TGCCGCGTGACGAACGCGATGAACAGCAGGCCCGCGACGAGGAACGTCCCGCCGATGGGCAGGAACTCGAAGAACCCGAAGGGGCGCAACCCCGCGGTCTCCAGCGCCGTGCTGGCGATGAGGTTGCTCGGACCGGCGATCAACGTGAGGTTGCCGCCCAGGCGCGTGCCCAGGGCCAGCGGCAGCAGCAACTTCGAGGGGCTCAGGCGCGCCTCGCGCGCCGTGGCCATCGCCGCCGGGAGCAGCACCGCCATCGCCCCGATGCTGTTCATCACCCCTGAGAGCAATCCGGCGACGCCCCCCAGGGCCAGGATGAGGACCGCCTCGTTGGCGCCGGCGAGGCGGAAGAGGCGGCGGCCGATCGCGGCGGCGACCCCGGTGCGCTCCAGACCGGCGCTGACGACGTACACGGCGCCGACCGCAACGAGGACGGGAGAGCCAAACCCGGCAAACGCGGCGCGAGGATCGAGGATCCGGGAGACGAGCAGGGCGAGCAGCGCCAGCAGCGCGACGGCGTCGGGACGCCACCGCCCGGCCGCGAAGGCGACCACCGCGGCCGCGAGGATGCCGAGCGTGAGGTATCCTGCGGGGGTCAACGGTCGCTAGATGCGTTCGACGGCCAGCGCAACCGCCTCCCCGCCGGCGAGACAGATCGAGGCGACGCCCCGGGCTGCCTCGTGCCGCCGCATCGCGTGCAGCAGGGTGGTCAGGATGCGGGCGCCGCTCGCGCCGATCGGGTGGCCGAGGGCCACGGCGCCGCCGTGAACGTTCACGCGGTCGAATCCCAGGCCGAGATCGCGGCACACCCCGATGACCACCGCGGCGAATGCCTCGTTGATCTCGATGAGGTCCACGTCATCCTTCGCCCAGCCCACCTTCTCGAGCAGCATCTGCGTCGCGTGCGCGGGGGCGATCGTGAACCACTCCGGGGCCATCGCCGCGCCGGCCTGCCCGATGATTCGCGCCATCGGCGTGAGCCCCTTCGCCTTCGCCACGTCGGAGGCGGCCAGGACGACGGCGGCGCCGCCGTCGCTGATGCTGCTGGCGTTCGCGGCGGTGACGGTCCCGCCTTCCTCGAAGACGGGCCGCAGGGTGGGGATCTTGTCGAAGTTCACCCGGCGCGGTTCCTCGTCCTCCGCGACGACCAACGGCTCGCCCTTGCCCTGCGGGACCTCCACCGTGATGAGCTCGTCCGCGTACGCGCCCGAGTCCATCGCGGCGATGGCGCGCGAGTAGCTCAACTTCGCGAAATCGTCCTGCTCCTGGCGGGAGATGCGGTACTCGCGGGCGAGGATCTCCGCGCAGTTCCCCATGTGGATGTGCTGGTAGGCGTCGGTGAGCCCGTCGCGCAGGATGGTATCTACGACCGTCCCGTCGCCGAGGCGGTAGCCCGAGCGCGCCTTCTGCAGCACGTACGGCGCGGCGCTCATGTTCTCCATCCCGCCCGCCACCACGATGTCGGCGTCGCCCGTGGCGATGGCCTGCTGCGCCAGCATGACCGCCTTCAGCCCCGAGCCGCACATCTTGTTGATCGTCGTCGCCGGCACCGAGACCGGCAGCCCGGCGTGCAGCACGGCCTGGCGCGCGGGGGCCTGCCCCAATCCGGCGCTCAGCACGTTGCCCATGATGACCTCACTCACGTCGGCGGGACTGAGGCCGGCCCGGCGGACGGCCTCGGCGATGACGATGCTGCCGAGCCGCGGCGCGGGGATGGTGGTGAGGCCCCCCAGGAACCGGCCGACCGGCGTGCGAACCGCGCTCAGGATGACGGCGTCGCGCATGGGATCACCTCGCTATCAGTGTACTGCGGGCCGCGCGCCCGCGGCAATGCGGCCACGTTGACACTCTCTGGGGGGCGATGCTAGACTCGCGGCGATGCGCACGATCCCACCCCACGCCTTTCCCGCCAGCCCCCGGGGGCACCTCGCCCTCGGCGGCGTCGACGCCCTGGATCTCATCCGGGAGTTCGGCACGCCGCTACACGTTCTGGACGAGGACCGCCTGCGGGGAAACTGCCGGGAGTACCGGGAGGCGCTCGCCCGGGTCTACGGGAACGGCCGGGTGCTCTTTGCCTCGAAGGCGTGCTGCATCGCGGCCACCTGCCAGATCGTCCACCAGGAAGGTCTCGGCGTGGACATCGCCTCGGGCGGCGAGCTCTACACCGCCCTGCACGCCGGGATCCCCGCCGCGGACCTGGTGTTCCACGGCTCCAACAAGACCCGCGACGAGGTGGAGTACGGGCTGCGCGCCGGGGTGGGCCGCTTCGTGGTGGACAACACGTACGAGCTGGATCTCCTGGAGGAGCTTACGGCCCGGACCGCCGCGCGCGCTGAGATCCTCCTGCGCCTGACACCCGGCATCGAGCCCCACACGCACAAGGCGATCCAGACCGGCGGCGTCGACTCGAAGTTCGGCTTCGGCATCCTCGAGGGCGCCGCGTACCAGGCCGTCGCGCGGGCGCGCGCGATGGAACGGGTGCGTCTGCGGGGGCTGCACGCGCACATCGGCTCGCAGGTTTTCGATCTGGAGCCCTTCCGGCTCGAGGCCACGGCGCTCGTGGACTTCGCGGCGCGCATCCGCGATGAGCTGGACGTCACGACCGAGGAACTGAACCTGGGCGGAGGCCTCGGGATCCGCTACCTGTCGACGGACGAACCTCCAGCCAAAGCGGCCTACGTCAACGCCGTGATCGACGTCGTCCGCGCCAGGGTGGACCAGCACCGGCTGACGCCCCCGAAAGTCTTCATCGAGCCCGGCCGCTCCATCGTGGGGGACGCGGGCGTGACGCTGTACACCATCGGCGCCATCAAGACGATCCCGGGCGTGCGCACGTACGTGTCCGTGGACGGCGGCATGTACGAGAACCCGCGCCCCGCACTCTACGGCGCGAGGTACGAGGCGGTCCTGGCGGAGCGCCCGTTCGCGGAGCCCACCCAGACCGTAGCGGTCGCCGGACGGTGTTGCGAGTCCGGCGACGTCCTGATCTGGGAGGCGTATCTCCCCGACGTGCACAGTGGAGATGTGCTGGCGATGTTCTCGACGGGCGCCTACACCTATTCGATGGCCGGCAACTACAACCGGTTCCCGCGGCCAGCGGTGGTCCTGGCCGGGGGCGGCCGCGCGCGCGTCGTCGTGGAGCGCGAGGGCTACGACGATTTGGTGCGCAAGGACGTTGTCCTGTAACCCGCGAAGCACCTCTCGATGCGCGGACTCGACACAGCGACCCTGCTGTACCTCGGGGTGGCGCTCGTGGTGGCGGCGACGATCCATGAGTTCGCCCATGCCTACGTGGCCGACCGCCTCGGCGATCCCACGCCCCGGGCGCAGGGCCGCCTGACGCTCAACCCCCTCGCGCACCTCGATCCGCTCGGGTCGATCCTCATCCTGCTCGCGGGGTTCGGCTGGGCGAAGCCGGTGCAGATCAACCCGATGCACTTCCGCGACTGGCGGCGCGACACCATCATCGTCGCAGCCGCGGGACCTCTGGCCAACATCACCCTGCTGTTCGCGCTCGGCGTGCCCTTCAAGCTCGGGCTGCTGGACTTCGGGGGGTCGACGGTGGACCGGTTGCTGGTGACGGTGATCCAGATCAACGCGATGCTCGCCGTCTTCAACCTCATCCCGGTGCCGCCGCTCGACGGATCGAAGATCCTCATGGGCCTGCTCCCGCCGGCGCAGGCCGTGTCCTACGCACGGCTCCAGCCGTACGGAGTCTTCATCCTGCTGCTGCTCGTCATGACGAATGTCCTCTCCGTCGTTCTACTTGGACCGATGCGCTGGTTGATCACACAGGCCACGGGGACGGGATACTTCTGATGCCGACGTACACCATCAAGCTGCCGCAATTCGAAGGTCCGATCGATCTGCTGCTCAACCTCGTCCAGCAGGGGCAGGTCGACCTCCGCGAGATCCCCCTTGGGCAGATCGCCGAGGAGTACGTGGCGAGCACCAGGGTGCACTTCGATCTCGATGAGGCGACGGAGGTCCTGTGGGTGCTGGCGGCGATGATCGAGATGAAGTCGCGCCTGCTGGTGCCCAAAGATGAGACCCCGGTGGAGCCGGTGGAGGGCGACGCCGCCCCCCCGGACCTCCAGGAACGGCTCGAGGAGCGGCTGCACGAGTACCGCGCGTTCAAGGAAGTGAGCAGCGCCCTGCGCGCGCTGGAGGAATACCAGCAGAAGGTCTTCGCCCGACCGAAGGAAGGGGACTCCGGTGAGGTCATCCTCGAAGGCGTCACGGTGGACGACCTCTTCCACGCCTTCCAGCAGGTCCTCGAGCGCGCCCGGGAGCACGTCGGCGAGATCCCCGCGGAAGAGATCAAGGTGGCCGACCGGATCGAGGCGATCCTGCGCCTCCTGGGGGAGCATCCCGAGGGCGTCGAGTTCCCGCGCCTGTTCTCGGACCGGGCGGGCACGCTCGAGGTCATCGTCACGTTCCTCGCCCTGCTCGAGTTGATCAAGCTGCGGCGCGTCAGCGCGGAACAGCCGCAGCCGTTCGCGACGATCCGGCTCATGCTCCTCACCACATGATGACGGAACCCGAGACGACGACCCCGACGTCCGAGGAGGGCAGCGACCGCGCGGAGCTGAGGCGGGCTGTCGAGTGCGTCTTGCTGGTCGCCGGGGCTCCGGTGACCCCGGAGCAGCTCACGGAGACCCTCGCCGTTCCCCTGGAAGCGGTGCTCGACGTGCTCCGGGACCTCGGGCAAGACTATGCAGGTCGTGGGCTGCAGATCCAGGTCGTGGCCGGCGGCTATCAGTTGTGCACGCGGCCGGAGTTTGCGGAGGTTGTGCAGCGCTTCCTGCGGCTGGATCACCGGGAGCCCCTCTCACAGGCCGCCCTCGAGACCCTGGCCATCGTCGCCTATCGGCAGCCCGTGACGCGGGCCGAGATCGAAACCGTGCGCGGCGTCCGCAGTGAGCACGTCCTCGAGCGGCTGCTGGACCGCCACCTCATCCGCGAGGTCGGCCGCAAACACGCGCTCGGCCGCCCCATCCTCTACGGCACCACCGAAGGGTTCCTCCGGCACTTCGGGCTGCAGGATCTCCACGCGCTCCCGCCGCTGCGGGGTGATGATCCGCGAGCCGCGTTCATCGGAACCGCGCCCACCGGATCGCCGAACGGGGAAGACCTATCTCTGTAGGGATGTCCAGGTTCGCGGTCACTGTCGCCACAGGCGTCCTCGCTGCCGTCCTCTGCGCGGGGCGTGCCCTCCCATCGGCCGCGGCGCCGGCC
>MENB01000184.1:12425-12539 GCA_001768125.1 Armatimonadetes bacterium RBG_19FT_COMBO_69_19
TCGTCGATGTGCAGACGGGGCGGATGCTCTATGCCCTCGCGCCGCACGTCCGGCGGCCGCCGGCCAGTACGACGAAGATGCTGACCGCTCTGCTCGTGGCGGAGTCGCTCACCC
>MENB01000184.1:12548-12707 GCA_001768125.1 Armatimonadetes bacterium RBG_19FT_COMBO_69_19
TGGTGACGATCACCGAGCGGGCGTCCGCCGAGCGCTCGGGGTCCGCATTCGGCCTGGAAGCGGGCGAGCGGTGGACGGCCGGGGAGCTGATGCGGGCGATGCTGATGCACTCGGCCAACGATGCGGCCGTGGCGCTCGCCGAGGCGGTCGCGGGATCGG
>MENB01000184.1:12746-14115 GCA_001768125.1 Armatimonadetes bacterium RBG_19FT_COMBO_69_19
CCCTGGGAGCGCGCGACTCGCACTTCGTCACCCCGCACGGGCGGCACCACCCCCGGCATTACAGCACGGCGTACGATCTCGCCCTCATCGGCCGGGCGGCGCTCGCCGTGCCGTGGATCGCCGAGATCGTCCGCACCCAGACCTGGGAGCTCCGCCGCGGCGGGACCACGCGCCTGGTGATCAACACCAATAGCCTCTTGTGGCGCTACCCTGAGGCCGATGGGATCAAGACCGGGTGGATCGCCGAGTCCGGGCCGTGCCTCGTGGCGTCGGCGACGCGCGGGGGGTGGCAGCTCATCGCCGTGGTGCTGAACAGCGGGCCGATGTATCGCGACGCCGCCGCGCTGCTCAATTACGGCTTCGGGGGGTTCACGCGCGTCCGCGGCGTCTCGGCCGGCGATGAGGTCCGCACGGTGCCGGTGCCGAACGGCCGGCGCCCGCTGGTCGCCGCGGCGAAAGAGGACGCGGTCGTCGTCGTCCCGAAGGGGGCCGCCGTGAACCGGAAGGTCTTCCTGACGAAGACGGCGGCGCCGATCGAACGGGGGGAAGTGGTGGGGACGCTCCTCTTCACGAGCGGCGGCGTCGAGGTCGGACGCGTCCCGCTCGTCGCCGCGGACGAGGTCCCGGCCCGCTCGCTCGTCGTCCGGCTGTGGCGCTGGCTGCGTGACCTCGCCGCCGGGGGCCGGTGATGCGCGCTCCGGCGCTCCTGCGCTCGATGCTGTTCGTGCCCGGGGACCAGGCCCGGATGATGGAGAAGGCGCGGGGGCTGGCCACCGACGCGATCATCCTGGACCTGGAGGACGGCGTCGCCGCGAAGGACAAAGTCCAGGCCCGGACGCTCATCCGTGCCGCCGTGGCCGGGGGGGTTCCTCCAGAGGTCTCGGTCTGGCTGCGACCGAACGCGCTCGCGACGGGTCTGCTCGAGGACGACCTGCTGGCCTGTCTGCTCCCGGGCATCACCGGGATCGTCCTGCCGAAGAGCCGCGCCCCGGCCGAGGCGACATTGGTGGACGGCGTAATCCGGGCCCTCGAGCGCGCGCGTAAGATGGACGAGGGCAGCGTGCGGCTCGCGCTGTTGATCGAGACGCCGCAGGCGGTGTTGGGCGCCGCGGAGATGGCCACGGCCTCGGAGCGCGTCGCCGCCCTGGTCTTCGGCGCCGACGACCTGGCGGCGGAGACAGGGCTGCAGCGCACGGCGAGCAACGACGAGGTCCGCGAGGCGCGCGCCCACGTCGCCCTGGCCGCGCACGGCTCGGGGCGGGACGCGATCGACATCGTGCATACCGCGGTGCGCGATCTGGAGGGGCTGGCGCGCGAGTGCCGCGAAGGGAAGGCGCTGGGCTACACCGGGAAGCAGGTCATCCATCCG
>MENB01000184.1:14140-15200 GCA_001768125.1 Armatimonadetes bacterium RBG_19FT_COMBO_69_19
TATTCTCCCCTTCGGACGACGAGATCGCCTGGGCGCGCCGGATCATCGACGCCTATCGGACGGCAGCGCGGGGGGCCCTGGTGGTGGACGGCCGCATGGTCGACGCGCCGATCGTCCGGCAGGCCGAGCGCGTGCTGTCTCAGGCGGAACGGATCGCCGGACGGCGCGGCGGGTTGTCATGAGACGCATCCTGTACCGCTCGCGCACCGATCGCTGGATCGCCGGAGTGTGCGGGGGACTCGGCGCCTACTTCAACGTGGACAGCAACGCCGTGCGCGTCGCCTTCGTGCTCCTGGCCCTGTGGCAGGGGTTCGGCGTCTTGCTGTACCTGCTCATGGTGCTCATCGTCCCCGACGAGCCGGTGCGCGAGATCGCCGCTGAACCCGGGATGCCTCCGCCGCCCACGGAGGATGAGGACGCGAAGCGCCGCGTGCGCATGCTCGGGACGGGGCTGGTGGTGGGGGGGACCTACCTCGTGCTGCGCCAGATGCCGGCGTTTCAGGCGCTGTTCCAGGATCAGGGCGTCGGGGTGCTGCTGATCCTCGGCGGTATCCTCCTGCTGCTGCTGCGTCCCGGCCTGCGCTAGATGTACCGGACGGGTCAGCCGATGCGGGCGCCGAGCTCGGCGTCCCGGTCCGGTTGCAGGAGCACGATTCGCCCCCCGTGCTCCATGACCCCGAGGGTAAGGACCTCCGAGACGAAATCGGCGACCTGTTTGGGCGGGAAGTTCACCACGCAGACTACCCGGCGGCCGACGAGTTCTTCCTTAGAATAAAAGGGCCGGACGGCCGCGGAGGACCGTTTGACCCCGAAGGGGCCGAAGTCGATGGTCAGCCGATATGAGGGTTTGCGCGCCTTGGGGGAATCGTCGACGGCCACGATCCGGCCGACGCGCATCTCCACCCGCTCGAACTCTTCCTGGGTGATCCGGGCCATGCGTGTGCTGAAGGTGCTTTGTCTGGTCGCGGCGGTCTTCCTGCCGGCGGCCTTCCTGCCTGCGGCTTCAGAGGCGGACGCGGCGGGGGGCTTCCCGCTGCGGGTCGTGGACGCCCTCGGGCGC
>MENB01000184.1:15228-15693 GCA_001768125.1 Armatimonadetes bacterium RBG_19FT_COMBO_69_19
AGCCTCACCGAGATCCTCTTCGCCCTCGGCCTGGACACGCGCATCGTGGGCGTCAGCTCGGCGGATGACTACCCGGAAGCGAAGGTGGCCGCGAAACCGAAGGTCGGCGGCGTAGTGCTCGACGTCGAGCGCATCCTGAGCCTGCGCCCGGACCTCGTGGTCGGTGTGGCGTCGCTCCAGCGCGGGCAACTGGAGCGGCTCATCGCCATGAAGCTCCCCGTCATGGCGGTGGATGCCGCGACGCTCCCCGGTCTCTACGCACAGATCGAGCTCATCGGTCGGCTCACCGGGGCGCCGGGTGCCGCGGGCAAGCTGCTGGCCGCGATGCGAACCAAAGAGCAGGTCGTTGCCACGGCCGTTGCGGGACGGCCGCGGCGACAAGTCTACGTGGAGCTGTGGGGTGAGCCGCTGATGACGGCGGGGGCGGGGACGTTCATCTCGGATCTCATCACCCGGGGAGGAGGG
>MENB01000184.1:15737-17168 GCA_001768125.1 Armatimonadetes bacterium RBG_19FT_COMBO_69_19
GGAGGCGGTCATCCGCCGTAACCCCGAGGTCATCGTCGTCACCTACCCTCAGGGGCGCCGTGCCCTGACGCGTCGCGGGTGGGAGCAGGTTGCGGCGGTGCGGGCGGGAAGGGTGGGAGAGGTGCACGCATCCCTGATCTCCCGGCCCGGCCCGCGCATCGTGGATGGACTGCGCGCGCTGGCCGCGATCATCCACCCCGAGGTGTTCCGTTGAGCGCGCGCGCCGCGGTGGTCGTGGTGGACATCGCCTGCCGTTATGAGGCGATCCCCGCCCTCGACGGCGTGGCCCTGAGCATCGCCCCGGGGGAGTTCGCCGGCATCGTCGGGCCGAACGGCAGCGGAAAGACCACTCTGCTGCGCGCGATCCATGCGCTCGTCGCCCCGGAGCGAGGCACCGTCCTCCTCGGCGGAACCGACATCGCAGGCCTCACCGCCCGCCAGGTCGCATCGCGTGTGGCGGCCGTCCCGCAGCACGGTCACAATGGCTTCGGCTTCACCGTCTTCGACGTCGTGCTGATGGGCCGTGCGCCCCACCTGGGGCCGCTTGCCCGCGAAGGCGATGCAGACCTGGCCCTGGCGCGCGAGGCGATGGAGCACACGCGGACCTGGCACCTCCGTCACCGGCGCGTGGATGAGCTGAGCGGCGGGGAACGGCAGCGCGTCCTGCTGGCCCGCGCCCTGGCGCAGGCCCCCGAGGTGCTGCTGCTCGACGAGCCGACCGCCCACCTCGACATCCGCTATCAGGTGGAGATGATGAGCCTCATCGGGGGGCTCAATGCCGGCGGCCTCACGGTGATCGCCGCGCTGCACGACCTCAACCTGGCCTCCATGTTCTGCGCCCGCCTCGTCCTGCTCGACCGGGGACGGGTCGCGGGTCTGGGCACGCCCGCGGATGTCCTCACCCCGGAGCGGGTGCGTGAGGTGTACGGGGCCGATGTCGAGGTACGTCCGCACCCTGTGACCGGCCGCCCAGTCGTGACCGTGCTCGGCCAGGGCCTCTCGACGGGCGGCGAGAAGTAGGGTGGGGTGGCCGCACGCTCACGGGTGATCGCGATCGACGGCCCGGTCGGGGCAGGCAAGAGCACCGTCGCGCGGGCTCTGGCGCAGCGCCTGGGCTATCGATACGTGGACACCGGGGCGATGTATCGCTCAGTCGCCTGGCAGGCGACGCATCGCGGGATCGACCTGAATGACCGGGCCGCGGTCGCGGAGGTCGCCCGCGCCATCGAGATCGAATTCGTCCCCGGCGCCGGCGGACAGCGTGTCGTCGCCCAGGGCACCGACGTGACCGAGGCGATCCGCAGTCCCCGCATGAGTGAGGGGGCATCCATCGTCAGCGCCTATCCCGAGGTCCGGGAGGCCCTGGTCGCCCTGCAGCGCCGGATGGGGGTGGGCGGAGAAGTGATCATGGAGGGACGCGACATCGGCACC
>MENB01000185.1:0-356 GCA_001768125.1 Armatimonadetes bacterium RBG_19FT_COMBO_69_19
CACCCACTCGTTCTGGCCGCGCTTCAGGCTCCCCGGCGCCTTCTCCAGCGCCTCCAGCGCCTTCGTCGCCGACCCCCGGATCACCGGCACCTCGCTCCCCGGGAACTGGTAGTGCGTGAGCAGGTCCCGCACTTCCACCTCCACCAGCTCCAGCAGCTCCGGGTCGTCCACCATGTCGATCTTGTTCAGAAACACCACCAGATACGGTACGTTCACCTGGCGCGCCAGCAGCACGTGCTCCCGCGTCTGCGGCATCGGCCCGTCCGCCGCGCTCACCACCAGGATCGCCCCGTCCATCTGCGCCGCCCCCGTGATCATGTTCTTGATGTAGTCCGCGTGCCCCGGCGCATCGATGT
>MENB01000185.1:423-5092 GCA_001768125.1 Armatimonadetes bacterium RBG_19FT_COMBO_69_19
CTCCTCCGGCGCGTTGTCGATATCGTAGTACCCTTTGGCCTGCGTGGTCCCGAGCCCGGCCAGCGTGTGCGTGATCGCCGCCGTCAGCGTCGTCTTCCCATGGTCCACGTGCCCGATCGTCCCGATGTTCACGTGCGGCTTCGTGCGCTCGAACTTCGCCTTGGCCATCCGTCTCCCCCAGAGAACCGCGTGATTTCGTGATAATGACTCGTCCACCGCGGGCCGCCGGGGCGATCCGCGAGTGACGAGTCACGCTGGTGGAGCCCACGACCGGATTCGAACCGGTGACCTTGTCCTTACCAAGGACACGCTCTGCCGCCTGAGCTACGTGGGCGTTACGCCACCCGTATTATAGGGGCGCTCTTCCCGGCTTTCAAGCCTGCCGGGCGGTGCCTATGCAGGACTCCCCCGGGGCATAGCGAAGGGGAGGGCGATTAATAACAGGAGGGAGGGAGGACACTTTGGATTGGATCTGGTGGATCGTCGTACTTGCGATCGTCTGGTTCCTCTTCTTCCGCAACCCATAACGACGGGGTTGCGCTCCTGTTGTTGAAGTCGAAGGTGCCTACCAAGCCCCGGGGTCCCCGGGGCTTTCTTCTTCGCAGACCCGTCAGTATAATGTAGGGCAGGCCGAACCCCCGTTCAGGGTGAGGCGGAGCGGGCGGGAGTAGCTCAGTGGTAGAGCGTCTCCTTGCCAAGGAGAAGGTCGCGGGTTCAAGTCCCGTCTCCCGCTCCAGATGTCGGCCGTCCGGGATGTCCCGGGCGGTTTTGCTTTACCCGCACGGCAGGACTCCCCGCAACTAGGGCGAAAAGCAGACCACGACACTCCACATTCCCCTCTAACTCTGCTCGGCGCGGAACGCTGAACAACTCAGGGTCACAAACCTTAGGAGGGCGACCATGCGATCCAGGTGGCATGTGCTCGTCTTGGTCCTATCGGTCGTGGGCCTCACGATGCCCCCGACGCTCGCGTCAGCCGAGTTGGTGCTGGACGCCGTGAGCACGTTTGATTATGGCTACAACATGCACCCAATGGGCTACTCGGCGCGAGAGATTCCCTTGGACAACACCGTCCCGGGGCAGGGCGTCTTCAACTCTGACCTCGCCATCTGGGGCAACATAGCCGTGCAGGGCACGTACGCGGGCTTCCGGCTGATCGACATCTCGGCGCCAGCGAACCCGAGGGAGATCATCAACTACACGGGGTGCTCCAGCCCGACGAATACCGTGGGCAACCAGGGCGACGTGCTCGTCTGGGGCAACCTCCTCATCCGTTCCTGGAACTCGCCGGTCTCCGCGGCTAACGCCGCGACCGCCAGCTGCGGCGGCCAACTCGTGGGCCTGGGATTCGAGGGTCTCCACATCTTCGACATCAGCGATCCGACCAACCCGCAGCTCGTCCGTGCCGTCCGGATGGCCAGCGACACGACGCCGGCCGGCTGCGGATCGCACACCGCGACGCTCGTTCCGGACGTCGCGCGGGGCAACCTGTACGTCTACAACAGCGCCTCGAGCGGAGCGTGTCCGGGGATCGACATCGTAAAGATCCCTCTGGCTAATCCGGCCGCCGCAGCCTTCCTCCGCCGGGAACTCGCCGGTCGCTCGTGCCATGACACCTCCGTCATCATGGGAGATGTGAACCTTGTGGCATGCGCCGGCGGCAACGGTTTCACCGTCTGGACCGTGGACCCCACCATCGCTCCGCCAGCGGAGGGTTCCTTCGAGGATCCCGTCCTGCTCTACTCACGCTCAATCACCGGAGTCTCGATCGGGCACTCCGCCTCCTTCACCTGGGACGGCAAGGTGCTCATCTTCGGTCACGAACCAGGGGGCGGCGGCCAGGCGCAGTGTCAGGCCACAAGCAGCGTCACGAACCGTTCGCTCTTCTTCTTTGACGCACGGACGGGGGGTCTGCTCGGGACGTTCGTCCATCCGCGACCTCAGACGAACCTCGAGAACTGCACCTGGCACAACTTCAACATCGTCCCGACCGACAAGCGCTACGTCCTCGTGGCCGGCAACTACCAGTCGGGGATCTCCGTCGTTGAATTCACCGATCCCGCGAACGCAACCGAGATTGCCTACGCCGACCCGGCGACGCTCGTCGACCCGAACCCGCCCGTGGGGATCGAACTCGGGGGGGACTGGTCGACATACTTCTACCGTGGACTCATCTACGAGTCCGACATCACCAGGGGTGTGATCATCTGGAACCTGAGCGACAATGTGGTGGCCGGCGCGATGATGCTCGAACACCTGAACCCCCAGACGCAGGAGACATCGTTCCCGTTCAAGGGCACGGCATTCGGTCTGTCCCGGCGGTCCGACCAGCAGGGCTTCGTGATCTTGCGTGGATTCGTCGAGGATGATAGTGGTGGAGACCACGAAGACTTCGGTGGTGAAGCCGGCCAGTGAGGGGCAGGCCGGCGGCGTCAGGAGGGCGGCTTCGGCCGCCCTCCTTCCTTTGAAGGTACAGCGCTCAACGTCCGGGCGGCTGTTGCCAATCGGAGGGCCGGTCTCGTACAATGAGCGTTGAGCACGGCGGCGTAGCCAAGAGGCAAGGCAGGGGTCTGCAAAACCCCCACTCCCCGGTTCGAATCCGGGCGCCGCCTCCACCAGCACAACGAAAACGGGACAGGCGGTGGCCTGTCCCCTCGTCATTTCTGATGGTGCCCAGGGTGGGAGTCGAACCCACACGGCCCTTGCGGGCCAAGGGTGTTTAGGACCCTCGCGGCTGCCCGTTACGCCACCTGGGCGCGGCTACCGCAATTCTAGCACACGCTCACGACCAGTACGTTCGTCGCCGGTGCTTCCTTAGAAGGTAGAGAAAGAAGGGCGCCCCGAGCGCCGCCGTGACGATCCCCACCGGGACTTCCGTCGGGGCGGCGACCGAGCGGGCTAGGGTGTCTGCGACCAGGAGCGTCAATGCCCCCGCGAGGGCCGCGGCCGGCAGCAGGCGGCGGTGATCCGGCCCCACGATGAGCCGCATCAGGTGAGGAACCACAAGCCCGACGAATCCGATCAGACCGCTGACGGACACCGCGGCCGCCGCCATCAGGGAGCCCGCCCCGATGAGCACCGCCCGCACCCGCCCCGCCTGCACCCCCAGCGAGCGGGCCGTCTCATCGCCCAGGACGAGCAGGTTCAGGTCGCGGGCGAACACCCGGGCCCCGGCGTACCCGAGGGTGATGTACGGCGCCGTGAGCAAGACGTGCTGCCAGGTACGCCCCGAAAAACCGCCCATCAGCCAGAAGATCACCTGCTGGAGGCTCTCGCCCCCGAGCAGCTGGAGCGCGGAGATGATGGCCGCAAGGAAGGCACCGACCGCGACACCGGCCAGGAGCAAGTGCTCGACCATCACCTCGCCCCGGTACCTGGACAGCCGGTACACCAGGAACGTCACGAGCAGCGCCGCGGCGAAAGCAGACAGCGTGACCGCGCTCACCCCGAGGAAGACGACGGTGAGGCCGAGGACGATCGCAGCCGTCGCGCCGAGCGCGGCGCCGGCCGAGACGCCGATGATGTACGGGTCGGCCATGGGATTCCGGAAGACGCCCTGGAACACGGTCCCGCCGGCGGCGAGGCCGACCCCGACCAGGGCGGCCAGGACGATCCGTGGGAGGCGGACCTGGAGCACGATGGTGCGCGTGACGTCATCGACCGCCGGCCCAAGGCCGAACGCGCCGAGGATCGACGAGGCTGGAACCGGGACCGACCCGATCGCGGCGCTCGCCAGCACGGCCAGCGCAAGCAGGATGCCGAGAAGCGCGATGACCGGCCAGGTTCCCCGCGGGCGGTCGTCTGCCGCGCGTGCCGGCCCGGCCGCGTGGACCTGCGCCATCGCTAGCGCCTGCCCTCGACGATCGCGAAGAACTCTGCGCGCGTGCGCGCGTCCTCGCGGAAGACACCGCGGGTCGCGGACGTCACGACCTTGCTCCCCGGTTTCTTGACTCCCCGCATGGTGACGCAAAGGTGCTCCGCTTCGATGACCACGGCCGCCCCCCGCGCCTTCAATCCCCCTTCACAAAGGAAGTCCGCCACCTGTGAGGTGAGCCGCTCCTGGACCTGTGGACGCCGTGCCAGGATCTCCACCAGTCTTGCTACCTTGCTGATCCCGAGAATGCGCCCCTGAGGGATGTACCCGACGTGGGCCACACCGTGGAAGGGCAAGAAATGATGTTCACAGACGGAAAAAAAGGGGATGTCCCTCACCACGACCATCTCGTGGTGGTCCTCATCGTCAAACCCCACCTCCAGCAGTGCGCTCGGATCTTCGGTCAGCCCGCTGAACAGTTCTTCGTACGCTTCGGCGATCCGGCGCGGCGTCTCCCGCAGCCCTTCGCGATCGATGTCCTCCCCGATCGCCGTGATAATATCCCGTACGGCCTGCTCAATGACCGGCTTGTCCACGCTTCCCGACCTCCTCTGGCGCCCGCACCGGCCGGCGGCCGGTGAAGAACTCCATCATCCTCACCACCCGCACCATCGCCTGCACGTCGTGCACCCGCAGCATGTTGGCCCCCTGCGCCGCGGCGAAGGCCACCGCCGCCGCGGTTCCCTCGAGGAGCTCCTCCGGATGCAGGTGGAGCAAGTCGCGGATGTAGTCCTTCCGTGACGTAGCCACGAAGATCGGGCAGCCCAGACTTCGCAGCTCCGGCAGCCGCCGCAT
>MENB01000186.1:0-4854 GCA_001768125.1 Armatimonadetes bacterium RBG_19FT_COMBO_69_19
CGCACCGGCCAGCAGCGTCCGGAATTCCCCTTCCGTCCGCTCGCAGCCACCCTCCAACATCACCAGCATGTGGAGATCCAGAAGTTTCCCCACATGCGGCCCGTTGCCGGCCGGGATCACCGCCTCCGCCAGCAGCAGCCTCGCCTGCGCGGTCATGGCACGGCGGCAGGCTCTGAGGATCGCCGTTGCCCGCTCGTCACCCCAATCGTGGATGATCTTGCTGAGGATGTACGCGTCGCCTCCGGTGGGGACTTCCTCGAAGAAATCGCCGGCCACGATCCGGCAGCGATCAGCGACGCCGGCCGTTTCCAGCAGCCGGTGTGCCCCCGCGGCGACGTGGGGCTGGTCGAAGAGGATACCGCGCATCCCCGGGTGAGCCCGCAGGATCGCCGCGAGGAGGGCCCCGTGGCCGCCGCCGACATCGACGATCGTTCGGATGCCCGAGAAGTCGTACGTCGCCATGACGTCGCCGATCCTCCGGTTCGACA
Organism: Armatimonadetes bacterium RBG_19FT_COMBO_69_19; assembly: GCA_001768125.1. Classification (GTDB taxonomy): domain Bacteria; phylum Sysuimicrobiota; class Sysuimicrobiia; order Sysuimicrobiales; family Kaftiobacteriaceae; genus Kaftiobacterium. Next base: position 489 of record MENB01000186.1, read on the forward strand.
GCGCCGTCATGGCGTCGTTGAAGACCGCATCGGGTTCGGGATGCTGGGACCGATACTCCCAGATGGACATCCCGTAGAGCCGCTGGAAGGCAGCGCTTCCGGTCGCCACGCTGTGCAGCAGCGATCCCCAGGACCGCCAGACAAGCTCGTCTCCGTTGTAGATGGCCAGGGCTCGCGCTGAGCCGGGATCGTCCGTCCGGAGCAATCCGCCCAGCGGTGTCAGCGCGTACCGTCCGCGGTCGTCTTCGGCGAACACCCCGTTCCCCGCGAGGGCGCGCAGCAGGCGGTGGAGTGCCCCGGGGTGAGTTTCCGTGCGCTCTGCCAGCTCGGCGACGCTCTTCGGCCCGTCCGCCAGGAAATCGGCGATGCCGAGCTTCGCGGCCACGGCGAGCATCTGTGTGACCCTGTAGCCGTGGATCATCCGGACCAGCCTCAGCCAGTCCTCCGGCTGAGGCGTTTCGCCGGCGCCTTGCCGCTCTGGGGTGGTCGACATCGTGGGTCCTCCTGCTGCAGACGGTGTGGCCTTGAGTCTTCTTCGTATGCTGCCGTTTCCTTTCAACCGCCCGTCGATGACGGCTCCCCCGGAGGAGAACTCTCCGCTGGGAGGGAAACCCTAGGAAAGTTCCAGGCGAGGCGGGGCCCCACGGCATGCGGATCATCGCGGATCTCCACCTGCACTCGAAGTACAGCCGGGCCACGAGCCGCGAGATGGACGTGGAGAGCATGGCCCGGTGGTGCAAGGTCAAAGGCATCACCATCGTCGGCACCGGCGACTTCACCCATCCGATCTGGCTGCGCGAACTGAAGGCCAAGCTCAAGCCCACCGACCGGGGACTGTACACCTTCGGCGGCGTGCACTTCATGCTCACCGTCGAGGTGAGCAACATCTATCCCCAGGGCGGCCGCCTCCGCAAGATCCACAACGTCATTCTCGCGCCGTCGCTGGAGACCGCGGAACGCATCAACGCCGTGCTGGGCCGCTTCGGCTCGCTCATGGCGGATGGGCGGCCGACGCTGACGCTGCCGAGCGACAAACTCGTCGAGTACGTGATGGAGATCTCGCCCGACTGCATGGTCGTGCCCGCGCATGTCTGGACGCCGTGGTTCAGCCTCTTCGGGAGCAACTCGGGCTTCGACTTGCTCGAGGAGTGCTTCGGGGCGCAGAGCAAGCACATCGCCGCCGTGGAGACCGGGCTGAGTTCCGATCCCCCGATGAACTGGCGCCTCGGACAGCTGGACCGCGCGATGCTGCTCAGCAATTCGGACGCCCACTCTCCGGCGAAGCTCGGGCGCGAGGCGAACGTCTTCGAGGCCGAGCCCGACTACTACGAGCTGATGCGGATCCTCCGCGAGAAGGACACGAGCAAGTTCCTGTACACGATCGAGTTCTTTCCGGAGGAAGGGAAGTACCACTACGACGGACACCGCAACTGCAATGCGCGGATGCGGCCGGCGGATGCGAAGGCACATGGGAACCGCTGCCCGGTGTGCGGGCGGCCCGTGACGGTCGGTGTGATGCACCGGGTCGAAGATCTCGCGGACCGCGAGGAAGGGTTCGTCCCCCCCGGCGCGGTGCCGTACCGGAACCTCATCCCCTTCGAGGAGATCATCGCCGAGGCGATGGGCCACCAGGTCGGCACGGGGGCGGTGCGTGAGGAGTACTTCAAGCTGTGCGCGAGCCTGGGGAGCGAGTTCGCCGTGCTGCTCGACGTCCCCGTCGAGGAGCTCGCCAAGCACACCACGGCGCGCATCGCCGACGGCGTCCGCCGCGTGCGCGAAGGCCGGATCGAGATCAAGCCCGGCTACGACGGGACGTACGGTGAGATCCGTATCTTCGGTGAGACGGCCGAGCCTGGCGGACCGGAGCCGGTCAAGAAGGACGCGCAGCCGGCCCAGACCTCCCTCTTCTGATCCGTGGCCAACGTCTTCCTCAAGCCCGGGCGCGAGGCCCGGATAGCCTCCGGCCACCTCTGGGTCTACGCCGGCGAGATCGCCCGCGTGGAAGGAGCCGTTCGGGACGGCGGCATCGTCGACGTCCGCACGACCCGGGGGAAATGGCTCGGCCGCGGCTTCTTCACCCGGCGGTCCGCCCTCTCCGTGCGTCTCTTGACCCACCGTCCCGAGGAGATCAACGAGGCCTTCTTCCGGCGCCGCCTCCAAAACGCCTGGGCCTATCGCCAGCGGATGCTGGTCGCCACCGACGCCTGCCGCGTCGTCTACGGTGAGGGTGACCTGCTGCCCGGGCTGATCGTCGACCGCTACGCCGACGTGCTGGTTCTGCAGACGCTGGCGCTGGGGATGGATGTCCGCAAGGAGATGCTGCTCGGGATCCTCACCGACCTGCTGCAGCCTGAGGCGGTCTATGAGCGGAACGATCCGTCCGTGCGCACGCTGGAGGGGCTGCCTCGCCGCTCCGGGTGGCTCGCCGGCGAGCGCGATCCCCTCGTGGAGATCCGGGACGGCCCGGCGCGGTTCCTCGTGGACGTCGCCACCGGGCAGAAGACGGGCTTCTTCCTCGACCAGCGAGACAATCGTATGGCCGCCGCTACGCTCGTGAAGGACCTGGACGTCTTGGACGCCTTCTGCTACACGGGAGGGTTCGCGGTCCTCGCCGCTCTGGGCGGGGCGAAGACGGTGACGGCGGTAGACAGTTCTCCTGAAGCGCTCGCACTCGCGCGCCGCAACGCGGAGCTCAACGGCGTCGCCGGCCGATGCCGCTTCGTCGAGGCCAACGTTTTCGACGAGCTCCGCCGCCTCGCGGACTCGAGCGCGCGCTTTGACGCCGTCATCCTCGACCCGCCCCCCTTCGCCCGCACGAAAGACGCGCTGGAGCGGGCTCTCGGCGGATACAAGGAGATCAACCTCCGCGCGCTCAAAGTGCTCCGCAGCGGCGGGTGGCTCATCACCTGCTCGTGCTCATCGCACGTCGGCGAGACGCTGCTCCAACAGGTCGTGGCGGCTGCCGCCGTGGACGCCAAGCGCGAAGTGCGGCTGGTCGAGACCCGCGGGCACGCCCGGGACCACCCGGTGCACCCCGCGATGCCCGAAACGCGCTACCTGAGCTGTCTCATCCTGGAGGTCCGCTAAGGCCGCGGAGGGTAAAACGAAACACGCGTGGTATATAGTAGATACGACAACGTGCCGCACTCACGTCGGAGCGTGAATAAAATTCAAGCGACACCGGGAGGGGAGCCGCCAGGCGCCCCTCGTTTCATTTCCCGCTGACCCGCACCCGAGCCGGGATCCTCCCTGGAGGGAGAACACCGAGTGGTACCCCGACAGATACAGATCACCGACAACCTGGACCTCCTCCTCGAGGGCCTGCCCCCGCACCTGCGCGAGGCCCTGGAGCAGCGCGCCGATCTCGAGACGCTGCTGGAGGTGGTCCTCGACCTTGGCCGGCTGCCGGAGGCGCGCATCCCGACCGGGGTGGTGCACCTCAGCGAGGAGTACGTCACCGCGGAGCAGATCCGCTACGTCACGAGCCGCGTGGGCGCGTTCGGGAAGGACAACCGGGCCGGCATCGAGCGCACCCTGCACCGCATCTCCGCCATCCGCAACCGGCAGGGCGAGATCATCGGCCTGACCTGCCGCGTCGGCCGGGCCGTCTTCGGCACCGTGGACATCGTGCGGGACGTCATCGAGGGCGGCAAGAGCATCCTCCTCCTCGGCCGTCCCGGCGTGGGTAAGACGACGCTGCTGCGCGAGGCCGCCCGCGTGCTGGCGGATGAGTTCAGCAAGCGTGTCGTGGTCGTGGACACCAGCAACGAGATCGCCGGAGACGGCGACATCCCGCACCCGGGGATCGGCGGCGCGCGCCGCATGCAGGTGCCGCACCCGGGGCTGCAGCACGCCGTGATGATCGAGGCCGTGGAGAACCACATGCCCGAGGTCATCGTCATCGACGAGATCGGGACCGAGGCCGAGGCGCTCGCCGCCCGCACCATCGCCGAGCGGGGCGTCCAGCTCATCGCGACCGCCCACGGGAACACGCTGGACAACCTGCTGCAGAACCCGACGCTCTCCGATCTCGTCGGCGGCATCCAGGCCGTGACGCTCTCCGACGAGGAAGCGCGCCGCCGCGGCACGCAGAAGACCGTGCTGGAGCGCAAAGCGCCGCCGACCTTTGACGTCGTGATCGAGATCGTGCAGAAGCACCGCCTGGCCGTGCATCACGACGTGGCCACGGTGGTGGACCGTTTCTTGCGCGGGGTCATCCCGCGGCCCGAGGTCCGCGTGCGCACCGAAGAGGGCGAGGTGGAGATCGAGGCCCCGCAGGTGCAGGCCCCGACCTGGGCCCCGCAGGGCCGCCTCGCCGCCCCGCCTGCCGAGAACCACACCCGGCCCGGCCGCCGGCCGCTGCGCA
>MENB01000186.1:4906-5013 GCA_001768125.1 Armatimonadetes bacterium RBG_19FT_COMBO_69_19
GCGCGTGCCCGCCCACGTCTCCGAGAGCTTGGAGAGCGCGGATCTCGTCCTCACGCTCAAGTCCCAGGAGCGGCGGCAACCCAAGAAGCTGCGCGAAGCCGTGGACC
>MENB01000187.1:0-100 GCA_001768125.1 Armatimonadetes bacterium RBG_19FT_COMBO_69_19
TCCGCGTCGTACCTCGGTTTCCCGCCATGGATGCGGGGCCGGGCACGGCAACGCCCAACTCCAGGGAGGATGCGATGAACGAGCTGAGCCGCGTGTACCA
>MENB01000187.1:332-3598 GCA_001768125.1 Armatimonadetes bacterium RBG_19FT_COMBO_69_19
CCATCCCCCTCGGTACGCATCCAAACGGATAGGAAAGCCGTGCGGCCGCTGAAGGCCGCCGGACTTGCGCCGCAGGCTTGACAGGGCTGTCGCCGTCAGGCAGGATGAACATAGGTAATTAGATTCATAACTTTGAATTAAGGAATCTATCATGGCGAAAGCTCAGAAGGACCGTACCCTCTTCGACCTGCACGCCCAGATCTGCCAGGCCCTGAGCAACGCCAAGCGCCTGGAGATCCTGGACGCCCTGCGCCACGGCGAGCGATCCGTTGGCGAACTGACTGCTGTCCTGGACATCAGAAAGGCGAACGTCTCCCAGCACCTCGCGGTCTTGCGCGCCAGAGGTATTGTCATCACCCGGCGGGGCGGGCAGGCTATCTACTATCGCCTGGCTTCGCCGCGGGTCACTCAGGCGTGCGACCTGATGCGCCAGGTCTTGCTTGAACACTTGGCGCAGAGCGGGCGACTTGCCCGCGGCGCCGGCGCGTAACAGACAAGAAGAACTCGGGCGGGTGGAGGAGGTGGATGCACCGATGCCGGCCAGGACAGTTGCCGTGATCGGTGGTGGCGTGGGCGGCCTGGTCGCGTCGAACGCGCTTCGGCGGCTTCTCTCCCCAGAGCATCGCGTCGTGCTCGTCGAGAAGCACCTTCAGCACACCTTCGCTCCATCGTTTCTCTGGGTGATGGTCGGAGCTCGACGTCCAGAGCAGGTCGTGCGCGACCTGCGCACGCTCACCCATCCCGGCGTCGACGTCATCCAGGCCGAGGTCGTGGGCATCGACCCCGGCGCCCAGCGGGTGGAAACCACCCAGCAGAGCCTCAGCTATGACTACCTGGTCATCGCGCTCGGGGCGGAGTACGCGCCGGAAAGCCTGCCCGGGCTGGAACCGGCGGCGCACAGTTTCTACACGTGGACCGGTGCGGCAGAACTCTTCAGAGCCCTCCAAGCGTTCCCCGATGCCGGCGGGACGGTGGCGGTGGTTGTCTCAGCCCTGCCGTACAAGTGCCCCGGGGCTCCCCACGAAGGCGCCATGCTGATTGCCGACTACTTCCGCCGTCGAGGGCTGGGCGGCAAGGTGCGTGTGGATCTGTACACACCGGAGCCGCAGCCGATGCCGGTGGCCGGGCCGGCGCTGGGCGAGGCCGTCAGGGAAATGCTGTTGCGACGCGGGGTAGGCTTCCACCCCCTGCACAAGCTCACGGCCGTGGACGCGGCCGCAAAGGAACTGCACTTTGAGGGAGGCCGGCGCGTTGGATTTGATCTCCTGGTGGCGATCCCGCCCCATCGGAGCCCCCGCGTCGTCCGCGATGCAGGGCTGGCCAACGAAGCCGGTTGGATCCCCGTCGACCGCGCGACTCTGGCGACCCGGCATCCGAACGTCTACGCCGTTGGGGATGTCGCGACCACCCCGCTGCCCGGGCGGTGGAAGCCTGACGTCCCGATGCTCCTGCCCAAGGCGGGCGTGTTCGCCCACGGCCAGGCCCAGGTCGTCGCCCGCCGGATCGCTGCGGACGTTACTCGGGCGCCCGCCACGGTGCAGTTCGACGGGAACGGCTACTGCATGCTGGAAGCCGGCGAGACGATGGCTGGATTCGCGTTCGGCAACTTCTTCGCCACGCCCACGCCTCAGGTCGAACTCCGGAACGTCGGGCGCATGTGGCATTGGGGCAAGGTCCTCTTCGAGCAGTGGTGGCTCACGCCCCCCGGCCCAAGGCGCGAAGCCCTACGCCTGTCCATCGCCCTGGGCTCCAGGTGGCTGGGTATCCCCGTGGCGGTATGAAGACGCTGACGATCTTCTTGACCGCCGCTCCGTATGCGGGAGAATCGGCGTCCACGGCCATGCGCCTCGCCCACGCCGCCCTGAAGGCTGGGCACCGAGTCAACCTGTTTGCCTCCGCCGATGGAGTCTACGGGTTCACCGTCGGCCATCGGGCCAAAGGGCTGCCGGATGCCGAGGCGGGCTTCCGACTCCTGATCGAGCGGGGCCAGCACGTGGAACTGTGCGGCAGCTGTCTCGCGACCCGCGGGTTGCGACACGAGCAGCTGCTCGCCGGTGCCGAACCCGCGTCGATGGAAAGGCTCTTCCGCCTGATCCGCCAGAGCGACGCCGCGATCACACTGGGAGGCTGAGATGGACAGCATCTACGTTGTGATCCGGAAGGCGCCCTACGGGAGCCTGGCGGCGGCGGAGGGGGTGCGGCACCTCCTGGGCGCCGCAGGATGCGGGATGGCTGCTACCGCAGTGCTCGTCGACGACGGTGTCTATCTCGCCAAACGTGGCCAGGATCCGGCCGGTACCGGATGGACGAATCTGTCTGAGGTCCTGCAGAAAGCCCTCGATCCAGGCAGAGCCGGCGCATCACCGCAGGTCCGTGCCTACGTCCATCGAGCATCAGCGCAGCAGCGCGGGATCGATCACCTGGATCTTGTTGGCGGGATGGAACTCATCGACGATGACCAGCTGGCGGCGATGCTTGTCACCGTCGAGGGACTGCTGATCTTCTAGAGGGTAGGAACGCAGAACGATGCAGACACTGGTGCTGGTCACTAGCTCTCCGGGATCTCCTGAAGCCCAGCGAGCCATCGAGCTGGCAAGGACACTGCGCGCACAAAACCGAGCCGTGCAGGTAGCGTTGCTCCAGGACGCCGTGCTGGCCGCTCTCGGCCACAGCGCGATGCCTGCGGCTGCAGCGGTGCGTGACCTGCTTGCTCAAGAGGTTCCCGTGTATGTTGCAGAACATGACCTTACCCTACGTGGCTTTTCACCCGCGGTCTTGGCCGCCGGAGCCCACGTCGCGGACGATCGCCGGTTGGTGGATCTGATCCTGGCCGATGCTAGCCGCACGCTCGGATGTTTCTGAGGGATGAAAGGGCGCCTTGCTCGACATCGCAAAGGAACGTTATGCGAGAGGAGAAATCAGCCGCGAGGAGTTTGAGCAGCTCCGCAAGGACCTGGAGGTCTCGGCCGCACAGGCGCACGGGGCGAGCAACCACGGCGGCGCCTCACATGGACACTGCGGGTACTGAGGGGAGGAGGCTGTCATGACCCCGCGCACCGCCATCTGGATCGTCCTGGGGGCCCTGGCCATTCTGCTCATCGGGCCTCTGCTCGGCGGGTTTGGGTGGGGCGGCATGATGGGTCCATGGATGATGTGGGGATGGCGTGGCCCGGGCGGATCCGGCTTCGGCAGCTGTCCCTGGGCGCTTTGGCTTGGAACTGTGCTGCAGATTCTGCTGGTCGTGGGCGCTGCGGTGGCGGCCGTCG
>MENB01000187.1:3629-8913 GCA_001768125.1 Armatimonadetes bacterium RBG_19FT_COMBO_69_19
TTCGCCTCTTGAGATCCTGCGCCGACGCTACGCGGCGGGTGAGATCTCGAAAGAGGAATTTGAGTCCGCACGCCGCACGCTGGGACTGTGAACCACTGTCATTTGGAAGACCGCCCACACCGTCTTGCTAATGCGGCGGGCGAATGCGCACCATACTCGGGAGCGGGTTCGGGAGAACACCGGGACGAGTACTAGAGGTTGCCCTCCCAACAAACATTGGTGCCGGGACCCAGTCCCAGGCGTCGTCGCGTCCGCGCATCGGGCCACCAGAGATAGCGGCCGAGATCCACGCGGTCATCCACGCCGACACGCACGCCTTCTCGACGCAGCGCCATGCGGTGTCCCTCGCGGCCGCCAGTGAAGCCGGCAGCCAGTCCTCCAAAGCGATTGACCACGCGCTGCCAGGGGATGCCCTCGCCTCCCGCGTGCGCGATCCAGCCGACCTCACGCGCCCCGTGACGCTTTCCGGCCAGGAGGGCCACCTGCCCGTAGGTCACCAGGCGGCCCCTGGGAACGGCGCGGACGATGGCGAGGACTCTGGTCCGGAAGGGATCGCTGCGCAACGCGTCAGACGTTCGAGCGGGGCTGCGGGATGCGGGCCGGCAGGCGCTCCACGAGCTCAGCCAGGCTCTCCACGCGAGGCCTGTAGTCCGGGTGGTCGTCGAAGCGGTCGAGCAGGATCCCCAGCAGTCCGGCCTTCGCCGCCGCGTCGACGTCCCGCTCCACGTCGTCGCCGACGCTCACCGCTTCCGCGGCCAAGACCCCGCACCGCTCCAGCGCGATCTCGAACAGGCGAGGGTCGGGCTTCGCGATGCCTTCGACCGATGACGTGACCACGGTGGTGAAGTGGAAGCGCAGCCCCAGATGGTCGAGGACCTCCTCGAGCGAGGGTTCCCAGTTCGAGACCACGGCCAGGCGGTAGCCATTCAGGCGCAGCTGCCGGAGCGCCGGACGGACGTCCCGGAAGACCTTCATCAGCTTCCAGCCCTCGCCGAACCACCGCCCGAGCTGCACGTAGAGGTCGCGCCGCCGCGGGATGAGGATGTCCAGGAGGTCGCGGGCCACTTCCAACCACATCCGCCGTTCTTCCTCGACGCTGCGCACCTGGCCCATCATGGCGCGGTAGCGGGAATTCACCGCATCGAGCCCCTCCGCGATCTGGTCGCGGCGCACGATCTCGTTCTGCTCGATGAAGAAGTCCTGGAGCAAGATGCGCAGCGGGCGCCGGTAGGCGATCAACGTGTCGCCCGCGTCGAGCAGGATCGTGTTGATGGTGTCGGGGATCAGCGCGGCGCCCTCCGGGCGAGCGTAGGATAGGCCAGGCACAGCGCGCGCACCGGGCACGACGGGCAGTGGGGCGTGCGCGCCGTGCACACGGTGGCCCCGAAGTCCATCAGCGCCTGGTTGAAGTTGTAGCCGTCGCCCGGCGGCAGGAGGGCTTCCGCCAGCGACCAGAGCACCCGGTCCGGCGTGGCCCGGTTGCCGTAGAACACCCGGCGCAGGACGCGCCGCACGTTGGTGTCGAGGATGGGCGACGGCTTCCCGTGCGCAAAGGTGAGCACGGCCCCGGCCGTGTACGGTCCGACGCCCGGCAGGCGGAGCAGCGCCTCGCGTGTGTCCGGGAGCCGGCCGCCGTGGTGGCGCACCACCGTCTGCGCGATCTTCCGCAGGCGCACGGGGCGGATGTTGTAGCCGAGCGGATACCATGTCTCGCGCACTTCCCGGACCGGCGCACCGGCCAGCGCTTCCAGTGAAGGGTACCGGCGGAGGAACTCGCGGTACTTTGGGATGACGCGGCTCACCTGGGTCTGCTGCAGCATGACCTCGGAGACGAGGATGCGGTACGGATCGCGTGTCCGCCGCCAGGGCAGCGTCCGGTGGTTCCGCGCGTACCAGCGCAGCAGCCGGCGTACGAACCTCCTGCGCCGGGTCATCGGCGGGCCACCGCGGCGCGGCGCCGCCACTGCCAGAGGAGCCCGAGCGCCAGGAGAATGAGGATGGCCGAGGCCCACAGGGCCGACCGGTCCGCAGCTCCGGCGGCTCCGGGCGCGCCGAGGGCAATGAAGCGGATCTGCCGCCGGCCGTCGATCTCCTGCGTCCACATCAGGTCGATGGTCTCTCCGTGTGCGGCAACGATCGGATGGGTGTTCTTCCCTTCCGCCGCCACGCGCTCGCTTCCCTGCCACTGCCGGTCGCGGCGCCTGAGGTAGAGCTGGCCGTCGCTCTCCCAGACGACGTGCACGCGGCCCCGGCTATCCACGGCCACGGAGGGACTGAACGCTGCGCGTCCTTCCGGTGAGATGGGCTGCTGTCCTGTCCACTGATCGCGCCCCTCGGAGAAGTAGATGCGGGTGGGCTGCCCGCGGCCCTCCCACACGAGGTAGGCCCGACCGTCCGGATGTACGGCGAGGGCCACAGCGAACGCGTCGGCGCCGCCGGTACTGACCCGCCGGGGATGCTCCCACTCGCGCTGCCGGCGCGTGTACTGCACCTGATACGCGCGGAGGTCGAACTGGTACCAGGCGCTGTGGAGCACGCCCGAGCCGTCCACGGCGAGGGCGGGGTTTATGGAATCAGGGATGCCCGGGGAGATCACGACCGGTGTGCTCCACCGGCTTCCTGAGCGACCGCTGTGGAGAATTTCGTAGGTCGAGCCGTGCCGCGTGGTCACCTGGGGCGCCTGCGCCCGGATGCCGTACCACACGACGTGCACCCCGCCCGCCGGATCGGCGGCGATCGCCGGCACGCCGGCATAGGCGTTGCCCGGTGAGACTTGCTGCGGTGTGCTCCAGCGCGCTCCGCTGAGCCGCGCATAGTAGACGTGTCCGATCGGTTCGTACGTGGTCCAAGCCAGGTGTAGATCGCCGCTCCCGCCCGCGGCCATCGTCGGATACCGCGAGGGGACGCTCCGCGTGGTGACCTGCCGCACGCGCCAGGTGCGGCCGTTGTCCGTCGAGGACGCCACGTGGACCTGATCCACCCCGCCGACCGGCTTCACGAAGGTGAGGTGGACGGCACCCTGCCCATCGCGCGCGATCTTCGGCTCGCTCGCCGCCTCGGTCGCATCCTCCGAGACGTCCCGGGCAACGATCGTCTGCGCGGAGACGGGAAGCGCGGCGCCGAGCATGACAAATGTAAGGAGGAGGCGGAGGAAGCCGGTCACGACAGATACAATTCACATGGTTGTGAGTGCATCCTTCCGCACCGGCCGCGCGCCGGTGTTTTCGCGCCGGGGAATCGTCGCCACCGGCCATCCACTGGCCTCGGCGGCCGGGCTGCACGTGTTGATGCAAGGCGGCAATGCCGTCGACGCGGCCCTCGCCGCCGCCGGGGTGCTCGGCGTCGTCCAGCCGATGATGTCAGGACTGGGCGGCGACACGTTCATCGTGCTGTGGCGCGCCGCGGAGGGGAAGGCGTACGCGCTCAACGGGAGCGGCGCCGCACCCCACGCGGCCACCCGGGAGTGGTTCGTCTCGCACGGCCACGCGAAGATGCCGGTGCGTGGGATGCTCTCCGCCTCCGTGCCCGGTGCGGTGGACGCCATGGAGACGGCGCTGGGTGCCTGGGGATCGGGCCGGTCCACCCTGGCGCAACTGCTCGAGCCCGCTATCGACTACGCTGCGCACGGCTTCCCCGTCGCCTCGAAGGTCGCGGAGTGGATCCACGAAGCGCAGGACATGCTGGCCGGCTTCCCATCATCTGCGCGGATCTATCTCCGGGGCGGACGCGCTCCGCGCGCCGGCGAGGTGCTCGCCAATCCGGATCTGGCCAGGAGCCTGCGCGCCGTCGCCGAAGGCGGCGCCGAGGAGTTCTACCGCGGCGATCTGGCACGGCGGATCGTGCGCTACGGCCGCGACCATGGTGGGCTCCTGACCGAGCGCGAATTCGCCGAGCATGCCTCGGAGGTGCATGATCCCATCCGCACGACCTACCGGGGCACGACCGTCTGCACCGCCGCCCCGCCCTCGCAGGGTGCGATCCTCCTGGAGATGCTGAACATCCTCGAGGGGTTCTCCTCCGACGAGCTGCGCTGGGGGACCACCCGGGCGGTGCACCTGATAGTCGAGGCGAAGAAGCTGGCCGTTGCCGACCGTCTCGCGTACCTGGGTGACCCGCGGATGGTGGACATCCCCCTGGAGGTGTTGCTCTCGAAGGAGTACGCGGCGCGACGGCAGCGCGCGATCGATCCCGATCGCGCGCTGACTCAGGTGCCGGCCGGGGCGCTCCCGGAGGCCGTCGGCGACACCACGTACCTCTGCGCCGCGGACCGCGAGGGCAACCTCGTCTCGTTCATCACCAGCCTGTCCGCGAGCTTCGGCTGCGGCGAGGTGATCGACGGGACGGGGATCATGCTCAACAACCGCGCCGGACGGGGATTCACGCTCGAGGACGGCCACCCGAACTGCATCGCGCCAGGCAAGCGGACGATGCACACCCTCATGCCGTTCCTCGCGCTCCGGGAGGGCGCGCCCTGGCTGGCCTGGGGGACGCCCGGCGGGGACGGGCAGCCGCAGTGGAACACGCAGGCGTTCAGCGCGATCGTGGACGGCGGGATCCCGCTGCAGACGGCGGTGGAGTGGCCGCGGTGGACGAGCTTCCCGGCGACCGATCCCGCGAATCTGCCCGCGCCATTCGAGCTGCGCATGGAGGCGGGATTCCCGGACGAGACCGTGCGCGGGCTCGAGGCGATGGGCCATGACGTCCGCCGGCTGGGGGCGATGCAGACGGTCGGTGGGATGCAGGCCGTATCCGCAGCGGATGGGGTGTATACCGGCGCGTCCGATCCTCGGGTAGACGGATGCGCCGTTGGGTGCTGAGGGGGAGACCATGAAGGAGATCCGTAGGGAGCGGACGCTCGTGTTCCTCAAGCCCGACGGCGTGCAGCGCGGGCTCAGCGGTGAGGTCCTGGCCCGCTTCGAGCGCGCCGGCCTGAAGGTCGTCGGGATGAAGATGGTCTGGCCCGGGCGCGAGCTCCTCGATCGCCACTATCCCAACGACGAGAGCTTCATGCGGACGATCGGGGGCAAGACGAAGGAGGCCTTCGCCGCGTACGGGATGGACGTGCGAAAAGAGACGGGCACGGACGACGCGCTGGCGATCGGCCGCCAGGTCCGGGGGTGGCTGATCGATTACGTCTCCTCGGGTCCGGTGGCGGCGTTCGTGCTGGAAGGGATCCACGCGGTGACGGTCGTGCGCAAGCTGGTGGGCGACACCCTGCCGTATAGGGCGGCGCCGGGGACGATCCGGGGCGACTTCTCCATCGATTCACCCACGGTAGCCAATC
>MENB01000187.1:9027-10623 GCA_001768125.1 Armatimonadetes bacterium RBG_19FT_COMBO_69_19
AGGAGCCGGCCCAGGAGCCAGAAGCTCCCGGCCAGGATCCGTCCGGCGGCGGGGTCCCCGCCGAGCGTCTCGCGGTCTGCAAACGTGTGCAGGCGGACTCCCCGCACCGTCACCTGCATCCACCAGTAGGGCTGCCCGCTGCTCGGATTGGTAAGCAGAGTCGCCGAGTCGATCGGCGCGGTGAGCAGCCCCGTCGCCTCGGTGAACGTCTCCACGTCCGCATCCGCGGCGAAATGCGGTCCCGACACGAAGGCGCCGATCGGGACGTGATACGCGGCCGAGGGAGCGCTCGTGTACGCCTGCTCGTCCGTGAAGAGGTCGGCCTCGTGCGCGAGCCCGATCAGTTCGAGGCGCTGCACCGTGGGGAAGGTCGTAAGGCGCGGCCGGGCGAGAATGTAGTTCACGAGGTTGACGCGCAGCGGGAACGCACCAGAGAAGGGCTCATCGTCTTCCGCGGGCTCGAGCCACCCGTCGATCCAGCCCTCGAGCTCCTCATCCGGGTCTTCACCGGCCCCCGTCACCGCAATCCGGTATTCATGGCCGGTAGAGAAGAACGGAGTCGCGCCGACGACGTCGCCGGCGCGATTGACATGGCTCCAGATCTCCGGCCCGGAGTCGACGGCCCACCGCACCAGGGCGCTCCCGTCGGGGGCGGTGTTCCGCACGCCCGAGGCGGCGGCCCGGCGGGCCAGCGCCCAGTACTCGTCGATGTTGCCCACCGGATACCCCACGGCGTTGAAGTGGCTGGACATCGATCAGCGGGTCCGGGCGAAGTAATCCTCGTCGAGCATTGCGTAGAGCACGGTGTCGTACCAGCGGCCGCCCCAGAAGAGCTTCTTCCTCGCGATGCCTTCCCGTTTATAGCCCGCTTTCTCCAGGGCGCGCTGACTGCCGATGTTGTCGATACGCGACTCCGACTGCAGCCGGTGGAGGTTCAACGTCTCGAAGGCGAACTTCGCGCGCACCCGCATCGCGTCGCTGCCGTAGCCTTTTCGCCAGGCGGGCTTCTCGCCGATCACCGTGCCGGTGGTACCCAGCCGCAGCCGCCAGTGCACGCCGTGGATGCCGGTGAAGCCGATGTGACGGTTGGTCTCGTCCAGGATCGCCCAGACGAACTCGCTGTCGCGCTTCTGCACGCGGTCCATCCACTCTTCTTCCATGCCGGGCGTGACGCCGGTGGTCGTCACGAGGTGCTGCGTCACCTCGGGGTCGTTCATCCAGCGCAGCGCATTCTCGAGGTGGAGCCGCTTGTCGACCGGCACGAGGCGTACCTTTTCGCCCTGCAGACCCACGATATCGCTCATGGCATCCTCCTGTGCCTTGCTATGATAACACTGCACATGCGTGACTTCACCTTCCCCGCCGGCTTCCGCTGGGGGACGGCCACGAGCGCCCATCAGGTCGAAGGGAACAACGTCCACAACGACTGGTGGGTCTGGGAGCAGCAGCCGGGGCGGATCAGGCACGGCGACCGGTCGGGCCTGGCCTGCAACTGGTGGGCGGCGGCCGAGGCGGACTTCGACCGGGCGGCCGGCCTGCACCAGAATGCGCACCGGCTGTCCATCGAGTGGAGCCGCGTCGAGCCGCAGCCGGGCC
>MENB01000187.1:10650-12732 GCA_001768125.1 Armatimonadetes bacterium RBG_19FT_COMBO_69_19
ACCGGCAGATGCTGCGCGCTCTCCATGCCCGCGGCATCGAACCGATGGTCACCCTGCACCACTTCACGAACCCACGGTGGTTCGCCCAGCGGGGCGGATGGGAACGGGCCGATGCGCCGTCACTCTTCCTCAGGTACGTCGAGCGCGTCGTCCCGGCGCTCGGCGAGTACGTGCCGATCTGGTGCACGCTGAACGAGCCGGTCGGCTGGGTCGTCAGCGCGTATGTCACCGGCCGGTGGCCCCCCGGCCGCCGCTCCCTGCCCGCCGCGGTGCGCGTGCTGGGGAATCTGGTGCGCGCGCACGCGGGCGCCTATCGCGCCATCCACCGGCTGCTGCCGCAGGCGCAGGTCGGGCTGGCGCACTACCTCCGCCTCTTCGATCCGGCCGATGGGCGATCGCGGCTCGATCGGGCCGTGGCTGCAGCCCAGGATCGCTTCGTGAACCGCGCCTTCCTGGACGCGGTGACCGCGGGCCGGGTGCGGGCGTTCCCCTGGGTGGCCACCATCCCTGAGGCCGCTGAGACGCTCGACTTCGTCGGCGTGAACTACTACACGCGCGACTTCGTTGCGTTCGACCTGCGCGCGCCCCACCGCCTGTTCGGGCGCAACTTCCTGAACCCCCACGCGCCCCACAGCGACGGGGGCTACGGGGAGATCTACCCGGAGGGGATGTACCGCGCGCTGCGTCTGGCCCAGGGGTACGGGCGGCCGGTGTACGTCACCGAGAACGGTCTGCCCGACCAGGATGACGATCAGCGCGGTGACTTCATCGTCTCGCACCTGCGCGCCGTCCGGCAGGCGATGCAGGAGGGCGTGGACGTGCGCGGCTACTATCACTGGTCGTTGGTGGACAACTTCGAGTGGGTGGATGGGTGGTCGCTGCGGTTCGGGCTCATCGCCATCGACCAGCACACGCAGGAACGGCGCCCCCGGGCCAGCGCCGGCCTCTACGGCGAGATCTGCCGGCGCAACGCGCTGCCCTGACCGGTAGGCCACAGCGCGAGTCCCAGGCACACGAGCAGCAGTACCAGCTCGAACTCCCAGGTCCCGATGAACCCCTGGGGGAGCCGCACCAGGACGATGGCGACGGCCATCTCGGCGGCGAGCAGCAACGCGAAGGGACGCAGCAGGATTCCCGAGAGCAGCGCCAGGCCTCCGGCGAGCTCGAGGGCCCCGACGAGCCACGCCACGGGTTCGGCGAACGGGATGTTCACCGTGAGGAACAACGCCACGGTCCGGTCGTGGTGTCCCCCCAGCAGCTTCAGGTAGCCGTGGGCGAGGAAGACGATCGCGGGCGCGAGGCGGATGACGAGCAGGGCCGCGCGCGGGAGGACTCCGGCGGCGACCCGCCCCCGGCCCGCTACGCCGCCGATGACGATGCGACGCCAGAGCTGCTCGCGTTCCATGGCATGTCGTTGTAGTCGGGGACCGCGGCGGTGCTGATCCCGGCGGGTACCTCGGTGACGTCCGCGGCGGAGACGACCGAGGCGAGGAGGGCGAGTGTGGCGATGATCAGGATGGTCCGCATCATTTGATTAGAGCGTTCACCTGGAGTCGCGGTTTAGCGGGCGTCCAGTCCAAGGACGCGCCGCGCGTTGCCTGCCAGGATGCTCTGCCGGTCATCCTCGCTCAGCTCGAGGTTCTTCAGGATCTCCACCTGTTCCTTGAGGATGTGGTGGCGGTAGCCGCCGTACGCCGTGGAGTCGGTGCCGAAGAGGATGCGCGCCGGCCCGAAGGCGCGCAGCGCGTCGCGGAATACCTGCTCGAGCGTGGGCTGTCCGGGATAGTAGTCCCGCCAGTTGTTCGTGCCGGACGTGTCGACGCAGACGTTCTCCGTGTGGTAGGCCAGGAAGAGCGTCTCCCGCAGGAAGCCGGCCCCGAAATGCGCGATGACGAACGTGACCTCGGGGAACTCCTTCACGGCCGCCGAAAGCGGCAGCGGGCTCGCGTAGCTGAGATCGTAGAATGCTCCCACCGTGATCCCGAAGTGGAAGAGAATCGGCAGGCCGGCCTCCGCGGCCGCCTCGTAGACCGGGTACAGGGCGCGGTCGTTGGGGAGGAATCGCTGGATGGGCGGGTAGAG
>MENB01000188.1:0-810 GCA_001768125.1 Armatimonadetes bacterium RBG_19FT_COMBO_69_19
GGATCGGACGACGACCTGCGGTCGGCCTTCCCACGCTTCCGGCGGAAGGAACTCGGCGGCCGCGCCATCTTCCCCGGTTTCACGGACGCACACATCCATCTGCCGGACTTCGGGATCAGCCTCCGCCGCGTCGAGCTCCGCCGCACACGGGCGATCCGCGAGGCCGCGGAGCTGGTCCGCAGCGCCGCCGCCCGGGCCACCCCCGGGGAGTGGATCCGCGGCCAGGGCTGGGACAAGAACGTCTGGGCCGAGGACCGCTTCCCCACGCGCGAGGATCTGGATGCCGCCGCACCGTCGCATCCCGTCATCCTCTCGAGCAAGGACGGGCATCTGTTGTGGGTCAACTCCGTCGCCCTCCGCGCCGCCGGCATCGACCGCCACACGCCGGATCCCCCCGGGGGCGCGATTGCCCGTGACGCCCGCGGCGAGCCCACCGGGCTCCTCAAGGAGACCGCCAAGGAGCTCGTCTGGGACGCCGTCCCCGAGGTCGGCCCCGACATCGTCGATGCCGGTATCATCGAGGCGCAGCGCGTCATGCATCGCCTCGGCATTACGGGTATCCACAACTTCACCGGCACCGCGGGCTACGACGGGCCGCCGACCTTCGCCGCCTTCCAGCGCCTTCAGGCGCGCGGGGAGCTGCGCCTCCGCGTATGGATGACGGTGCCCGAGCAGGCCCTCGACCACGCGAGGGACATCGGCCTGCGCACCGGCTTCGGGGACGAATGGCTGCGGGTCGGGCCGGTGAAGATCTTCGCCGACGGCACGCTCGGCTCGCAGACCGCCGCGATGCTGGAGCCCTTTGAGGGG
>MENB01000188.1:850-7750 GCA_001768125.1 Armatimonadetes bacterium RBG_19FT_COMBO_69_19
AGCTGATCGAGCTCGTGGGGCGCGCCGTGCGCGCGGGCTTCTGGTGCGCGATCCACGCCATCGGCGACCGCGCGAACCGCTGGGTCCTCGACGCGTACGAGGCGCACCGGGACGCCTCGGCCTCTCTCCGCGCCCGCCACCGCATCGAGCACGTGCAGGTCGTCCATCCCGACGACCTGCCGCGGTTGGCGCGCCTCGGGGTCATTGCCTCGATGCAGCCCATCCACGCCACGAGTGATCGCGACATCGCCGACCGCTACTGGGGCGCGCGCAGCGGGACGGCCTACGCCTGGCGCTCCCTCGTCCGTTTGGGGACGGCGCTCACCTTCGGTTCCGACGCGCCGGTCGAGACGCCGGACGTGTTCCAGGGACTCTACGCCGCGGTCACGCGCAAGCGCGCCGAGGAGCCCGCGGGACCGCCGTGGTATCCGGCTGAAGCCCTGGGGATCGAGGAGGCGCTCCGCGCGTACACCACCGGCGGGGCGTTCGCGTCGGGACAGGAGGCCGTGCAGGGCCGGCTGGCCGACGGCTGTGGCGCGGACTTCGTGGCGCTGGATCGGGACCTCGTCACCGTCCCCGCCGACGAACTGCTCGGAACGAAGGTGGAACTGACCGTCGTCGGGGGCGACGTGGTGTACGAGGGCTAGTCTTCGTCCTCCGGCTTCTCGCCCTCGCGGTCCGCCTCGATGACCATCTCGTGCCCGCACTCCGTGCAGGTGTACACGGCACGGCCCCGGCGCACGCGGCCGCGCGGCTCCATCTCACCGCCACAGACGGGGCAGGGCTCAGTCAGCGGGGCTTCCACGGCGGGGTGAACCGGTCAGTGCGCGTGCGTCCGGCGGTGGGCCTGCTCGTCTTCGGTCTCCACCGAGCGGAAGTCAGCGGCGGGGATGCGGTAGCCGCAGAGGGCGCATTCGTACCACATCCCCTCGACGTCCTCCGGCTCGTACTGCGCCGTGAGGACGGTATCGCAGTTCGGACAGCAGGGCCGCTTCTCTCGCACGCTGCTCTCCTCGCTGGGAGGGTTCGGGGGAACCGTCCTGCTTTTCCTCCCGTTCTGAGGAGCAGCCTGAAGCCCCGCGGGACGTGGCATGGGGAGGGCGGAGGCTAAACCGCCGACTGGAGAGAAGCGTCACCTCAAGCAGATGAGCAGCCGCGCCGAGGATCTGGCGCTGGTCGAGGCCTTTAAGCGCGGCGAGGAGAGTGCGTTCACGGCGCTCGTGATCAAGTACCGGGAGGCCGTGTTCCGCGTCGCCCGCCGCATGCTGCACAGCCACGAAGATGCTTCCGACGTGGCCCAGGAGGTCTTCATCCGCGTGCACCGCGCGCTGCCGCGGTTCGCGGGGCGGTCGCAGCTGCGGACGTGGCTGTTCCGCATCACCGTGAATCTCTGCCTCGATTTCAGCGGCCGCCGTTCGCGGGACGTGCTGACGGGATTGAAGGAGCTCATGTGGGAGCCCTCCCCGCACGACAACCCGGTCGAGCTCAGCGAGCGCCGCGAGCTCGGGGGCGTCATCGCCGGCGCGATCGATGCGCTGCCAGCCCGCCAGCGGGCGATGGTCGTGCTGCGCGTGTATCAGGATCTGCCCTATGCGGACATCGGGCGCATCATGGGGTGTGCGGAGGGGACGGTGAAGGCGACGATGTTCGCCGCCTTCGGCAAGCTGCGGCGCTCGCTGGCGCCGTACGTTACGGGTGCGAGCCCGGCGGGGGAATGATGGAGCGCGCGATCGTCGATTGCCGCGAAGCACGGGACCTGCTGCTCGAGGTCGTGAGCGGCGCCACGCCCCCCGACCTCCGCCGTGCCCTGGCGCAGCATCTCGAGAGATGCGAGCGCTGCCGGCATGAGGCGGCGGCGCTGGAAGAGACCGCGGCACTCCTGCGCTCGGCGGCCGAGCCGTCACTCCGGGACGGCCACTGGGACACGTTCATGGCCGGCCTCGACCGGCGGCTGCAGGCCGAGCGCCGCCGGCCCCTGGCGCGGCTTGTCCGGTGGATCCGCACTCCACTGCACGCCTGGAGCACCGCGGCGGCCATGGCCGCGCTGGTAGTGGCGCTGATGTTCGCCCTGGTCGGAGGCCAGGCTCCTGCACGCGTCGACTCCCCGGTCGTGCAGGGCGTGCCGATTCAGGGTTTCATGACGGACTCGATCGTCGACGCGCTGCCCGCCATGAACGCCTCGCTCTCTGTGTGGAAGGCCGGCTTCGGCGCCATCGACGTGCCGTACGACGCCGCGGGAGGCGACTAGGATGCGCGCGGGCCGCGTGCTGCTGCTCACCGGCGCAGCCGCGCTCGTCCTGTCGCTGCCGGCGATCGGGCAGCCCCCGCCCCGCCCCCGCGATCCCCGCACGGAGCGGGTCATCGAAGCCCTGCTCGTCTGGCGTCTCGTGGATGAGCTCAACCTCAGCGACGACCAGATCGCCCGCATCTTCCCCAGGATCAAGGCCTTGAAGGAGCTGCGCATCGGGCTCGGTATCCGCAAGGTCGTGCTGCAGCGGGAGCTCCGTGCCCTGCTGCGGGAGCAGCCGCCCAATGAAGAGGCGATCCGCGCGAAGGTGGCCGAGCTCGATCAGCTGCGCGCGCGGGTGGAGCAGCAGCGGGAGCGTATCCTGCAGGAGATCAGCGCGGTGTTGACCCTCGAGCAGCGCGCCCGCTTTGCCCTGATCCAGGAGACGTTCGAGGCGGAGACGATCCGCACCCTCGAGGAAGTCCGTCGGCTGGTCAACGAGCAGCGCCGCCGGTAGATGTAATTGCGAGGCGCGAAGCGCCGCAGCGATATCCCTTTTCCTAGCGCTCTCGCGTTAGATACTCTGCCTTCTTGTACGTAAGCCGCTCCCCGCAGTATGGGCACGTGTGGTAGTTCGCGGCCAGCGTGCCGCGCTCGAAGCTCTTGCGGTCGAGCCGCAGGCGCGTGTCGAACTCCCGGCCGCATGAGCGGCAGACCAGCCACAGGGCGAGCTTAGCCATCGTGTGCGCCGTGAAGGTAGGCGTCCACCTCGGCCCGGCGCCACGCCGCCCGGTGCTCCCTCCGGTACAGGGGAGCCGGGAAGTCCGCGCGCGAGGCGATTTCGTCCAGGAACGTGCGCGGCGGGACGCCGGCCATCTCGGCGGCTTCCACGGCGGTCACGATCTCCTCGCCGTCCCGCACCAGCCGGGCGATGGCCTCCACGAAATCTCCGGACGGCGGCCGCTTCAGGAGGAACTCCACCGCGGACATCCCCCGCGGGTGGGTCTGTTTGATGAGGTTCGAGTACCGGCGCAGCTCCTCGGGGTACCCCCGCAGGTGGGTCAGCACGGCGATATCGTGCGGGAATGCGCGCTCTTCGTCCATGGTTAGATAGTACATATGCCGTTCCTCAACGACCAGGATGCGGCCTTCGTCCGCAAGCGCTTCGAGCAGGAGCTCTCGCACGACGTGACGCTCGAGTTTTTCGCCCCGAGCACCGGTGGCCTTACCCTCCCGGGGCAGGACGCGGAGATCGCCGAGTACACGAAGCAGATCCTCACCGAGGTCGCCGGCCTCTCGCCGAAGATCCAGCTCAATCTGCACAGCCTCATCGCGGAGCCCGAGGTCGCCCAGCGCTTCGGGATCACCCGCACGCCGGCCACGGCCGTCATCGGCGCGGAAGACTACGGCGTGCGGTTCTACGGGATGCCGGCCGGCTACGAGTTCGCCACATTGCTCGAGCTGATCATCGACGTCTCGAAGGGATCGCCCGCGCTGGCGGAGGGCTCGAAAGACGTCCTCGGGAAGCTCCAGGAGGACGCGCACATCCAGGTCTTCGTCACCCCCACCTGACCACACTGTCCGCGCGCGGCCAGGATGGCCGCGCTCCTCGCCATCGCCAGCCCGAGGGTCCGCACCGACATCGTCGAGGCCAGTGAGTTCCCCGACATGGCCGAACGCTACAACGTCTATGCGGTGCCGAAGATCATCGTCAATGAGACCACGGAGTTCGTCGGCGCCCAGCCGGAGGGCGCGTTCGTCGGCTACGTGGCGCAGGCCGCCGGCCTGCAGGAAGGGCCGCCGCCCTCCGAGTAATCTTCTGGCGACATGCAGGACATCTTCGCCTACATCGACGAGCACCGGCCCCGCTTCATCGAACGCGTTCAGTGGCTGTGTCGCCAGCCCAGCATCGCCGCCCAGAACGTTGGCATCCCCGAGACCGCCCGGATGGTCGCCCAGCTCATGGAGGAGGTCGGGGTGCGGCCGGAGCTGCACGCCACCGACGGCGCCCCCGTCGTCTACGGGACGGTGGGCAACGGCGCCCCCACGCTGCTCATCTACAACCACTACGATGTGCAGCCCCCCGAGCCGCTCGAGCTGTGGGAGTCGCCGCCGTTCGGCGCGGAGATCCGCGACGGCAAACTGTACGCGCGCGGCGCCGCCGACAACAAAGGGAACCTCGTGGCCCGGCTGTGCGCCGTGGAGGCGTGGCTGCGGACCCGGGGACATCTGCCGCTGAGCCTGAAATTCGTCGTGGAAGGCGAGGAGGAGGTCTCCTCTGCCCATCTCCACCAGTTCGTGCGCCAGCACCGGGACCTCATCCAGGCGGACGGGTGCATCTGGGAGGCCGGAGGCAAAGACATCCAGGAGAACCCTGGCCTCTACATGGGCGCCAAGGGGATCCTCTACGTCGAGCTCGAAGCCCGCGGCGCGAACCGCGACGTGCACAGCAGTCAGGCGACGATCGTCCCCAACCCGGCCTGGCGGATGGTCTGGGCGCTGGGGACCCTCAAAGATCGCCAGGAGACCATCCTCATCGAGGGCTTCTACGACGACGTCGTGGAGCCGACGGCGGAGGAGATGGAACACCTCCGCCGCATCGCCGCGCAGCGCGACGACGACCTCCGGCGGCGGGACCTCGGGCTCGACCAGTTCCTCCTCGGGGTGTCCGGGCTGCAGCTGATCAAGCGCAATCTCTACCAGCCGACCTGCACGATCTGCGGCTTCGGGTCAGGTTACACAGGACCGGGCTCCAAGACCGTGCTCCCGGCGAAAGCCATCGCCAAGCTCGACTTCCGTCTGGTCCCCAACCAGCGGCCGGACGACATCCTCCAGAAGCTGCGCACGCACTTCGCCCAGCACGGATTCGCCGACATCGAGGTCCGCCTGGTGGGGGCGGAGCACCCGGCCCGGACGCCGGTGGATTCCGTGCTCTCCCGGGTGGTACAGCAGACCGTAAAGGAGATCTACGGCCGCGACCCCGTGGTGTCGCCCCTCATGGCCGCGACCGGCCCGATGCACGAACTGACGGCCCAGTTTGGGATCCCCACGGTGGGCACGGGAGCCGGCTACGCCCACAGCAACAACCACGCGCCGAATGAGAACATCCGCCTGGACGACTTCGTCCAACATGTCAAGCATGTTGCGCTGATCTTCGAACGATTCGCCCAGGCCCCCAACGGGGCCGCCTGACGCTTTTTCTGCGCGCCTAAACTTGTTGCTCCCGGGGCATACCTGGGGATGAGGCATGGAAGGGCTTCTTCCGGGCCTTCTATGAACTCATCCTCTGGGGGAATTTCATATGCTGCGCCATGTCCGGCTGACGACGCTGGTGGCGCTGTGTGTCGTTGTCCCCGCGGTCGCTGCGGCGGCCGCGCCGTTCGCCTACATCACGAACTCCAACACCGGCACCATCTCCGTCCTTGACCTGGCCAGCGGTGCCGAAACCGATACGATCACGCTTCCGGGTTCCGCGCTGCCGTGGGGTGTGGCACTGAGCCCTGACGGCAAGACGCTCTATGCGTCGAACTTCGGCAACGGCAACTTCTTCAAGGTAGACTTGGCGACGAAGGTTGCCCAGTCCATCGCCGCTCCGGCGCTCGCCTTCGGGGTCGCCGTGCACCCTTCGGGCTCGCCCGTGTTCGTTACGCACAACTCGTCCACGGGCGGCACGTCGGCCTTTGACACGACGACCTTCGGCCGCACGGCGGTGATGTCGGGAAGCATGTCCTCCGGTGCGGCCATCAACGTGGCGAGGGGCCATCTATACGTGGCCAATCGGTTCGGCGTCCGGGTCTTGGACCTTGCCACCTACGCGCTGATCAGGCAGGTATCCATGGGACAGGGGTTCGGGGTGGCCGTCCATCCGGCAGGGACGACGTTCTACGTCGCCCTTCCGAGCTTGGGTCAGCTGGCGATCATCGACGCCGCTTCCTTCGCAGCGACCTTCGTGACGCTGACGGGCGCCGTGACTCCGCAGGGCGTGGCCGTGAGTCCCGATGGTAAGTGGGTGTACACGAGCAACTACGGCAGTGCCAACGTCTCCGTCGTGAACGCGGAGACCGGGGCGTTCGTCCGGAACGTGTCGGTCGGCATGAATCCCTATGGGCTGCAGTTCGCGCCGGATGGCTCGAAGGCGTACGTGGCCAACTGGGGTAGCCACAACGTCTCCGTGATCAACACGACCACGTTCACCGTCACGTCCCTGTCCATCTCCGGGCGCGCTCCGGTCGCCTTCGGGCTCTTCATCTTCGGGCAGGCGGAGCAGATCATCGAGGTCGCGATCGACATCACGCCGGGCGGCAATCCCAACACCATCAACCTCAAGGCCAAGGGCACGCTCCCTGTCGCGATCCTCGGCTCGGAAGAGTTCAACGTGGCCGATGTGGATCCCACCACGGTCACCTTCGCGGGCGCGCCGGTGGTGATCAAGAAGAATGGCCAGGCCATGGCGTCGTATGACGATGTGAATGGCGACGGGTACGTGGACATCGTCGTGCACGTGGACCGCGAGCAGTTCACCCTGAAGGTTGGGGACACGGAGGGCGTGCTGGAAGGGAAGACGAACGACGGCAAGGCCTTCCGAGGCAAGGGCAGCGTACGAGTCCTCAACTAGGGCAGCGAGCACGGTAGACCGAAGGGCCTCGATCTGGTCGAGGCCCTTCGTGTTTTCC
>MENB01000189.1:0-719 GCA_001768125.1 Armatimonadetes bacterium RBG_19FT_COMBO_69_19
TTCTACGACGGGGAGTCTTCCGTCGACCCGAACAAGGTCAAGCTCGTGATCAACGGCCAGGACGTCACCAGCAGGACGGCCATCACGGATGCGTTCGCGGCATATACGCCGGCAGGCCCATTCCGGCCCGGGCCTGTCCGCGTGCAGGCGGTGGTCCGAGACCGAGCGGGCAATGCGACCCGCGTCGAGTGGGCATTCGTGGTCAGTCCACCACGCGGGCTGATCACCTCGGTGACGGTCAACTCGGCGGCGGGACTCAAGCCGGGCGATTACCTCACGGTCGTCATGGCCGGCGCGCCCGCGGGCCAAGCCTCCCTCACCATCAAGGGCTCACCGCGGAGCATCCCGATGCGTGAGTCGGCACAGGCCCCCGGCACATATGTCGGCATGCACCCCATCAGTTTCAAGGACCAGGGCAGCCTCATTCATGTCTCCACCCGGTTGCGGAAGGGAAACCGCTCCAGCGAGGCATCGGCCGTTGCCCCTGTCCCGGTCTTCGGCCAGACCCCACAGCCTATCAATGCCTCCCCGTCCGCTGAGGTTGTCGCCGGCGAGCAGTGGATTGAGCACATCACCGTGCGGGGCCGGACTCGGCCAGCGTTCCACGTCATGGGATTGCTCTCGGCGCGAGTCGAATCGCCAACGGGGAGCGCCTGGACTCCACTCCTGGCGACCTCGACATCCGCCCGGCCTGACGGCAGCTGGCAGCTCTCGCTTGG
>MENB01000189.1:968-1223 GCA_001768125.1 Armatimonadetes bacterium RBG_19FT_COMBO_69_19
CTCGTCTGGTCGCATCGATCCGGCGACGGGTCGCTGCGTGGTCACGGAAACTGGAACGGAGGACAGTACGGGTGCCCGCGATGGTCAAGGGGCGGCGCCTCCTAGTAACCCGCCGACCGCGGGCCCGCCCGAGGGTCCCAACCCGCCCGCCAATCCCAAACCCAAGCCTCCCGGCAATCCCAAGCCCAAGCCTCCCGACAATCCCAAGCCCTGAGGCGCCCAACGGACCTCCCCAAGAGCTGATTGATGTAGAGG
>MENB01000189.1:1243-3481 GCA_001768125.1 Armatimonadetes bacterium RBG_19FT_COMBO_69_19
CATGCTTGTTATCGCTACTGCGTCGGCGTTGCTGATCGCCCGGTATACCTCGAAGTGGTCGGTCGAAGAGCATCTGCAGGGAGAGTCACCTGAGTCGCTTGCCATCGATCGTGAACATCCAGGCCGCATCTACAGCGGGACCTGGGGCCACGGGTTGTGGCGCAGCGACGACGCCGGCCGACGATGGGATCGCGTCGGCGGAGGGATCGCGCACGAGGAAGTCACAGCCGTGGCGGTGAGTTCAGCCGACCATGGTGTCGTGTATGCCGGAACCGAGCCAAGCGCAATCTTTCGCTCCGAGAATGGCGGAGAAACGTGTACCGAGCTGTCAGGGCTGCGGGCGCTGCCCTCGTCTGAATCGTGGGCATTCCCGCCCCGCCCCGAGACCCACCACGTGAGATGGATCGAGGCCGATCCCGCTGTCCCCGGAAGGGTGTTCGTGGCGATCGAAGCCGGAGCGCTCGTTCGCACGCTCGACGGTGGACGGACATGGATTGACCGCGTACGCGGCGGGCCGATCGACACCCACACGGCAGCAACGAGCGCACTGGCGCCGGGCCGAGTGTATTCCGCGGCAGGCGACGGGTACTTTGAGAGCGACGATGCCGGCGAGAGCTGGTCGCGCTTCGTCGACGGACTGCGACATCGATACTTGGTAGGCGTCGCGGTCGATCCTGGAGATCCGGATACGGTGATCGTGTCAGCCGCATCCGGACCGTATGTTGCGTACAGTCCCCGCAGAGCCGAGGCGTATATCTACCGCAAGACCGCGCGGCGTCAGTTCGAACCAGCGATGGCAGGAGTGCCGGGCGGCCAGGGGACCATTGCGAGCCGCTTCGCCACCAATCCGGATGAGCACGGGGTCTTCTACGCGGCGAACAACCATGGAGTATTCCGAACGGCCGATGGAGGACGAAGCTGGAAAGCCCTGGAGATTCCATGGCCGCAGGGCGCATTCGAGCGCGGCGTGGACGCGCTGGTCTGCCTTCCGAGTGGAGGGTAGGCGTGGTCGCGATGAATCATGGATCCAGCTGAGGAGCCGCCCTCGTCCGGGGCGGTGGGAACCTCGAGGGCAGTCCGCTCGCCTCGATCTGGAAGAGCGCGACGGCCTTAGGGATCCCGGGCAACCGGTATCGGCCGAGGCTCTTGAGACGGACGCTGGTCGGAGCCGATCCCTTGAGGGCTGCCTTGGTATCGCCGGAGATAACGATCTGGCCCCCACGGGCGGCCGCGCAGACGCGAGCCACGGTGTGGACGGTCAGACCGATGTACCCGAGGTCCGTGAGGGTTGGACGGCCGCTGTGGATGCCGGCGCGGACCCGGACGTTGAGATCATCCGGCCAGGCCCGTTCGCCGAGCGCACGCTGAATGGCCACGGCGGCCTCGACAGCTGTGCCGGCGCCCTTGAAGACGGCGAAGCACTCGTCGGCGCGGACGTCGATTTCGCGACCGCCTGCCCTCAATACCGCCGCCCGCACGATGCCCCGGACGTTTTTCAACAGGTCGCGATAACGGCGACCCAACCGGTGGAGCAGGCGTGTGGAGTTCTCGATGTCGGTCATGAGCAGGGTGACGAACCCTTTGGGGAGCGGCGCCGCGGGGGCGTTCTTCCGCTCCGATTGCAGCTGGCCGGTGATGAAGCCGATGGGGAGAATGCCGTGCTTCTTCGCCGCGTTCAGGAGCCGGTTGCGCGCGCGCTGCCGTGCCGCATCAGTCTCAAAGGCGACCTGGTTGAACCGGGCAAGTGCATTCCGCACGTGCGCCTCATCGTTGATCGGCAGTCGCCTCCGGCCCTCAGCGTCGACATAGGCAAAGGCGCTTTTCGGGAGGCCGGCTCGCTTCCTGGCGCTGAGCGGTGGCATGCCTCAACGATAACCCCATGCCCGTACCCACCGAAAGGTGTTTGGCACCCGGGGCGGAAGTCCCAGCCACAATCCCACGACGGGGAGGCGGATCAGATGCCGGGTTATGTGTCGCTGTTGACCTGGACGGACGAGGGAGCGCGCAACGCCAAGGACACCGTGAAGCGCTACGAAGCCGCAAGCGGGGTGGCGCAAAAGCTCGGTGTGTCCATCCGGCACATCTGGTGGACGATGGGAAGCTACGACGTCGTGACGGTGCTCGAGGCGCCAGACGATGCCGCGGCGAGCCGCTTCGCCATCGCCATCGGCGCGCAGGGAAACGTGCGCACGGTGACCATGCGGGCGTACACCAAGGATGAGATGAGCAAGGTCTTGG
>MENB01000189.1:3500-4165 GCA_001768125.1 Armatimonadetes bacterium RBG_19FT_COMBO_69_19
GACCCGTCCTTCCCTCGGATTCGGCAGCGGGGTCAGCGCTTTCTCCAGCTCCTCGCGCAGCGGTTCGAACTTGGGTGGGAGTGAGAGGCGTTCGCCCAGGTGCTCGAGCGGTTCGTCCGCGGCGAAACCAGGGCCCAGGGTCGCGATCTCGAACAGGATGCCGCTTGGCTCCCGGAAATAGATCGAGCGGAAGTAGAAGCGATCGATGACCGGGGTGGGAGAGCCGCCCCCTTCCAGCACGCGCTGCCGCCAGGCCTCGTGCTCTTCCATGGGCGAGGCCCACGCCACGTGGTGAACCGTGCCTGCGCCGGGGATGCCCGCGCGGTTGGCCTCGTCGTACTTGTAGGATGAGCCGCGGTGGCTACCCCGTGCGACATAACTCCCTTCGTGCGCCCGCGTGAAGCCGAGGGTCTCCTCGAGGAAGCTGCGGCTCGCGTCCGGATCGGCGCTATAGGCGTGCACGCCGTCGAAGCCCTGGAGGGCGTGCTCCAGGGGAATCTCCGGGTGGAGCGCGACGAGTGGTTCGTCTTCGGTCTCGGTCACCGCGATCTCCAGACCGAGGCCCTCTGGATCCGCGAAGGTCAGGCGCCGATCATCGCCCGACGGCGTAACGCCTTCGCCGCGCAGGCGCTGCTTCCAGAAGCGCAGCGCGTCGGGTGAGGCCA
>MENB01000189.1:4182-4265 GCA_001768125.1 Armatimonadetes bacterium RBG_19FT_COMBO_69_19
TAGATCATCCCCGCGCCGAGCCGGCCGCGCCGCGCGCCCGGATACTCGAAGAAGGTGAGATCCGAGCCGGGGCTGCCCCCTTC
>MENB01000189.1:4274-5532 GCA_001768125.1 Armatimonadetes bacterium RBG_19FT_COMBO_69_19
GGTCTTCTTGACGAGACGCAGCCCGAGTACCCGGGTGTAGAAATCCAGATTCCTCCGCGCGTCCCCGGTGATGGCGGTGATGTGGTGGATCCCGTCCAGCTTCATCGCACGCACCTTCGGATCCGGGACGGGCGCCTACGGTGCAGCGAACGTCACCTGTCCCGTTGGATGGTCAAACAGCCACAGGCGTGGCTCGCCTGCACTCACCTTTAACCCGATCCTGGGCCTGGCTAATCCGTCGAACATCCAGATGCCTGGGTCATCTCGGTAGTCGACCCACAGACCGATCCGGGGCCGACCCAGCGCGTCGGTCACCCGCAGCTCGGCGGCACGTTCGGCACCGACCCGGATGAGCATCCTCGGCTGCCCGTGCCCATCGTACAGCGCCACCTCAGGGACGCCCTGGGCGCTGATCGTCAGTGCGAGCCGCCGCTGGCGGCTGCCATCGTACAGCCACACGGCCGGTTTGCCCCCGAAGGCATCGAGCGTGATCCGGACCTGTCCGGCGCCGTCGATGATCTCGACGGCCTGGGTGCGGATGACCCGCTGCTGAGATGCCGCCGGCCGGAAGAGGACCAGCGTGATGGCGGATGCTGCGACGGCGGCGAGCAGAGCGGCGGCGAAAAGGGAGAGGCGGGAGGACATGGGCGCGCCTCCTGTACCACCTGGAATGGGGTCCTCTTTCGTCCGGGGCGAAGGCGGTCCTGCGGCCTCCGGCGAAATGGAGAAGCACCACGCGAGGCAGGACACCATCCCGGAGGTGAGTAATGCGGATCGTTCGGCTCGCCGCAGTCCTCTGCGTGTTCACGCTGCTCGTGGGCGCGGGCGTGAGCAGTTCGGCCCCGGCCCAGGAGATCGTATTCACCTCGAACCAGTTCACGCCGGTCGAGGAGCAGGAATGGGCCCGCAACACACTGCTCGCGGGCTTCACCCGTGAGACCGGCGTCAACGTGCGGTTCGTCACCGAGAACGAGGGGCCGTACGTCGACCGCCTCCTCGCCGAGGCGAAGGCGGGCCGCGGCACCATCGACGTCACCGGAACGCTGCATGGCATCTTCCCGGTGTTCCTGGCCAACAGCGTGCTGCGCGACATGGCGGAGACCCAGCGACAGCTCGACGCCCGGAGGGACCGCACCTTCTTCAAGGACTTCCTGGCGGCGGCCAAGATGGAGAACGCCACTGCGTTCGTCCCCTGGATGCAGGCCACCTACCTTATCGTCGCCCACAAGGACGCGATGCGCTTCTTCCCGAGCGGGCG
>MENB01000189.1:5545-5887 GCA_001768125.1 Armatimonadetes bacterium RBG_19FT_COMBO_69_19
ATGACCTATGACGACCTGTTGGAGTGGGGTGAGAACATCCGCCGGGGCACGGGCCAGCGCCGCGTCGGCTTCCCGGTCGGGCCGCGGGGTCTGTACGGGCGCTTCCTGCACGGGTACATCTATCCGTCCTTCACCGGCGCCCAGGTGAAGCGGTTCAAGTCGCCCGAGGCGGTGGAAATGTGGCGCTACCTCCGCCGGCTGTGGGGCGTCACGCATCCGTCATCCTTCACCTACGAGTTCATGAGCGAGCCGCTGCTGCGCGGGGAGGTGTTGGTGGCCTGGGACCACGTGGCCCGCATCATCCCGGCGCTCCGCGAGCGGCCCAACGACTTCGTGGTGCTG
>MENB01000189.1:5898-13065 GCA_001768125.1 Armatimonadetes bacterium RBG_19FT_COMBO_69_19
CGGGCCCAGGGGCCGATCGTTTGTCTCGGTCGTCGTCGGCCTGGCCATCCCCAAGACGGCTCCGAATCCGGAGCTGGGCGCGCGACTGATCGAGTACCTGACCCGCCCGTCGACGCAGGTGACGACGCTGCAGGGCGTGGGTTTCTTCCCGGTTTCCCCTGAGGCGGGGCGGACGGTCCCGGCGGGCGCGCTCAAGGTGATCGCGGACGGTGTGTCCGCTCAGTCCGGCGCCCGCGATGCGCGGACGGCATTGCTGCCCGTCGGGCTGGGAGCCCGCACGGGTGAGTTCGTGCCGATCTACGTCGACACGTTCACCCGGATCGCCGTGCGGGGCGAGGACATCCAGCGGGTGCTCACCGAGCAGGGCGCCAAGCTGGAGGAGTTGTACCGCGCCATGAACGCGCCGTGCGCGCCGCCGGATCCGGCCCAGCGGCCTTGCAGGCCGGACTAGCCTGAACTGACGTGAGGCCGGTCTCCCCGGGGGAGGGTCTCCCCCGGGGACCGGTCCCTTCCCGGAGCCGATGGTCGTCGCCGAGGCAGACCTGGTCCTGGATCGCCCGCGACCGCGGGTGAACTGGACGCCCTACGTCCTCGTCCTGCCCGCGTTCGTCTTTCTCGGACTGTTCTTCATCTATCCAATGGTCCAGGCAATCTGGCTTGCCGTAACGGATCCGCAGTCGGGGGCGTTCACGCTCAGTCACTTCAGGCGGATGAGCGGCGACCTCTACTTCCGCCAGGCCATCCGGTACACGCTGACGATCACCGCGCTGGCCGTGCCCCTGCAGGTGATGCTCGGGCTGGCCATCGCGTTGTTGGTGAACACGCGGTTCCGAGGGCACTCCGCCTTCCTCTATCTCACCGCGGTGCCGATCGGCATCTCCGACCTGGCGGCGGGTCTCATCTGGCTGTCCATCTTCACCGAGCGTGGCTACCTCAACGCGGTCCTCCAGAAGCTCGGGCTGATCGAGGTCCCCGCGATCTTCCTCTCGGTCGAGCGGCCGGACTGGCTGCTGGGCGCGGTCGTCCTCACCGAAGTGTGGCGCGCCACGGCGATCGTGATGGTCATCCTGCTCGCGGGTCTGCAGCTGATCCCGAAGGACTACGCCGAGACGGCCAGCGTCTTCGGGGCCGGGCGCTGGCAGACGCTCCGTCACGTCATCCTGCCGCTGCTGGGGCCGAGCCTGCAGACGGCGCTGATTATCCGCACCATCCTGGCCTTCCAGTTGTTCGCGACCGTGGTCATCCTCGCCGGCCGGCAGATCCCCGTGCTCGCCGGCGAAGCCTACTTCTGGTACTCGCTGTACCGCAGCCCGAACGTCGCGAGCGCCTACGCGGTCCTGATCCTCCTGTTCTCGGGCAGCATCACCTGGCTGTACCTGCGCTTCCTCCGCCCCGGGGAAGGCCGCGCATGACGCTGCGGCGCCTGGGGATCTACAGTGCCGCGCTCGTGATCAGCGCCTGGGTCGCCGTACCGCTGCTGCTCATCTCCATCGCCGCCTTCACCCCGCGCGACGTCCTGTACCAGTGGCCGCGCCCTCTCTGGCCGGAGCAGTTCACGCTGGAGACGATGCGCTTCTTCCTGCGCTTCACGGGCGTGTGGCAGTCTACACTCAACAGCGTGTTCGTGGCGGTCCTCACCATCGGCCTGGCCTTTGCGATCGCGGCGCCGGCGAGTTACGCGCTGGCCCGGTTCCGCTTCCGCGGCCGGGACAGCCTGCAGCTGGCGATCCTCGCCACGAAGATGTTCCCGGCCACTGTGCTCTCCATCCCGCTCGCCGTGGCGTTCATCCGCTGGCATCTGTACGACACGCTGCTGGGCGTGGCCCTCGTGCACACGGCCCTCTCCATCCCATTCGTCACCGTCATCGTGACCAGCGTGTTCGTCGGCATCTCGTACGAGCTCGAGGAGGCCGCGATGACCCTCGGGAGCAGCCGCGCCCAGGCGTTCCTCCGGGTGACGCTGCCGATGGCGCTGCCGGGGCTGGCCGCGGCGGGGATCTTCACCTTCGTGCTCTCGTGGAACGAGGTCTTCGCGGCGACGATCCTGACCCTGAACCACCGCACGCTGCCGGCGCTGATCGTCGACTCGGTGATCGGCGCGGGCGCGCCGCTCCACTTCCGGTTCGCCGGCGGGTTCTTCATGATCGTCCCGGCCCTCATCATCATCTTTCTCATCCGGCGCTACTTGCTGACGCTGTGGGGCGTCACGGTGCGGTAGACGGGGGAGCAGATCATGGCGGAGATCGAGCTGCGGAGCCTGCGCAAGACCTACGGGAAGGTCGTCGCGATCAACGACCTGAG
This sequence comes from Armatimonadetes bacterium RBG_19FT_COMBO_69_19, assembly GCA_001768125.1. Classification (GTDB taxonomy): domain Bacteria; phylum Sysuimicrobiota; class Sysuimicrobiia; order Sysuimicrobiales; family Kaftiobacteriaceae; genus Kaftiobacterium. The sequence continues at coordinate 8,200 of MENB01000189.1, forward strand.
CGTGCACATCCCCGATGGGGAGTTCCTCGTCCTCCTGGGGCCGTCGGGCTGCGGCAAGACGACGACGCTGCGGGCCCTGGCGGGGCTCGAGACGCTCGATCGCGGCCGGATTCTCATCGGCGGGCGCGACGTGACCCTGCTGGCGCCCGGCAAGCGCGGCATCGCGATGGTGTTCCAGTCGTACGCGGTCTTCCCGCACATGCGTGTGTTCGACAACATCGTCTTCGGCCTGCGCATGCGCGGGGTGCCGCCCGGTGATCAGCGCACCCGTGCCCACGAGGTCGCGGACCTACTGCAGATCCGGAACCTTCTCGACCGCTACCCCGCTCAGCTCTCGGGCGGGCAGCGCCAGCGGGTGGCGGTGGCCCGGGCGATCGTGATGCGCCCCGACGTGCTGTTGATGGATGAGCCCCTCAGCAACCTCGACGCCCTGCTGCGCCTGCACATGCGGGCGGAGCTCAAGCGGCTGCACCGGGAGCTGCGCGCGACCACGGTGTACGTGACGCACGACCAGGTCGAAGCGCTCAGCCTGGGCGACCGCATCGCGGTGATGAAGGAGGGGGAGATCATCCAGTGCGCCACGCCGTCCGTGATCTACGACACGCCGGCGAACCGGTTCGTGGGCAGTTTCATCGGTAGCCCGCCGATGAACTTCCTCAGCGGGACGGTGGCGGGCGCGGATGGGTCACTCCGCGTCGAGGTGGCGGGTACCGTCCTGGCGCTCCCGCCCAGGGCGCATCCCGCGGGCGGCACGCCCGCGCAGGTCACGATCGGCATCCGCCCCGAGCACATCGCCGTCGAATTCTCGGCCGTCCCGGCCGCCGTGCCCGCCCAGGTGAGCGTGCTCGAGCCGATCGGCTCGCACCAACTACTCACCGCGCAGGTGGGCGCCGACATCGTGAAGGTCACGGTGCCCCCCGAGTTCGCCGCCGAGCCCGGACGGGCGGTGTGGCTGCGCTTCGATCCCGCCCGCGTTCGCCTGATGGATCCGGCGACCGGTCAGGCCATCGCGGTGTCGTGATGACCTCTGACCGCGAGCTACACCTCCGGGCCGAGCAGGTGCTCCGCGCCAACGACGTCGGCGGCGCCTACACGAAGCCGAGCCCACGCCTGTATCCCCACCAGTGGAACTGGGACAGCGCGTTTGCGGCCCTCGGCTGGGCCCATCTGGACTGGCCCCGCGCCGTCCGGGAGATCGACACGCTGCTCCTCGGGCAGTGGACCAACGGGATGGTGCCGCACATCCGGTACAACCCCGAGGTCACGAACTACGCTCCGGGGCCGGAGTGGTGGCCGGATGTCCCCGTGCGCAGGCGCGGCGAACTCACGAGCGGCATCTCCCAGCCCCCGGTACTCGCCACCGCCGTCTACCACGTGGGGATGCTTGCACCCGACGAGCGCGCCCGGCGCGAGTGGTGGACCAGGATCTACGATGCGCTGCTCGAGGCGCTCCTCTACTTCCCACGCCACCGTACGACGGGAGGCAGCCCGCTCATCGTCGTCGTGCATCCCTGGGAGAGCGGGCTCGACAACAGCCCCCGCTGGGATTTCGCGACCGGACAGGGGTATCAACCGTCGCGGCCCTACCGGCGGGTCGATACGACCATCGTCGATCCCTCGGCGCGCCCGACCGGCAAGGACTACGATCTGTACATGTACCTCGTCGAGCTGTTCGCCTCGCTGCGGTACGACCTGCGCGCCTACCTCCCCCGCACGCCGTTCGCGGTGTACGACGCCCTCTTCAACGCCGCCTGGTACCGCTCGGCGCTCGATCTGAACCGCATCGCTATGTTCATCGGGCGGCCCCCGGCTGTCGCTGAGGAGCGGCTGCGCGCATTCCGGGACGCCTACCACGAGACCTTGTGGGATGAACGGGCGATCCTTTTCCGCGACTGGGACCTCCGGGCGGGCCGCCCGATGCCTGTGGACACGCTGGCTGGGACGATCGCGATCTACGGCGGCCTCGTCGACCGTGACCGGGCCTCGCGCATCCTCACCCGCTATCAAGAGCGCAGCCGCGGCTGCGTGCCGCTGCCGTCGACGCCGCCCGATCAGGCAGGATTCGATCCCGTCAAGTACTGGCGCGGCCCCGCCTGGGTGAACATGAATTGGATGCTCGTCCGCGGGCTCCAGGCTGTGGGTCTGCAGCGGGCGGCGGCCGATCTGTCCGCCCAGACCCTCGATCTCGTGCGGCGGTCGGGCTTCAGCGAATACTTCCACGCGCACACCGGGCAGGCCGTGGGCGGCGGAGATTTCTCCTGGTCCGCGGCCCTCGTCATCGACCTCCTCGAGCGTCCGGAGGCGGCGTAGACGGATGCGAGCCGTCGTGCAGCGAGTCTCCGAGGGCAGCGTCCGCGTGGGGGAGGAGACCGTCGGCCGGATCGGTCTGGGATACGTCGTGCTCCTCGGCGTCCATGCGCGCGACACTGAGGCCGAGGCCGTGGCGCTCGCGGAGAAGATCGCCAACCTGCGCGTCTTCGACGACGACGCAGGGAAGCTGAACCGTTCCATCCTGGACGTCGGAGGCGAGGTGCTCTCCGTCTCCCAATTCACGCTGTACGGGAGCACGGAGAAGGGGCGGCGACCCAGCTTCCTGGATGCCGCCCCTCCCGAACGTGCGGAAGCTCTGTATCAGGTGTTCAACGACCGCCTGCGGGCCCTCGGCGTCCCGGTCTCCACGGGCCGGTTCCGGGCCGAGATGTCCGTCGAGATCCACAACGACGGACCCGTGACCGTGATCCTCGAGCAGCCGCCGACCGCATGGACGTGACCCCCTGTCTCGCGTTCTCGTCGCATCATGCGGCCCCTGCACCGATTGGGTTCACGCAGATTTCTTGAGGATTCCCGCGGGAATTGACAGGACGTGTCCACGGCGGCTATACTGTCGGCTAACAGGCGATGACGAGGCCGAGTAGGCCGGTGATCGGTCGCCGAGAGAGGGGAGGGCACGGTGTGAACCTCCCCCGACCGACTGGCTGAAGACCCCCTCGGAGCTGCCGCCCGAATCGCAGTAGGGCCGGCCGGGATCCTCCCCGTGATGGAGGCCGAGCGTTGCCGCGAGGTGCGTCGCGGCAGAATCAGGGTGGAACCGCGGGTGCGCCCCGTCCCAGAGTGGACGAGGGCGCGTTTCGTTTTAACGGAGGCAATGAGGAGGCAGCCATGGCCCGGATCAGCGTGACACTGCCCAACGGCAGCCGGAAGGAGTACGACCGCGGCGTGTCCCTGGCGCAGGTGGCGATGGACGCGGGCGCGCGGGACGCGGTGGCCGCGAAGGTGAACGGCGCCGCGCGCGACCTCGGGGCGAAGCTCGAGGAGGACGCGCAGGTCGAGCTGCTCACGTTCGATCAGCCGGAAGGCCGCGAGGTCTACTGGCATTCCTCGGCGCACCTCATGGCCCAGGCCGTGAAGGAGCTGTTCCCCGAGGCGAAGCTCGCCATCGGCCCGCCGATCGAGCAGGGCTTCTACTACGACATCGACATCGGCCGTCCGTTCACACCGGAAGACCTGGAACGGATCGAGGCGCGCATGCGCGAGCTGGCGAAGCAGGACCAGCCCATCGAGCGGGTGGAGATCCCCCGCGACGAGGCGATCCGGATGTACGAGCAGACGGGCGAGAAGTACAAGGTGGAGTTGCTGCGCCAGGACATCCCCGATCAGCGGGTGTCCTTCTATCGCCAGAACGGGTTCATGGATATGTGCCGGGGTCCGCACCTGCCGCGCACAGGGCTGATCAAGGCGATCAAGCTGCTCAGCACGGGCGGCGCGTACTGGCGGGGGGATGAGCACCGCGAGATGCTCTCCCGCATTTACGGCATCACGTTCCCCCGGCAGGAGCAGCTGGACGACTTCGTCCACATGCTCGAGGAGGCGAAACGCCGCGATCACCGCCGGCTCGGCCGCGACCTGAAGCTCTTTGCGTTCGCGGAGGAGGTCGGGCAGGGCCTGCCGCTCTGGCTGCCCCGCGGCGCCACGGTCCGGCGCATCCTCGAGCAGTACATCATCGACGTGGAGCAGCGCCACGGCTACGAGCACGTCTACGCGCCCGATCTGGCCTCCTCGACGCTGTACAAGATCTCCGGGCACTGGGAGCATTTCCGGGAGAACATGTACCCGCCGATGGAAGTCGACCATGAGCAGCTCGTGCTCAAGCCGATGAACTGTCCGCACCACATCATGATCTATAAGCAGGACCAGCACTCCTACCGCGACCTGCCGGTGCGGATCGCCGAGCTCGGCCGCATGTACCGGTACGAACGGTCCGGGACGCTCACGGGGCTCCACCGCGTGCGCTCGATGACGCTGAACGACGCGCACATCTTCTGCCGGCCGGACCAGATCAAGGACGAGTTCGCCGGCGTCGTGCACCTCATCCAGGAGGTGTACCGCGACCTGAAGATCACGGACTATAAGTACAACCTCTCGTTGCATGACCCGGGCGACAAGGCGAGCTACTTCCCGGATGAGCAGCTCTGGGCGACGGCGGAGCGGGTGCTGCACGAGGTCCTCGACGATCTCGGGCTGGACTACACGCCGGTCGTCGGGGAGGCGGCCTTCTACGGCCCCAAGCTCGACGTGCAAATCCGCACGGCGACCGGGAAGGAGGATACGCTCTCCACGGTCCAGCTCGACTTCTTGCTGCCGCAGCGCTTCGCGATCGAGTACATCGGTGAAGACGGGAAGGCGCACACGCCGGTGATGATCCATCGCGCGATCCTCAGCACCATGGAGCGAATGATGGCGTTCCTCATCGAGTACTACGTGGGGGACTTCCCGCTGTGGCTCGCGCCGGAGCAGGCGCGCGTGCTGCCCATCGCGGAGCGCCATCTGATGTACGCGCGGCAGGGGCGAGAGCACCTCGCCACCCAG
>MENB01000189.1:13105-13482 GCA_001768125.1 Armatimonadetes bacterium RBG_19FT_COMBO_69_19
GGGAGGTGGAACACGTGCCGTACATGCTCGTCGTGGGGGACAAGGAGGCGGGCAGCGCGCAGGTATCGGTGCGCAGCCGCGCCGCGGGGGACCTCGGCCCGATGCCCCTCGAACAGTTCGCCTCGCGCGTCAGCGAGCAGGTGGCCGCGAAGGCCTGACCAGCCTCACGGTTGACTCATCAACGGCATAGCGCTTAGGCGGTCCTCCCGTCACAGTGACGGCGGGAGGACCGCCTGTGTTTCGGCCGATTGTCTGGATCGCCTGGGCGTTTGCCGCGGGCATCGCCGCCTCGAGGACGCTGCCCGTGGCCATCGACGGCTGGCTCATGCTGGCGGCGGTCGCGGTCGCGACCGCCGCCGCTCTTCTGGCTCTTCACA
>MENB01000189.1:13536-15210 GCA_001768125.1 Armatimonadetes bacterium RBG_19FT_COMBO_69_19
CCCCCGCACGATCCATTCCTCGAACTCGATGGACGCCGCGTCGTGCTCACGGGCATGGTGGTGCAACCTCCGCTACGGAGACCGGGGCGCGTGCGGGTCGTCGTCGGCGCGGACACCCTGCAGACCCGCGAGGGGACGCGCCCGGCCGCCGGCCGCGTCCTGATCAGTGCGCGCGGTGAGCAGGACGTGCGTTACGGCGACCGGATCCGGGTGAGCGGCCGGCTCGTCCGGCCGCCGGAGCCGGGGAATCCCGGCGAGTTCGCCTATCGCGACCACCTGGCCGCCCAGGGGATCCGCGCGACGCTCGCCCTGCGGCGGGGCGACACCGTGCGCGTCGTCGCGCGCGGCCGTGGCCATCCCGTGCTCGCCGCGATCTTCGCGCTCCGCGCCCGCATCGGCGGCGTCTTCGCCGCGGGGCTGCCGGGACCGCGCGGCGCCCTGCTCATGAGCCTCCTCCTCGGCGATGACGGCGCCCTGGCGCCCGGGACCAAAGACGCCTTCACCCGGGCGGGCCTGCTGCACGTGCTGGTCGTGTCCGGTACGCAGGTGGCCCTCGTCATGGGGATGGTCGTGTGGCTGGCGCGCCTCCTGCGGTCGCCGCCGCTGCTGACGTCGACCGCGGCCTCGCTCGCGGTGGTGGTTTTCGCGCTCATGACCGGCTGGGCGCCATCCGTGGCGCGCGCCGCGGTCATGGGCGTCGTGGCCGCAATCGCGCTGGCGGGCGGGAGGGTCTACGACGTCTTCGCGGCGCTGGCCCTCGCGGCGGTGGTGCTGCTGGCGTCCTCGCCGTTCCTGCTGTTCGACGTGGGGTTCCAGCTGTCGTTCGTGGCGACCTGGGCCCTCGTCTACGTCGCCCCCGCCGTCCGGCCCCTGGTCGGCCGTCTCCCGCGCCCGGCCGCCTCACTCATCGCGATGAGCGTGGCGGCGCAGGTGTCGGTCATGCCCATCCTCGCTTTCCACTTCCAGCAGGTGTCGTTGGCGGCGTTCGCCGCCAACCTCTTTGTCGTCCCGCTTGTCGGCGTCCTCGTGCCGGTCGGTTTTGCCGCTGCGACGCTCGGCCTGATGCTCCCGTCTGTGGCCGCCCTCGCGGTGCGACCGCTCGGGCCCCTTCTCGACCTCATCCACATCCTAGCGCGGTTCTTCGCGGCCCTCCCCGGGGCGGCGATCCCCGTGTTCCCCCCGTCGCTCGCGGGCATCGCCATCTCCTACCTCGTCCTCATCGCGCTCGTCGAGGTGCTGCGCGGGCGGCTCGCCCTCCGCCGCCCTGCCGCGATCGGGGCCGTGCTCGTCCTGCTCTCGGTGCTGATCTGGGCGCAGGTACTCCAGGGCGCAGGACCCAGACTCCTCTCGATCAGGGTCCTGGACGTGGGCCAGGGAGATGCGATCCTGCTCCGCGCGCCGTCGGGGCAGACGGTGCTCATCGACGGGGGAGGGGAGGTCGAGGGGCACCTCACCGGCTACGACGTGGGCGTCCGGCGCGTGGTGCCGGTCCTGCGGCGTCTAGGGGTGCGGCGGATCGACGTGGTCATCCTCTCCCACGCCCACGAAGACCATGCCGGAGGACTCGTTGCCGTCCTGCAGAACTTCAGGGTGGGCCTGGTGCTGGACAGCGGTCTTCCGCATCAGGCGCCGTCCTACGCGCGCATCCGCGAGCTCGTCGCCGCGCGCGGCATC
>MENB01000189.1:15226-16392 GCA_001768125.1 Armatimonadetes bacterium RBG_19FT_COMBO_69_19
GGCGCGGCATGCGGCTGGATCTCGGCGATGGGCTGCGCCTCGCCGTGCTGCTGCCCCAGGAGCCGCTCATCGCCGGGTCGGGTTCAGACGTCAACCTCAACTCGGTCGTCGTGCGAGCGATCTACCATCACGTCGGCGTGCTGTTCACGGGGGACATGGAGGCGCTGAACGAATCGCAGCTGCTGGACCTGGGGGATGACGTGCGCAGCGCCATCCTCAAGGTCGCCCATCACGGGAGCGACACCGGGACGACGGAGGCCTTCGTCGACGCCGTGCGGCCCGCCGTCGCGGTCATCTCCGTCGGCGCCATGAATCCCTTCGGGCATCCCCACCGCCGGACGCTGGATGTGCTGGAGGAGTGGGGCGCCCAGGTGTACCGCACCGATCGCGACGGCGCGGTCCTCATCCAGAGCGACGGGCGGCGGATCACGGTCCGCACCGTGCGCCACTGACCGATGGCCGACCCCAAGACGCACGTCTATCTGCTCCTCGGTGAGGAAGACCTCCTGGCCGATCAGGCCCTCGCCGGACTCCTCGATCGTCTGGTCCCTCCGGCAGAGCGCGACCTCAACCTCGACGTCGTCCGGGCGGATGAGATTGCCATGATCGATCTCATCACGCTCGTCGACACCCTCCCGTTCTTCGGGCAGCGCCGCGCCGTGGTGGTGAAGGACGCGGACCTGTGGAAGGCCCCCGATCAGGAGCGCCTCGCCGCCTACCTGGAGCGCGGCGCGCCGCCGTCGGCGCTCATCCTCGTCACGGCGTCACTGGACCGCCGGCGCAAGCTCTACACGACCATCCGCAAGGCGGGGGAGATCCAGGAGTTCCCGCGCCTCACGATCCGCCAGCTGCCCGCGTGGATCAACGAGCGCGTCCGGAAGGAGGGTCGCCGCATCGATCCGGATGCGGTGGAAGCCCTGATCGCGCTCGTCGGCCCGGGATTGCGCCAGCTGTCCCTCGAGCTGGAGAAGCTCTTCGCCTATGTGGAAAGCCTGGACCGCATCACGCGCCAGGACGTCGAGGCCGCGGTTAGCCGTCTCTCCGAGAGCACGATCTTCATGATGGTGGATGCGATCGGGGCACGCCGCGCGGGCGAGGCCCTGCGCGCGCTCGCGGACATCCTCCGGGAGGAGGCACCCCCGTACGTGCTGTTCATGGTGGCGCGG
>MENB01000189.1:16400-18969 GCA_001768125.1 Armatimonadetes bacterium RBG_19FT_COMBO_69_19
CCTGCGGGCGCGCAAGAAGCCGATCGGGGTGATTCAGGAGGCGCTCGGCGTGCCGCCGTTCGTCGCGCGGAAGATCATGGAGCAGGTGGACAACTTCCCGCCGCCGGCCTTCCCCGCCATCTTTGCGCGTCTCGAGGAGGCCGACCGGGCGATCAAGAGCACGGGCCATCCGCGCCTGGCGCTGGAGACGCTGATCGCCTCCCTCAGCCTCCCCGCGCCCCAGGCGGTGGGAGGCCGGTCCTGATCGATCAGGCGGCGCCGGGAGTACGGCGCAGCCGCGCCACCAGGCGTGACTTCCGGCGCGCGGCGGTGTTCTTGTGGACGATGCCCGACCCCGCCGCCTTGTCCAGCGCCGCGATCGCTTCCTTGAGCGCCTCGGGCGTTGTGGCCTGCTTCGCCAGCGTCTTCAGCCTGGAGGCCACCGCCTGGTTCTGCTGCCGGCGCTTCTCCGCGTGGCGCTTGTGCTTCAACCCTGACTTGGACCGCTTGGCCACCATGGACCTCCTGAGATGATGAAAGGGAAACCGCCCGCTATCCTAGCACAGGGCGCAGACGCGGACAAGCCAGCGCCCTCCGCCGCCGGCGGCCTGGCGCGCGCCGCGACGCTGATGGCGGCGGCCACGGTGGCCAGCCGCGTGCTCGGCCTCCTCCGCGAGATCGTCGCGGCCGCGCTCTTCGGCGCGACGGACGCGAAAGCCGCGTACGTCATCGCCTACTACGTGCCGTTCTTCGTGCAGCGGCTGCTGCTCGGGGGGACGCTCAGCATCGTCTTCATCCCCACGATCACGCGCTACCTGGCCCGCGGCGAACAGGACGAAGCACGCGCGGTGTCGGCCAACCTGTTCACGATCGTTCTGCTCCTGGGCCTCGCCATGGCGGCGGCCGGGCAGCTGATCGCGCCGCTCATCGTGCCCCTCGCCGCCCCGGGGTTCGCCGCCTCGCCCGGACTGATCGAGCTCGCGGTGCACCTGACCCGCATCATCTTCGTCGCGATGGTGTTCCTGGCCCTCTCCGTCTACGTCACGGGGTTCCTGCAGGCCCACCAGTCGTTCACGGTCCCGGCGCTCGCGCCGCTCGTCTTCAACGTCGTGATCATCGCGGGCACGCTCGTCCTCGGGGTGCGCTACGGGATCACGGGCCTCGCCGTGAGCTGGATCCTCGGCACCGCGGCGCAGTTCCTCGTGCAGCTGCCGCAGGCGCGGCGCCGCGGGCTGCGCTTCGGCCGCCCGGACCTCCGCCATCCGGCGATCACGGCTCTCGGCCGCCTCGCCGTGCCCGCCATGCTCGGGCTCGCCGTGGTCGAGATCAACGCGTACGTCGGCCGGTTCTTCGCGTCTTTCGTCCCGGCCACGGCGGGTACAAACGCCGTGGCCGTACTCGACTACGCCTACGAGGTCGTACAGGCTCCGGCGGGGATCTTCGCCGTCTCGATCGCTACCGCGATCTTTCCGCTGCTCTCGGCGCATGCCGCCGTGGACGCGCGCGGTGAGGTGCGCGCGACGGCGATGCTCGCCCTGCGCACGCTGCTGGCCATCATCCTGCCCGTGGCAGGTTTCGCCATCGCGCTGCGCGAGCCGCTCATCCGCGTGCTGTTCGAGCGCGGGCTGTTCACGGGCAGGGCGACCAGCGCCGTGGCTTCCGCGATGGCCGCGTATGCCCTCGGGCTGCCGGCGATCGCGGCGTACTACGTGCTCACGCGCGCGTACTATGCGCTGCACGACATGGTCACCCCGGTGCGCATCGGGGTGGGGATGATCGCGCTCAACGCGGCGCTGGACTACCTCCTCATGCGCGTCTGGGGGGCCACCGGCATCGCGCTGGCGACCTCCATCGTGGCGACGGCCAACGCCGGCGCCCTCCTGTACCTCCTGGGCCGGCGCCTGCAGGGCGTGGAAGGGCGGCGCGTGGGCTCGACGCTGCTGCGGGCGGGGTGTGCGGCGATCGTGAGCGGGGGGATCATGGCCGCCTCCGCCGGGGCCGTGGGTCCCGCGGCGGTCGCTCAGCTGCTCGCGGGAGGAGCGGCGGGCGCGGCGAGCTACCTGCTGCTGGCGCGCCTCCTGCGTGTGGACGAACTCGCCGTGGCCTGGGGCATGGTACGGAGGCGGGGGGCCGTCGTGCGTTGACACCCGAAAAATCCGGGTGGTATCGTAAACCGCAAGGCCGTTAGCACTCCGCGCACCTGAGTGCTAAGAGGTGAGGCCCGTGCTCGACCTGGACGCGCGCAAGCAGGAGATCCTCAAAGCGGTGATCCACACCTACGTCCACGAGGCCGAGCCCGTGGGATCGGAGCGGATCGCCCAGCGCCTCCGCGCGCGGGTGAGCGCGGCCACGATCCGCAACGAGATGTCGGCCCTGGAGGAGCTCGGCTTTCTCATGCATCCGCACACCTCCGCCGGCCGGGTCCCCACCGATCTCGGGTACCGCCTGTACGTGGACCTGCTGCTCCGAGAAGAGCAGCCGAGCCCTCCGGAGCGCACGCGGCTGCGCCGCTTCCTGACCGAGCACGAGGAGCGCGAGCGGCTTGCCGAGGCGGTCGCGCACGCCCTGGCCTCGGTCACCGAGTACGCCT
>MENB01000189.1:19080-22087 GCA_001768125.1 Armatimonadetes bacterium RBG_19FT_COMBO_69_19
GCCCCTCGAACCGGAGACCCTCGACCGCCTGTCGCGCCTCGTCAGCCACACCCTGCAGGGTTATCCGCTCCAGGAGATCACCGAAGACCTGCTCGCGCGGCTCGTCGACGAGGCCGCCGGGCAGCAGCGCATCCTGCGGGAGATCCTGGACTGGCTGCAGGAACGGCTCCGGGCCGCGGCCGACCGCCGCGTGTACATCGAGGGCGCGGCCAACATCCTGAAGCAACCCGAGTTTCAGGACGCGCGCGCGGCCGGGCCGGTGCTCTCGGCCCTCGAGGATGAGGACGTGGTCACGGATCTGCTCCGGGCCACCTCCGAGCGGGAGGTCTGGGTCACGATCGGGAGCGAGCACCGTCATGAAGAGTTGCGCGGGACGAGCGTGGTCGCCGCCCCGTACCGGATGCAGGGCCGGCCGGTGGGCGCGCTCGGCATCGTGGGCCCCACGCGGATGCAGTACGGCCGGGCCATCTCGCTGGTCCGCTACCTCGCCCTCAGTCTCAGCGAAATCCTCGGCGAGTCTTCCTGAGTGATGCGAGACTACTACGCCGCCCTGGGTGTGGAGCGCACCGCGTCCCAGGATGAGATCAAGCAGGCCTTCCGCCGTCTCGCCCGGGAGCATCATCCGGACGTAAAGCAGGGCGACCCCCAGGCTGACGAGCGCTTCAAGGAGATCAACGAAGCCTACCAGGTGCTGAGCGATCCCGAGCGCCGCGCGCAGTACGATCGGTTCGGGACGGTGCAGCCGTTCGGCGCCGACCTGCGCGAGGGGGGCTTCGGCCCGTTCGAGGACATCTTCGACATGTTCTTCGGCGGGCGCCGTCGGGTAGCCCGCGACGCCCCGGAGCGCGGCGCCGACCTCCGCTACGATCTGGCGCTCACCCTCGAAGAAGCGGCCTCGGGCGTCGAGAAGAGCATCGAGATCACGCGGGCGGACACCTGCCCGTCCTGCTTCGGAACGGGCGCGGAGCGCGGGTCCGCTCCCGAGACCTGCTCCACCTGCCGGGGAGCGGGCGAGGTGCGCTACTCGCAGCGCACCGTCTTCGGTTCGTTCACCCAGATCGGCACGTGCAGCACCTGCGGCGGGACCGGCAAGGTGATCCGAAACCCCTGCCGGAACTGTGGCGGCAGCGGCCGGGCCGAGCTCGCGCGCAGCCTTTCGGTGAAGGTTCCCCCAGGCGTTGATACCGGCATGCGGCTGCGCCTGGCCGGCGAAGGCGAGAGCGGCGCGCGCGGCGGCGAGCTGGGCGACCTGTACGTTTTCGTGCACGTCCGCCCGCACCCGGTCTTCGAGCGGCGCGGGCGGGATCTCTACACCACCGTGCCGCTCTCCATCGCGCAGGCGGCGCTGGGCGATGAGGTGGAGATCCCGACGCTGGACGGCCCGGTTCCCCACCCCGTGCCTGCCGGTGTCCAGCCGGGCTCGACGCTCACGGTCAAGGGCAAGGGGATGCCCCACCCGCGCGGCGGGCGGGGGAACCTTCACGTCCGGCTTGACGTCCGCGTGCCCACGGATCTCTCCCAGGAAGAGCGCAAAGCCCTGCTGCAGTTCGCGAAGCTGCGCGGCGAGCAGATCAAGCCGGTTCGCAAGAAGCTCTCCGACAAGGTCAAAGACCTCCTCCAGTGAGGTGGCTCGAGATCACGGTCACCACGGCGCCGCCCGCGGTGGAGGCGATCGCCAACATCCTGCTGGAATGCCGCAGCGGGGGCGTGGCGGAAGAGGCCGCGCCCTCCGGCCACGTGAAGCTCCGAGGCTACCTGCCCGTGGGGCCGGCGACGCCGGTCACCCTGTCCGCGATCGAAGCCCGCGTCCGCGGCCTGAGCCGATTCGGGTTGGATGCCGGTCCCGCCACGGTGGAATCCCAGGAGATCGAGGACGAGGGGTGGGCGCACGCCTGGAAGATCCACTTCAGGCCGTTCGCCGTCGGGCGATTATGGATCACCCCGACGTGGGATCACACGGCACCGCCGAACGGAAGCGTGGTCATCGAGCTCGACCCGGGCATGGCGTTCGGCAGTGGATTGCATCCCTCCACGCAGATGTGCCTGATGTTGTCGAGCCGCCGCCTGCAAGGCGGCGAGACCGTATTCGATGTCGGGACGGGATCCGGCATTCTCGCTATTGCGGCGGCGAAGCTGGGCGCCGCGCGCGTCCTGGCACGCGACAACGATCCCGTCGCGGTCGAGGTGGCGCGGCACAACGTCGCCTACAACCGCGTGGCCGATCGGGTCACGGTCGAGGAAGGTGACCTGCTGCGCGGCGTCGAGGCGCAGGCGCACCTCATCATGGCGAACCTGATCGCCGACGTGCACCTGGACTTCCTCCCGCAGGCCCGGCCGCGTCTGCGCCCGGGCGGATCGCTCGCGGCTTCGGGGGTCATCGAGGACCGCGTGCACGAGGTGGAGGCGGTGGCCCGGGGCGCGGGGTTCACCGTTATGGACACGATGCGCAGCGGTGAGTGGCGCTGCGTCGTCCTGGGCGCCCCCGGTTAGCCGATGCGGCGATTCTTCGCAGCAGAGGGGGCGGTCCAGGGCGGCCGCATCACCCTGCGGGACCACGAGGCCCACCACCTCGCCGTGGTGCTGCGCCTGAAACCCGGAGAGCAGGTGGTCGTCGTTGACGGCTCCGGACGCGAGCACGTCGTCCGGCTCACCTTGGTCGATCCACATGAGGCGCAGGGCGAGGTCGTCGAGACGCGCGCGGGCGTCACGGTACCGATCGACGTCATCCTGGTCCAGGGCGTGCCCAAGGGCGCGAAGATGGACGACGTGATCCGGATGGGCACCGAACTCGGCGTCCGCGAGTTCATCCCGGTCTTGACGAAGCGCGCCGTCGCCGAGAGCCGGGGGCGCGCCGATCGGTGGCGTCGCATCGCGGTCGAAGCCGCCAAGCAAAGCCGCCGTGCCGACGTGCCCGCCGTCCTGGACCCGGTGGCGTTCCCCGCCGCGCTCGATCGCCTCGCGGACGCCGAGCTCGTGTTGCTGCTCTGGGAAGGGGAGCGCAGCCGCA
>MENB01000189.1:22097-28450 GCA_001768125.1 Armatimonadetes bacterium RBG_19FT_COMBO_69_19
GGCCCTGCGGGAGGCCCGCGCTCCCCGCCGCGTGGCCCTACTCGTCGGGCCCGAGGGTGGATTCGACGACAGCGAGGTGGCAGAGGCGGTGGGGCGGGGGGCCGTCCCGGTAAGCCTGGGACCGCTGATCCTGCGCACCGAGACCGCGGGGATGGCGGCGGTCGCGATGGTACTTTACGAACTCACCCTGCGGCGTATATAATCCGCGGAGAAGCCAGCGATCTCGCGACCATTAATGGTACCCCGGGAGGGACCATGGCGCGCGCAGGACAGCCGTATCCACCTGGAGCCCACGTCGATGGGCTCCATTTTTCATGAGCGCGTTCCTCGTACTCGAAGACGGGGCGATCTTCCCCGGGATCCGCATCGGGGCCCGGGCCGAGGCCGCCGGTGAGGTCGTCTTCACCACGAGCATGACCGGGTACCAGGAGGTCCTCAGCGACCCCAGCTACCGCGGCCAGATCGTCACCATGGCCTATCCCCTCATCGGGAACTACGGGTTCAGCCCCGAGGCCTGGGAGGCCCCCGGGCCGCACGTATCTGGGTTCATCGTCCGCCGGAGCCACGGAGACCTGGATGGATTCCTCCGCGAGCATGGGGTGAGCGCTCTGGCAGAGGTGGACACGCGCCGCCTGGTCCTCCACCTGAGGACCCACGGGCTCAAGCGGGGGGTCATCGTGGACGATGCCTCGCGCGCCGCCGTGGAGCGCGCTGCGGCCGTTCTTCCCACCGAGATGCGCGACCTCGTCGGCGAGGTGGCGTGCAAGGCACCCTGCGTCCTGCCTGGAGCAGGGCCCCGCGTCGCGATCATCGACTGCGGGGTGAAGGCGGGCATCGTGCACGCCCTGCGGCGGCGGGGCTGCGAGGTGGTGCTGCTGCCTCACACGGCGAACCGCGCCGAAGTCGACGCAATGCGTCCGGCGGGCGTGCTCCTCTCCAACGGCCCGGGGGATCCCGCGGTCCTGGCGACGACGATCGCCACCGTCCGTGACCTGCTCGGGGCCTATCCGGTGATGGGCATCTGCCTCGGCCATCAACTCCTCGCCCTGGCCCTGGGCGGACGCACCTATAAGATGAAGTTTGGCCACCGCGGGAGCAACCAGCCGGTCCAGGAGACCGCGACCGGGCGGGTGATGATCACCACCCAGAACCATGGCTATGCGGTGGAGCCGGCGCTGCCCACCGGGGTCGAGGTCACCCACGTGAACCTCAACGACGGCACGGTTGAAGGTCTCCGTCATGCCGGCATCCCCGCGTTCTCCGTTCAGTTCCACCCCGAGGGCCGTCCGGGTCCGAGCGATGCCGAGGGGCTGTACGACCGGTTCGTGGAGATGATCGGCGAAGGAGCCCATGCCGCGGCGCGCTGACCTGCGCAAGGTGCTCGTCGTCGGCTCGGGGCCCATCATCATCGGGCAGGCCGCCGAGTTCGACTACTCGGGCACCCAGGCGTGCCGTGCGCTCTCCGAAGAAGGCATCGAGGTCGTCCTGGTCAACAGCAACCCCGCGACGATCATGACCGACGTCGAAGTCGCCGACCGCGTCTACGTCGAGCCGCTGCTGCCCCATTTCGTGGCGCGGATCATCGAACGCGAGCGACCCGACGGACTGCTGGCGACGCTGGGCGGCCAGACCGGTCTCAACTTGGCCCTGGCCCTCTCGGAGGACGGGGTGCTGGCGCGCTGCGGCGTCGAGCTGCTCGGGACCCCGATCGAGGCGATCCGCAACGCCGAGGACCGCGAGATGTTCCGCGAGGCGATGCTTCGCCTCGCGCAGCCTGTTCCGCCCGGCCGCACTGCCACGACCGTCGAGGCCTCGCTGCTGGCCGCCGAGGCGATCGGCTATCCAGTCGCCGTCCGGCCCGCCTTCACCCTCGGGGGCACCGGCGGGGGCATCGCCGCCCACGCCCGGGAGCTGGCCGAGGTCGCGCGGGGCGGGCTGCAGAGCAGCCCGATCCGGCAGGTGCTCGTGGAGCGGTGCGTGCTCGGCTGGAAGGAGATCGAGTACGAGGTGATGCGCGACGCGAGCGGGACGGCGATCACCGTCTGCAACATGGAGAACATCGATCCGATGGGTGTGCATACCGGCGACAGCATCGTCGTGGCGCCGTCCCAGACGCTTTCCGACACCGACTACCAGCGTCTCCGCACCGCGGCGCTGCGCATCATCGAGGGACTGGGCATCGCCGGCGGCTGCAACATCCAGTTTGCCCTCGATCCGAACGGGGGGGACTACTACGTCATCGAGGTGAATCCGCGCGTCTCCCGCTCCTCCGCGCTGGCCAGCAAGGCCACCGGCTATCCCATCGCGCGCGCCGCTGCGAAGATCGCCGTCGGGCTGCGCCTGGATGAGATCCGCAACCGCGTCACCGGCGCGACCACCTCGGCCTTCGAGCCCGCGCTCGACTACGTCGTCGTGAAGATCCCCCGCTGGCCGTTCGACAAGTTCCCCCAGATGGACCGCCGCCTGGGGACGCAGATGAAGTCCACGGGCGAGGTCATGGCGATCGGCCGGACCTTCCCCGAGGCGTTGTTGAAGGCGCTGCGCTCACTCGATGGTCCCTCGGTGGGGCTCGTGCTTCCCGAGGCCGCTTCGTGGACCGACGGCGAGCTGGACCGGCTGCTGGCCGAGCCGAGCGATCTGCGTCTCTTCGCTGTGGCCGAGGCCCTGCGCCGGAGGATGGACGTTGCCCACGTCGCCGGGCGAACGCACATCGACCCCTACTTCATCGGTCGGGTGGAGGAGATCGTGGCCTGCGAGGGTGCCCTCGCCCGGGGCGAGACGTCGCTCTGGGAAGCGAAGCGCCTCGGCCTGTCCGACGCCGCCATCGCCTCCGCCATGGGCGAGCGCGAGGACGCCGTGCGCGCCCGCCGGCTCGAGGCCGGGGTGCGCCCCGTGTTCAAAGTGGTCGACACCTGCGCCGGCGAGTTCCCCGCACAGACGCCGTACTTCTACTCGACGTATGAAACCGAGGACGAGGTGCCCACATCCGCTCGTCCCCGCGTGCTGGTCCTCGGGTCGGGACCGATCCGCATCGGGCAGGGCATCGAGTTCGACTACTCGACGGTGCACGCCGTGAGGGCCTTGCGGGAAGCGGGCCGCGAGGCAGTCATCGTCAACAACAATCCAGAGACCGTCAGCACCGATTTCGACATCTCGGACCGCTTGTACTTCGAGCCGCTCACGCTGGAAGACGTCCTGCACGTCGTCGAGCGCGAGCGGCCGACGGGCGTGCTGGTGCAGTTCGGCGGGCAGACCGCGATCAATCTCGCCGGACCGCTCGAGGAGGCCGGGGTCGCGATCCTGGGGACGACGGTGGCGTCGCTCGACATCTCGGAGGACCGTGAGAAGTTCTACGCGCTGCTGGGCACGCTCGACATCCACTGCCCCGAGGGCGGCGCCGTCACCTCGGTGGAGGAGGTACGTGCGCTCGTCCGCCGGCTCGGCCTCCCCGTGCTCGTCCGCCCCTCATATGTACTGGGGGGACGAGGGATGGAAGTGGCGGAGACGGAGGATGACGCCGTGACGGCTTCGGCGACCGCGCTGCGCGCGGCACCAGGGCATCCGGTGTTGATGGATCGCTACGTGGCGGGGATGGAGCTCGAGATCGACGCCGTCACCGACGGCACCTCGGTGCTCATCCCGGGGATCATGGAGCACGTCGAGCGGGCCGGCGTGCACTCGGGCGACAGCATCGCGGTGTTCCCCGCCCAGACCGTTCCCGAAGCGGTCGAAGAGCGCGCCGTCGAGATCGCGGCGCTGCTCGCCCGGGCGCTCCACGTGCGCGGCTTCCTCAACGTCCAGTACGTCTACGACGGGACCCGGCTGTACGTCCTCGAGGCAAATCTGCGCAGCAGCCGGACCGTGCCGTTCGTCAGCAAGGCGGTCGGTGTACCGCTCGTCCAGATCGCGACCCGCGTCATGCTGGGCGACGCGCTTGCCGACCTCGGGTTCCCGGGGATCCACCGCCTGGCCGCGCCCCCGCGCGTCGCCGTCAAAGCGCCGGTGTTTTCGATGGAGAAACTCGGCCGCGCCGAGGCGGCACTGGGGCCGGAGATGAAGTCCACGGGCGAGGTGATGGGGATCGACGCCGATCCCGGCTCGGCGATGTTCAAGGCCATCACCGCCGCGGGCATCGTGGTGCGCGAGCGCTCGGTGCTCGCCTCCATCGCGGACCGTGACAAGGCGCAGGCCCCCGAGGTGTTCGGTCTCTTCGCGCGGGCGGGCTTCCGGCTACTCGCCACCTCGGAGACCGCGTCCTTGCTGCGCTCGGCGGGGCTCGAGGTTACCGACGTCAGCGCGCAGGATGCGTTCTCCGCCGAGCCCATCGGGCTCGTCGTCAACACTCCCACGCGCGGGGGCGACCCATCCCGTGACGGTTTCCAGTTGCGGCGGCGTGCCCTGGAGCGCCGCATCCCCTGCCTGACTTCGCTCGACACCGCCCGTGCGGTCGCCAGGGTCTTGACCATTGACCCCGCGCTCGTGTCGGTAGAGCCCCTCGCCGGCAGGCCGCTCGAGTAGCTCTCGCATGCCCGGCTCCCACCGGCTTGCATCTTTATTCAAGACTGAGGTATGATTATGCGCACATCCCCCGCGAAGGCGGAACGGAGGTGTCCGTGGCGGTCCGGGTCAGCATCATCGGCGCGTCGGGGTACGGTGGCGGCGAGCTGGTCCGCCTGCTGGCCGGGCACCGCGAGGTCGAGCTCGTCCACCTCACCGCGGAGACACGCGCGGGAGAGGCGATGGCCGAGCTCTATCCGAACCTGCGGGGCTTTACCGATGCCGTCACCGCGCCCACGGACGTAGAGCGCATCGCCCGCGACTCGGATGTGGTCTTCATCGCGCTGCCCAACGGCAAGGCGATGGCGCTGGCGCCGTCAATCGTGCCGCATGCCCGGGTCGTTGACCTGGGGGCCGACTTCCGCTTCTGGGACCCGCTGGTCTACGAGCGCTGGTACAAGACGCCGCACGCCTGCCCCGATCTCCTGGAGGCATCCGCCTACGGGCTGACCGAGTTCCACCGCGCGCAGATCCGCCGTGCGCGCATCACCGGCAACCCGGGCTGCTACCCGACCGCGGCGCTGCTGGCCGTCCTGCCGCTACTGCAGTCGGGGATGGTCGCGTCGTCCGGTATCATCGTCGACGCAAAGTCGGGGGTCTCCGGGGCGGGGCGGACGGCAACGCCCGGCACACACTTCGCCGAGGTCAACGAGAACGTCCGGCCCTACAACGTGGCCGGGCACCGCCACACGCCGGAGATCGAGCAGGAGCTGTCCGCGCTCCTGGAGGCGCCGGTGGCGGTCACGTTCACCCCGCATCTCATCCCGATGACCCGCGGCATCCTCGTCACGGCGTACCTGCCGGTCAAGGACGGCCTGACCACGGAGCAGGGCACGGCGATCCTGCAGGAAGCGTATGCGACCGAGCCGTTCGTGCGCGTGCTCACCGACGGCCTGCCGCAGACGAAGGCCACCAGCGGCTCCAACTTCTGCGACGTCGCCGTGCGCGTGGATCCGCGCACCCGGACGGCGATCGCGATGGCCGCGCTCGACAACCTGGTCAAGGGCGCAAGCGGCCAGGCGATCCAGAACATGAACGTCATGCTCGGTCTGCCCGAGGAGTTGGGCCTGCGCTCCCCGGGGCTGTACCCCTAGATCATCACGGAGGCACAGACGTGGCGACGATGCTCGAGCAGGACTCATTCCAGCGCGTGGAGGGCGGGATCACCGCGGCGAAGGGCTTCCGCGCCGCCGGGATGCACTGCGGCATCAAGGCCTCGCGGCCGGACCTCGCCTTGATCGTTTCCGACTCGCTCGCCTCGGCGGCCGGGGTGTTCACGACCAACCTGGTCAAGGCGGCCCCGGTGCTGGTGAGCCAGGAGAAGATCCAGTCCGGCGCCGCGCAGGCCATCATCGTGAACAGCGGGAACGCGAATGCCTGCACCGGTGGCCAGGGGATGGCCGATGCCCGCGAGATGGGCTCGCTCACCGCTCAGGCACTCGGCATCGCCGAGGAGTTCGTTCTCGTGGCGAGCACGGGGGTGATCGGGATCCCGCTGCCGATGGATGCACTGCGCGGCGGCATCCCCATGTTGCCGGCCGCGCTGAGCGCGGACGGCGCATCTGCCGCCGCGGCCATCCTTACCACGGACGCATTTGCCAAGACCTCGGCCATGCGTCTCCAGATCAAAGGCACCACCGTGACCATCGGCGGGATGGCCAAAGGGGCGGGGATGATCCACCCCGACATGGCGACGACGCTGGGCTTCCTTACGACGGACGCGGCCGTCCCGGCGCCCGTGCTGCGGCGCGCGCTGCGGCAGGCCGTCGACCGCTCCTTCAACGCCATCTCCGTGG
>MENB01000189.1:28519-34681 GCA_001768125.1 Armatimonadetes bacterium RBG_19FT_COMBO_69_19
TCGAAGAGGATGAGGACTTCGCCGCCTTCACCGCGGCGCTCACCGCGGTGGCCACGGACCTGGCGAAGCTCGTGGTCAAGGACGGGGAGGGCGCCACGAAGCTCATCACCATCGCGGTGCGAGGCGCCCGGACCCCGGCGGATGCGCGACGGGTGATGCATGCCGTGATGACCTCACCGCTCGTGAAGACCGCGATCTACGGCCGGGAGCCCAACTGGGGCCGCATCCTTGCCGCGGCCGGACGCTCCGGGGCCTCGGTCGTCCCGGACCTGGCCGAGATCTCGATCGCCGGCGTGCCGGTCGTCCGCGGCGGGCAGGGCCTCCCCGGTGAGTTGCCGCGCGCGGCGGAGGCGATGGCGCGTTCGGAGTACGAGATCGCGGTCGACCTGCACCTCGGCGACGGGGCGGCCATGGGGTGGACGTGCGACCTCAACGAGGGCTACGTCAAGATCAACGCGGGCTACATGACGTGAGGGATTGAGATGGCGCTCCAGACACACGACGCGATCGATCTCGGGGGCTCGCTCGCCCGGGCGCTGCAGTACGTCAACGCCTGGAAGGGCAAGACCGTCGTCGTCAAGTTCGGCGGCAGCGTGATGTCCGCCGACGACCAGGGCACGGTCGTCGGCGACCTCGTTCTCCTGAAGGGTGCGGGCGTGCATCCCGTGGTTGTTCACGGCGGCGGCCCCGAGATCACCCGGTTGCTCGAGCGGCTGGGTAAGAAGAGCCGGTTCGTGAACGGTCTGCGCGTGACGGACGAGGACACGATGGAGGTCGTCGAGATGGTCCTGGCCGGCCGCGCGAACAAGGCGCTGGTCTCGCTGATCAGCAAGGCCGGCGGGTCCGCGGTCGGCATCAGCGGGAAGGACGGCAGGGTCTTCCAGGCGCACCGGCTGGCCCCGGAGCTCGGCCAGGTCGGGGAGATCGACGCCGTGGACACCTCGCTCGTCACGGTCCTCTCCCAGGCCGGGTACATCCCGGTGGTCGCCTCCATCGGCATCGGCGCGGAGAGCGAGACCTACAACCTGAACGCCGACCACGCCGCCGGCGCGCTGGCCGCCGCGATGGGCGCGAGCAAGTTCATCCTGATGACCGACGTGCGGGGCGTGTACCGCGGGCAGAACGACGCGGCGTCGCTGCTCTCCATCCTGCGCGCGCGTGAGGCCACGGAGCTGATCCGCGAGGGCGTGATCTCGCGCGGGATGATCCCCAAGGTCCAGGCGTGCCTAGATGCCATCGCCAGCGGCGTCCCCACGGCGCACATCGTGAGCGGGATCCTGCCGCACGCGCTGCTGGTCGAGCTGTTCACGCAGGAGGGCGTGGGGACGATGATCGTCCCCGACTGAAAGGAGCAGCGGATGGACACGCAGACCGCGGTGGAGCAGAGCGATCGCTATCTCATAAGCACCTACCGGCGGGCTCCGGTGGCCTTCGCTGGCGGGCAGGGAGTGTGGCTCACGGACGTCGAGGGCCGGCGCTACCTGGACTTCGTCGCCGGCATCGCCGTGTGCGCGCTCGGGCACAATCACCCCGCCCTCACCGCCGCGATCCGGGCGCAGGCCGCGCGGCTCCTGCACGTGAGCAACCTCTACGTCATCCCCGAGCAGACCGCCCTCGCCCGGTGGCTCGTCGAGCATTCCGCGCTCGACCGCGCGTTCTTCTGCAACAGCGGCGCGGAGGCGAACGAGGCGGCGATCAAGCTCGCGCGGCGGTACTGGCACCGGAAGGACGTGGCCCGGTTCGAGATCGTGGTCGCGCAGCAGTCGTTCCACGGCCGCACGCTGGGCACCCTCGCCGCGACGGCGCAGCCCAAGTACCATCAAGGGTTTGCACCGCTGCCGCCGGGCTTCGTGCCCGTGCCGTTCGATGATCTCGACGCGCTGCGCGCGGCGATCACGCCCGCTACCGCGGCCATCATGCTCGAGGTCGTGCAGGGAGAGGGGGGCTACCGCTTCCCCTCGCCGTCGTACCTTCCGATGGTCCGGCGCGTCTGCGACGAGCAGGGGTTGCTCTTGATCCTCGACGAGGTCCAGACGGGCGTGGGCCGCACCGGGCGGTGGTTCGCCTACGAGCACTTCAGCATCACCCCGGACATCATGACGCTGGCGAAAGGACTGGGCGGCGGGGTCCCGATCGGCGCGTTGCTGGCCACCGAGCCCGTCGCCTCCGCGTTCCAGCCTGGCGATCATGGCTCCACGTTCGGCGGGAACCCGCTGGCCTGCGCCGCCGCACTGGCCGTCGTGGAGACCATCGAGCGCGACGGCCTCGTGTCCCGAGCGGCGGAGATCGGCGGTTATCTCGTCGAGCGGCTGCGCGCGCTGACGGAACGGATGCCCGCGATCACGGACGTGCGGGGTCTAGGCCTGATGGTGGCCGTAGATCTCAGCGTCGACGCCGCACAGGTTATCACAGCCGCCCGTGATCGCGGGCTACTTGTGAACGCCGTACAGCCGAAGACGCTGCGATTCGCACCGCCGTTGATCGTGACACACCAGGAAGTGGATCAGGCTGTGGACATCCTGGACGGCGCGCTGGCCGCGGTGGTACAGCCGGCGGCCGCAGGCTGAACAGGGAGGGCGTGCCGATGTCGACGTCGATGGTGAGGAAGGTGGCGCTCGCCTACAGCGGAGGGCTCGACACCTCCGTTATCATCCCGTGGCTCCGCGAGCACTACGGCTCGAAGGTCATCGCGGTGATCGTGGACGTGGGCCAGCCTGAAGACATCCCCGCGATCCGGCAGAAGGCGCTGGCCAGCGGCGCGGATGCCGCCGTCGTCGTGGACGCGAAGGAGGAGTTCGTCTCCGACTACTGTTTCCCGGCCCTGCGGGCGAACGCGGTCTACGAAGGGCAGTACCTCCTCGGCACGGCGCTGGCGCGGCCGGCGATCGCCAAGGCCCAGGTCGAGGTCGCGCTGGCTGAGGGCGCCGACGCGCTGGCCCACGGCTGCACGGGCAAGGGGAACGACCAGGTCCGCTTCGAGCTCGCGTACAAAGCCCTGGCCCCGGAGCTGGCGATCATCGCGCCCTGGCGGGAGTGGACGCTCCAGTCCCGCGAGGAGGAGATCGAGTACGCGAGCGCGCACGGCATCCCGGTCCCCGCCACGCGCGAGAAGCCGTATAGCGTGGATCAGAACCTCTGGCATCGCAGCGCCGAGGCCGGGATCCTGGAAGATCCGTGGGCCGAGCCCCCGGACGACGTCTTCGCAATCACGACCTCGCCGGCCGCGGCCCCCGACGAGCCCTGCTACGTGGAGGTCACGTTCGAGGAAGGCATCCCCACGGCGCTCGACGGCGTGGCGATGG
The DNA here is from genome assembly GCA_001768125.1 of Armatimonadetes bacterium RBG_19FT_COMBO_69_19. GTDB lineage: Bacteria > Sysuimicrobiota > Sysuimicrobiia > Sysuimicrobiales > Kaftiobacteriaceae > Kaftiobacterium. The sequence continues at coordinate 31,822 of MENB01000189.1, forward strand.
GGCCCGCCGCCCTCGTGGGACGGCTGAACGAGCTGGGCGGGGCCCACGGCGTCGGCCGGACGGACATGGTGGAGAACCGCCTCGTCGGGATCAAGTGCCGGGGCGTGTACGAGACGCCGGGCGGCACGATCCTCGCCGCGGCGCACCGCGATCTCGAGAGCATCACGCTCGACCGTGAGACGCAGCACTACGCCTCCTTCATCGCCCCGCGCTACGCCGAGCTCGTCTATTACGGCCAGTGGTTCTCGCCGTTGCGCCGGGCCTTCGATGGCTTTCTGGCCGCCGCCCAGCAGACGGTGGCGGGGACGGTGCGGATGAAACTGTTCAAAGGCACCTGCATCGCGGTGGGCCGGCAGTCGCCGAACACGCTCTACCGTCACGACCTGGCCACCTTCGGTAAGGACGCGGTGTACAACCAGAAAGACGCCGAAGGCTTCATCAACCTCTGGGCGCTCCCGTCGCGGGTGTTCGCGGCGACCAACCCGCGCCTCATCCGCGCAGGGCTGCGGCATCCCGTGAAGTAACCCTCACTCGTGGCGGCAGAGGGGTCCCGGAAGATGTGGGGCGGTCGCTTCACCGAGCCGCTCGACCCGCAGCTCCTCGCGTTCACGTCGTCGTTCGACGTGGACCGGCGCCTGCTGCGCTGGGACGCGCTGGCCAGCATCGCCCACGCCACGGCGCTCGGTGAGGCCCAGGTGATAACCGCCGGCGACGCCGAGGCCGTCATCGCCGGGCTTCGCGCCATCGTGGCGGACTTCGACTCGGGACGCCTCGCCGTTGTCGGCGAACATGAAGACGTCCACTCGTTCCTCGAAGCCACCCTCTACGACCGCATCGGGGTCGCCGCCGGGCGGCTGCACACCGCGCGCAGCCGGAACGACCAGGTGGCCACGGCCTTCCGCTTGGCACTCAAAGAACAGATCGGCGCACTCGTCGGCGAGATCCGTGGCCTCATGGCAACCATCATCGACCGCGCCAGCGGCGCGGTCGATATCATCCTGCCGGGGTTCACCCATCTCCAGCACGCGCAGCCGGTGCGGCTGGCCCACCACCTGCTGGCCTACGTCTGGATGCTCGATCGCGACACGGCGCGCCTGGCCGACACCTATGCCCGCGCCGATGCGCTGCCGCTCGGGGCCGGGGCGATCGCCGGGATCTCGTTCCCCGTCGACCGCCGCCGCGTGGCGGCGCTGCTCGGCTTTACCCGCATCACCGAGAACAGCATCGATGCGGTCGGGGATCGGGATTTCGCGGTCGAGGCGGTCTCATCGGTGGCCCTCCTGTGCGCGCACCTCTCGCGCTGGGCCGACGAGCTCGTCCTCTGGTCGACCGAGGAGTTCGGGTTCGCCACCCTGGCCGACCGGGTGTCCACCGGCAGCAGCCTTATGCCGCAGAAGAAGAACCCCGATCCGGCAGAGCTCATCCGGGGCCGGGCCGCGCGGGTGCTGGGGAACCTCACGACCCTGCTCGCGATGCTGAAGGGGCTGCCGGCGGGCTACCATCGTGACCTGCAGGAAGACAAGCCGGCCACCTTCGAGGCCCTCGACGTCGCACGCGGTTGCGTGCGGGCGATGCGTGTCTTCCTCGATGGGGTCCAGTTCATCCCACAGCGGATGGAGGCCGCGGCGAAGCGCGGATGGCTCACCGCGACCGAGGTGGCCGATTACCTCACCCGCAAAGGGGTGCCTTTCCGCGACGCGCACGCGCTCGCGGGGAAGGTGGTGCGGCGGGCGGCGGCCAGGGACGTGCCGCTCTGGGAGCTCCCGCTGCCGGAGTACCAGGAGGTCAGTTCATCGTTCGGACCCGACGTGATGCAGGCCGTCACGATCGAGGCCGCAGTCGAATCGAAAGACGTGCCGGGCGGAACCGCCCGGCGACAGGTCGTCGAGCAGTTGGCCCAGGGGCGGGAGCGCCTCACCCGGATCGAGGCGTGGTTGAGCGCGGCCTCACAGAGCCTGGCCGTGGCCCAGAGGCTGGCCGGGGGATAGGGCGATGGTGCAGGACCGCACGCCCGAGCGCATCCGGATGATCAGCCGCATCATCGGGGAGGAGCGCATCGGCACCCAGGACGATCTCGTCCGGGCCCTGCGCCGGCGCGGGGTCGGCGTCACCCAGGCCACGGTCAGCCGTGACATCCGGCGGCTGGGCCTGGTCAAAGTCCGCGGCCCCGGGGGTGCCCGGTACGCCTTGCCCCCTGAACCGGCCCAGGCGCCGGATCCACGGCGCATTCGAGCGGTGATGGATGAGTTCGCCCGCGAAGTGATGGTCGCTCTTGACCTCGTCCTCGTGAAGACGGTGCCCGGAGGCGCGGCGCCCGTGGCCCAGGCGATCGACGACACCGGCTGGCCGGACGTGGCGGGGACGCTCGCCGGAGAGGACACGATCATCGTCGTGCCGCGTAACCGCGCCGCCGCGCGGGCCGTCTCCCAGCGTCTGCGAGGATTGCTGCCGCCCGTTCGGGTATAATGGTCAGGACTGCATGAGCGACACGCCTGCGCACCTGCGATCTTCGTCCTGGTCGCGGCGACTGGCCATCGGGGCAGGGACGTTCGTCGCGCTCACCCTCCTCACCGGCGTCCAGTATCTGCGGCCGCACTCCGACCTCATCGTGGGCCAGGTCAGCCCCCGTGACGTCGAGGCCCCCCGCACCGTCGACTTCATCAACCGGGTGAGGACGGAAGCCCTGCGCCAGCGCGCCGCCCAGAACCTCCAGCCCGTCTACAGCCAGTCCCGCGAGATCAACGATCGCGCGCGGGCGCTCGTCGTGCGGACATTCGCCGCGATTGCACGCGCCCGGGCCGCCGCCGCGCAGGACCCGGCATCCGGGCCGGCGATCCTCACTCGGGACTCTCCGATACGG
>MENB01000189.1:34718-35999 GCA_001768125.1 Armatimonadetes bacterium RBG_19FT_COMBO_69_19
CACCGCCCTCTCCGTCGTCGACCGGATGATGGAGCAGGGCATCCGCTCCGGGGAGGTGCCGCGGGTGCAGGCGGAGGCGCGCGTGTACCTGCGGTCCCTGTCCGTCGCCGGACGGGCGCTCACCCTAAGCAGCGCCGTGGTCGCCGCCTCGGTACAGCCGAACCTCAGGGTTGATCAGACCGCGACGGAAATGCTGCGGCGCCGCGCGATGGACGCGGTCGAGCCCGTACGGGCGCGGGTGCTGCTCGGGGAGATCATCGTCCGCCGCGGCGAGATCGTCACCGAATCCCATCTGCAGAAGCTGGCCGCGGTCGGCCTGGTGTCCCAGCCGTTCTCCTGGCTCCGGTTCGCCGGGATGGCGCTCGTCTCGCTGCTGCTCCTGCTGGTGTCGTACGCCTACATGCGGCAGTACCAGCCCGACATCTGGTCCTCGGACACGCTCCTGCTGGTGTGGAGTCTCGGCGTCGTCCTCACGGTGGCGCTGGCCCGGATCATGGTCACCCGCTTCAATCCCTACCTGCTGCCGTCCGCCGCCGGCACGATGCTCATCGCCGTGCTGCTGCACCCGCGCCTGGCCCTGTACACCGCCGCATTCCTCAGTCTGCTCGTGGCCATCGTGGCCGGGGGCGATCTCCGCCTGGGCCTGGTGACCTTCATCGGCTCGACCGTCGGCGTCTACGCCATCAAGCGCATCAGCCACCGCACCGACCTGGTCGTGGCCGGGCTGCGTGTCGGTGTGGCGAACGCCCTGGCGGTAACGGCCGTCGGGCTGGCCGATCAGCTCCCCTGGTACCCGCACCTGCTGCGGGACATGGCCTACGGTCTCGGCAGCGGCGTCCTGGTGGGCGTGATCGCGATCGGCGTCCTCCCGTACCTGGAGAACCTCTTCGGGCTGGTCACGCCGATCAAGCTCCTCGAGCTCAGCAACCCCGGGCACCCGCTGCTGCGGCGCCTGCAGATGGAAGCGCCCGGCACCTACCACCACAGCATCATGGTGGCAAACCTGGCCGAGGCCGCGGCGGAGGCGATCGGCGCGGACAGCCTCCTCGTTCGCGTGGGCACCTACTACCACGACGTGGGGAAGATCCGGCGGCCGGCGTTCTTCGTCGAGAACCAGGTCGGGATCGAGAACCCGCACGACAAGATGGCCCCAAGCCTCTCCGCGCTGACCGTCCTGGCCCACGTGCGTGACGGGCAGGAGTATGCCCGTGAATACCGGCTGCCGGCGGCCGTCGCCACGTTCATCCCCGAGCACCACGGCACCAGTTTGATCACCTACTT
>MENB01000189.1:36013-36364 GCA_001768125.1 Armatimonadetes bacterium RBG_19FT_COMBO_69_19
TGGAGCGCGGCGACGCGGTGGACGAGGACGCCTTCCGCTACGAGGGGCCCAAGCCGCGGAGTCGCGAGACCGCCATCGTGATGCTGGCGGATGCGGTGGAGGGCGCCACGCGCGCCCTCACCAAGCCCACGCCGGACCGCGTCGAGCAGCTCGTCCGGCGCATCATCCGCGAGAAGCTGGAGGACGGCCAGCTGGACGAATGCGATCTCACCTTCCGCGATCTCGACGTCATCGCCCAGACATTCACCCGTCTGCTGGCGAGCATGTTCCATCCGCGGGTCGAATACCCCGACCTCGAGCGAGACCTGCCTGCCCGCCGCACGGCGAAGCCCGCGGCCGCGCGCTGACGTG
>MENB01000189.1:36396-38371 GCA_001768125.1 Armatimonadetes bacterium RBG_19FT_COMBO_69_19
GGGCATCCGGGCCGACCGGCTGGCGCGTGTCGTTGAGCACGTCCTGCGCCGCGAGGGAGCGCCCGTGAACGCGTCGGTCACCGTAGTGCTGGTGACCGATGCGGCTACCCGTCGTCTTAACCGGCGGTTCCTCGGCAAGGACCGGGCCACAGACGTCCTGGCCTTTCCTGGCGATCCTCCCTCCTTGGGCGATATTGCGATCTCAGTGGAGCGCGCCCGAGCGCAGGCTCGACGTGCGGGCCATCCCATGGCCGTCGAGATCGCCCTGCTGGCCGCGCACGGCGCTTTGCACCTGCTCGGTTACGATGATCGCACGCGCGGCCATCGGGCGGACATGATGCGCAGGCAGCGGGCGCTGCTCGGCGAACTGGGTATCGAGGTCCAGGGATGAGAGAACGGCCGGCGGGACTGCGGGCGGGGCTGATCCAGGCGCTGCGGTATGCGGTGGATGGCCTGCACTATGTCGTCCGCACCCAGCGGACGTTCCGGGTCCAGCTCCTCTGTGCCGCCGTGATCGCCATCCTCGCCGTCTGGCTTCGCCTGGAGGCCCTCGAGACGGCGGTCGTCGCCCTGGCGATGTTCGCCGTCCTTGCCGCCGAGCTGATCAACACGGGGGTCGAGGCCATCGTCGACCTCCTCGTCGAACGCAATCACCATGAGCTGGCCCGCCTCGCGAAGGACATCGCGGCCGCGGCGGTCGTCGTCTCCATCGTCGGGGCGGTGATCGTCGGCGGGCTGGTGCTCGGTCCCCCCCTGGCCGAGCGGGTCGGGGTCACCCCGGCCTGGTCGGGTCTGCTCGCCCGGGGGGGCGCCCTCTTCGTGGTCGTGGCCGGCGCGCTCGGGCTGCTCAGCCTGCTCCGCCGGCCGACCGCGGACGAGCCCAGAGGAGCACGCCGCCGCGCGTCGTAGTTTGTCCCCTGCATCATCCGCAGGCAATCTGGGGGAGGTGGGGATCTTGCGCAAGACCCTCGCATACGCGCTCGCCGTGGCGTTGACCGTGGCGGCGGTCAGTTACACGGTGCTGGCGCAGCAGGCCGGGGGCCGGCTGGACGCCGTCCGCGCCCGGGGGCGGCTGATCTGCGGCGTCTCGGGATCCACGCCGGGGTTCAGCTTTCCTGACCCGACCTCGGGCCGCATGACCGGTTTCGACGCGGAGTTCTGCAACGCGGTGGCCGCGTTCATCGACGTGCCCTCGGTGGAGTTCGTGAACCTCACGTCCGCGAACCGCATCCCCGCCGTGGTCGCGGGGTCGGTTGACGTCGTCTTCCGCACGACGACGCAGACCCTCACGCGCGACGACCAGGTGGACTTCGGACCGGTCACGTTCTTCGACGGCCAGCGCCTGCTGGTCCGCAGCAATTCCCGCATCCGCGGGCTCGGCGACCTCAACGGGGCGCGGATCTGCGTGCACAGCGGGACGACCAGCGAGCGGAACATCACCGACCAGCTGCGGCAGCGCAACCTCCGCTTCCAGCTCATCACGTTCCAGGAAGCCTCGCAGGCGTTCAACGGCCTGGCGGCCGGCCGCTGCGACGTCTTCACGACCGATGCCAGCCAACTGACGGCGTTCCGGTCCACGGCACCGAACCCCGCCGACTTCCTGGTCGTGGGCCGCGAGTTCAGCGACGAACCGCTGGCACCGATCTACCAGGAGAACGACTCGCACTGGGCCGACGCGGTGAACTACACGATCTGGGGGATGGTTCTGGCCGAGGAGCTCGGTATCACGTCGGACGTCGCGCGCAACGCGTCCCGGCTGTCCGAGATCACCGGAGCAAACCCGACGGCAAAGGCCCTGGTCGAGCTGAAGGGTGGCGCCATCCTGCGGGTCCTCCGCCTGGTCGGCAACTACGGGGAAGTGTACAACCGGTACTTCGGCCCACGCGCCCGTACTGCCATTACGCGCGACGGTACGCGCAACGAGCTGGCGGTGAAGGGCGGCGCGATGGCCTCGCGTCCGTTCCGGTAGCCATGT
>MENB01000189.1:38379-38864 GCA_001768125.1 Armatimonadetes bacterium RBG_19FT_COMBO_69_19
GCGAGGCGGAGCACGACGTCGCTTCGCTCGCCACTTCCCATCTCGCAGCCGTGCGCTGCTGACCCGTCATGACCCCCCGTCCGGAGGCCCGCCCGCCGTTCTGGCGCGATGAGCGCAAGCTCGCCGCCGCCGTGCAGATCCTCTTCGTCGTGCTCCTCGCCCTCGCCGTATGGGCCGGCATGGAAGCCCTCCAGGCGAGCCTCCGCCGCCAGAACATCCGCCTCGATTGGTCGTTCTGGCGCCAGAGCGCGGGATTCGAGCTGAGCGCGCTCTCCTGGACCATCGACCTCGAGACCCTGAGCCCCAAACGCTACGATCCCGGCGATTCGGCCGGGGAGGCGATGCTGGCCGGGCTCTTCAACACGGTCAAGGTGGCGGGGCTCGGGATCATCCTCGCGCTGCTCCTTGGCGTCGCGGTCGGCATGGCGCGCCTGTCGCGGAACTGGCTGATGAGCCGCCTGGCCCTGGCCTACGTCGAGCTGCTG
>MENB01000189.1:39092-39188 GCA_001768125.1 Armatimonadetes bacterium RBG_19FT_COMBO_69_19
TCCTTCTACACGTCGGCCTTCATCGCCGAGATCGTGCGCGGCGGCATCCTCACCGTCTCGCGCGGCCAGATGGAAGCCGCGCGCAGCCTCGGGCTC
>MENB01000189.1:39249-39568 GCA_001768125.1 Armatimonadetes bacterium RBG_19FT_COMBO_69_19
CGCTCGGGAACCAGTTCCTCAACCTCACCAAGAACAGCAGCCTGGCCCTCGGCATCGGCTTTGCCGAGTTCCTCACCACGGCCAACACCGTGAGCAGCCAGTCGTTCCGGTCGCTGGAGGCGTTCAGCTTCGTCACGCTCGGGTACCTCGTGCTCTCCCTGCTGATCTCCGGCGCGCTCAACCTCCTCCGGGCTCGCCTCGCCCTGCCGGGGCACTCCTGATGGCGACCCGGGTCGACGTCCTCACCCCGCCCGAGGGCCGCGTCTCGGCCCGGGAGTGGGCGCAGCGCAATCTCTTCGACGGGTTGTGGAACACGCTG
>MENB01000189.1:39611-39725 GCA_001768125.1 Armatimonadetes bacterium RBG_19FT_COMBO_69_19
GGCTGGCCGGCTGGGCCGGGCGGGCGCACTGGGGCGTGGTCGTCGACAATCCGCGCTTCTGGCTGATCGGCCCGATGCCCGTGGAGCTCGCCTCGCGCGCGTACTGGGCCGGAG
>MENB01000189.1:39743-42132 GCA_001768125.1 Armatimonadetes bacterium RBG_19FT_COMBO_69_19
GGCGTCAGGGTGCACGTCCGGCCCCGGACCCTGCTGGGGTTGTGGGCGGGCATCGTGGCCGCCGCGGCCTGGGTGATGTCGCCGGTCCGGCTGGATTACGTCGGGGGTTTGTACCTCACGCTGCTGCTCGCCGTCGTGGCGATCAGCGCCTCGTTCCCCATTGGGGTCCTCGTCGGCATGGGCCGGGTCAGCCGCCTGCCCGTGATCCGCGCCTTTTCCATCCTCTATATCGAGCTCATCCGGGGCATCCCGTTCATCACCGTGCTGCTCTGGTTCTCGGTGTTCGTCACCCTCGTCAGCGGGGACGCCTTGGGGCGGGTGCAACGGGCGATGATCGCGATGACCGTTTTCACCTCGGCCTATGTCGCGGAGATCGTGCGGGCCGGCATCCAGGCGGTGCCGCGGGGACAGGTGGAGGCCTCGCGGGCGCTCGGCCTCTCCGCCCTGGAGACGATGCTGCGCATCGTCCTGCCCCAGGCGATCAAGAACATGATCCCCGCGCTGGTCGGGCAGTTCATCAGCCTGTTCAAGGACACCTCGCTGGCCGTGATCATCGGCCTCACCGAGCTCGTCGGCACGGGGCGGGCGCTGCTTGCCATCACCACCTACCTGCACGACGTGCGCGAGGTGTACGTGTTCCTGATCGTCGTCTACTTCGTGTTCTCGTTCGCGATGTCCAAAGCCAGCCGGGGCTTCGAGCGACGGCTGGGGCTCGGAGAACGCTGACGGAGGAGCGCATGGCGGAGCAGCGCAATGGTGGACCGATCATCCTACTGGAGGACGTGCACAAGTGGTTCGGAAAGCTCCACGTGTTGCGCGGAATCAACCTCCGCGTCTCGCCCGGGGCAGTGGTCGTGGTCGCCGGACCTTCCGGATCAGGGAAGTCAACGATGATCCGCTGTATCAATCGCCTGGAAAGCCATCAGCGCGGGCGGATCATCGTGGACAACATCGAGCTGACCGACGACACGCGCAACATCGACGCGGTGCGCAGCGAAGTGGGAATGGTCTTCCAGTCATTCAATCTCTTCCCGCACCTCACCGCGCTGCAGAACGTCTCGCTGGCGCCGGTTAAGGTGCGCAAGTGGCCGAAGGCCAAGGCCGAGCGCATCGCGATGGAGCTGCTCGAGCGCGTCGGCATGCCGGAGAAGGCGCACATCTTTCCGGGGCAGCTCTCCGGCGGCCAGCAGCAGCGCGTGGCCATCGCCCGGGCGCTGGCCATGCAGCCGAAGATCATGCTCTTTGACGAGCCGACCTCGGCCCTGGACCCCGAAATGATCCAGGAGGTCCTGGACGTGATGCGAGCGCTCGCAAAGGAAGCGGGGATGACAATGCTGATCGTCACGCACGAGATGGGCTTCGCGCGCGAGGTCGCCGACCGTATCATCTTCATGGACGAAGGCGTGATCGTCGAGGAGGGCGCGCCGGACCATTTCTTCACCAATCCGACGCACGCGCGCACGAAGCTGTTCCTCTCGAAGATCCTGCACCAGTAACGGCCGTCCAGCCGCATGGTATAATGTGCTATAGCGTTGCCTGCACCGTGAAAGGGTGAGAAGTCCTCCGTTGGACGCTTCAGGTAGTCCGCTGGGTTACGTCGTCCTGGCGTTGTTGCTCGTTCTGTCCGCCTTCTTCTCCGGGTCTGAGACGGCGCTGCTCGCTGCCAATAAACTGCGGCTGCGGCAGCTCCATGAGCAGGGGAGTGCACGCGCCGGCACCGTCCGGCGGCTCCTTGAGGAGCCGGGACGGGTGCTCACGGCGCTGCTCGTCGGGAACAACATCGTCAACGTCGCCGCCACGGTCTTCGCCACGGCGATCCTCGTCCAGGTGTGGGGGCCGCAACGCGGGCCGCTGTACGCCTTGATCGGGATGACGCTGCTGCTCCTTGTCGTCGGCGAGATCACCCCCAAGACGTTCGCCGCGAAGTACGCCGACCGCCTCGCCATGTGGGTGTCCCGGCCGGTGGCCTGGCTCACCGTGCTGCTTTCCCCCGTCATCCGCGTGCTGTCGCTGCTCAGTAACCTGCTGCTCTGGCCGCTGGGAGGCCGCGTGGACCTGGCCTCGCCGCTCGTCACGGAAGAGGAGATCCGCCTGCTCGTGAAGGTCGGCGAGGAGGAGGGGGTGATCCAGGAAGACGAGCGCGAGATGATCCACTCCATCTTCGAGTTCGGCGACACCGTCGCCCGCGAGGTCATGGTCCCCCGCATCGACATGGTGTGCGTCGCCGACACCGACACGGTCGCCGACGCCCTCCGGGTGGTGCGCGCGGAGGGGCACTCGCGGCTGCCGGTGTACCACGAGTCCATCGACCAGATCGTGGGGGTCGTGCACGTCAAGGACCTCGTGCCGTTCGTCCAGGACGGCCGGGGGCAGACCCCGGTCAAGGAGG
>MENB01000189.1:42143-44317 GCA_001768125.1 Armatimonadetes bacterium RBG_19FT_COMBO_69_19
GCGTACTTCATCCCCGAGAGCAAGCCCCTCGACAGCCTGTTCCGCGAGATGCGCCGGCGCAAGGCGCACCTGGCCATCGTCGTGGACGAGTACGGCGGGACGGCCGGCCTGGTCACCATCGAGGACCTCCTCGAGGAGATCGTCGGCCCGATCCTCGACGAGTACGATGTCGAGGAGAAGCTCTTCGAGATCGTCAACGAGTCCGTCGCGCTGGTCGACGGGCGCGTCAGCCTGGAGGAGGTCAACGAGCACCTGGGCCTGGATCTGCCGGTGGGCGAGGTAGATACCGTCGGCGGGTTCGTCTACTCGCTGCTCGGTCACGTCCCGGCGCAGGGCGAGAGCGTGACCTACGACGGGGTCGAGCTGTTCGTCGAGGGCCTCGAGGGGCACCGCGTCGCCCGCGTGCGGGTCACGAAGCGCGTGCCCACCGAACCGCTGCGCTCCTAGATGCGCTCGCGGCTGCGCACCTACTTCATCGCCGGCCTGATCGTCTTTCTGCCCGTCGCGATCACTTTCAGTATCATCGCCTGGTTGTTCCGCATCGTGGACAGCTTCCTGGGCTGGGCGCTGCCCCCGCTGATCGGGCGGGACATCCCCGGCCTCGGCCTGGTGGCCTCCATTGTTGTCATCTTTATCATCGGCGCGCTGGCCACGAACGTGCTCGGCAGGCGGCTGGTGGCCTTCTTCGAGCGGCTCATGCTGCGCATCCCGCTCGCCCGCAGCATCTACTCGGCGACGAAATCGATCAGCGACACGATCTTCCTGCAGCGCCGGGCGGCGTTCCAGCGCCCGGTCCTCGTGGAATGGCCGCGGTCAGGGATGTACACGATCGGCTTCGTCACCGGCGAGACCTTCGGGCTGCCCGGGGCGCCGCGCGGACGCGCGCTCAACGTCTTCGTCGTCACCACGCCCAACCCGACGACCGGATTCTTGACGTTTGTCCCCGAGGCCGAGGCCCGGACGTTGGAGATGAGCGTCGAGGACGCGCTCAAGATCGTGATGTCGGGTGGGATCGTGTCGCCACACCTCGTCTCCGGCACATTGGCGACTCCCGGACCCGCCGCGGCGGGGAAGGGCGTGTGATGCCGGGTCCACGCCGCGGCACGGGCGGTGATGCGGATCTGGTGGCCGCGGCCGCTGCCGCGCGCGCCAAGGCCTACGCTCCGTACTCGCGGTTCCGGGTCGGGGCCGCCGTGCGCACCGCGGACGGGCAGACGTACACCGGCGCCAATATCGAGAATGCGTCCTATTCGCTCTCGCACTGCGCGGAGCGCGTGGCCATCCACAAAGCCGTCTCCGAGGGGCACCGGGAGATTCACACCGTTGCCGTCGTCGCGGACGGGCGCGAGCCCGCGATGCCCTGCGGAGCCTGCCGGCAGGTGATGGCGGAATTCGGGGTGCGCCGCGTCATCGTCGCCGCCCCGAAGAGCCGGCCTCGCATCCGCACACTGCGGCAGTTGCTCGCCGAGCCCTTCCTTCCTGAGAGGTTGCTGGGGAAGCGATAACCCGACATGCGCAGCGGGTTCGTCGCCCTGGCCGGAGCGCCCAATACCGGCAAGTCCGCGCTGCTCAACCGTCTCATCGGCCACAAAGTAGCCATCACCGCCTCGGTCCCCCAGACCACCCGCACCCGGATGCGGGGGGTCCTCACGCTCCCCGACGCCCAGCTCGTGTTCGTGGACACGCCCGGGGTCCACGACCCGCGCCACCGGCTGGGGGAGCGGATGGTGGCCGAGGCGCGGGAGGCCATGGCGGACGCGGATGTTGTGCTCGCCGTATTCGACGCATCCGGCCACCTGACCGACGAGGACCGGCTCACCGCAGAGCTGATCCGTCAGGCCGGCAAGCCCGCGGTGGCCGCGCTGAACAAGATCGACCGGTCGTCTTCCGCGGAGGTCGCCGCGCGGGAGGCCGAAGTGCGGGCGCTCGCTCCATTCACCGCCGTCGTGCCGGTGTCGGCAGCACGGGGGGAGGGGGCCGTCCGTCTCGTGGAGACGCTCGTGGCGCTGCTGCCCGAGGGGCCGCAGTACTTCCCCCCCGAGATGATGACCGATCAGAGCGAGCAGTTCCTCGTGCGAGAGCTGATCCGCGAGCAGGCCATCGCCCTCACCCGCGAGGAGCTGCCGCACAGCGTCGCGGTCGAGATCGAGGAGTTCGCGCCGCGACCAAAAGAC
>MENB01000190.1:0-5819 GCA_001768125.1 Armatimonadetes bacterium RBG_19FT_COMBO_69_19
TACGAGTTCGAGGCCGCCCCGTTCGGCCTGCACCTGTACCACTGCCACTCCCAGCCGCTGAAGCGGCACATCCACAAGGGGCTGTACGGGACGTTCATCATCGACCCGAAGCAGGGCCGGCCGAGCGCCCGGGAGATGGTCATGATGATGAACGGCTTCGACACGAACTTCGACAGCGAGAACGAAGTCTACGCGGTCAACACGGTGGCGTTTCACTACGCGAAGCACCCGATCCGCGTCAGGCGCGGCGAGCTCGTCCGGATCTACCTGGTGAATCTCACCGAGTTCGATCCGATCAACTCCATCCACATCCACGGCAACTTCTTCCACGTCTATCGGACGGGGACGAGCCTGACCACGACGGAGTTCACGGACACGATCATGCTCTGCCAGGCCGAGCGGGCGGTGCTCGAGATGCGCTTCCCCTATACCGGGCGCTACATGTTCCACGCCCACCAGACCGAATTCACGGAGCTGGGTTGGATGGGACTCTTCGAGGTGACCGGCGATGACGCGGTCTAGGTGGGTCTGGGGTCTGCTCCCGCTGCTCCTCCTCGCGGCCCTCGTGGTAGTGCTGCTGCGGTTCGGGCCGCTCGGAGTATTTCAGGCCGCGTTCCCTCCGGTGGAGGAGCTCACCATCGACCGCGTGGCGCTCTCGCCCGGCCGGTTCGCGATCCACGTCACGAACGGTGGGCCGCAGCCGGTGACGATCGCCCAGGTGCTCGTGGATGAGGCCTACTGGCAGTTTACGATGGAGCCGGACGCCACCGTGTCGCGGCTCGGCACCGCGACGATCACCCTGGATTACCCGTGGGTCGAAGGAGAAGCGCATCACCTCAAGCTGCTCACCTCCATGGGCACGGCGTTCGAGCACACGGTGGACGTCGCGACCGAGACGCCGCGCGTCGATGCCCGCTACCTGCTGACGTTCACACTGCTCGGGATCTACGTCGGCATCATCCCGGTGTTCCTGGGCCTGCTGTGGCTGCCGTTCATGCGTGCGCTGGACCAGCGCTGGGTCTCGTTCTTCCTCGCCCTGACCGCGGGGCTGCTCCTCTTCCTGGGCGTCGAGGCGCTCGCCGACGCCCTCGAGGTGGCCGGCGACCTACCGCCCGCCTACCAGGGCCTGGCCCTCGTCCTGCTCGGCGTGCTCGGCACCGCGCTGCTGCTCGTCTGGGTGAGCCGGCGCTTCGGGGGCGGTGAGGGCGCCCGGCGGCGCCTTGCGCTGGCCTTCCTCGTCGCGCTCGGCATCGGCTTCCACAACCTGGGCGAGGGCCTCGCCATCGGCGCGGCCTACAGCCTGGGCAAGGTCGCGCTGGGTACCTTCCTCGTGATCGGGTTCACCATCCACAACACGACGGAGGGGCTGGCCATCCTGGCGCCGATCGCGCGCGAACGGACGGGGCTGCGCACCCTCATCCTGTTGGGCGTCGTCGCCGGTGCCCCCACGATCCTCGGGACGTGGATCGGCGGCATCAGCTACTCTCCGGTCCTCGCCGCGCTGTTCCTCGCCGTGGGCGCCGGGGCGATCTTCCAGGTGGTCTACGAGCTGCTGAAGATGATGATCGGCGAAGGCCGGTCCCCGGCGTTCAGCTACCAGATCGCGGGCTTCGGTGCGGGGCTGCTCGTGATGTACCTGACCGGCCTGTTCGTCGCCGCGTGACGAGATGCTGACGCAATCGATCGAAGACTACCTCAAGGTCATCTACAAGCTGCAGCGCGAAGAGGCGGCGGTGACCACGAACGCCGTCGCGGCGCACATGGGCGTGGCCCCGGCGTCCGCCTCCAACATGATCAAGAAGCTCGCGCGGCTACGGCTCGTCGAGCACACGCCCTACCGCGGCGTGGTGCTGTCCGCCACCGGCGAGAAGGTGGCCCTGGAGGTCATCCGCCACCACCGCCTGCTCGAGTTGTATCTCGCGCAGGCCCTCGGGGTCAGTCTCGACCGCGTGCACGAAGAGGCGGAGCGACTGGAGCACGTGCTCTCCGAGGAGGTCGAGGAGAAGATCGCCGCGCGGCTGGGACAGCCGACGCACGATCCGCATGGCGATCCGATCCCCACGCGGGACGGGTCGCTCGAGCACGCGCGTCATCCGCTGCTCTCGGAGCTGGCGCCCGGGCAGGGCGGGGTGATCGTGCGCGTGAGCGATCAGAGCGCCGATGTTCTCCGCGACCTCACGCGCCAGGACCTCCTGCCGGGCACACGCGTCCGGGTGACCGAGGTCGAGCGCGACGGGACGGTGCAGATCCGCCGGCGGGAGCTCGTCGAGACCGTCGACCCCCACCTGGCGCGCGCGGTGTACATCGCCCCCGACGACTAGTCCCGACGGCCACCCGGGCTGGTCCTCTTGTACGGTTTGACAGCCGCAGGACCCGGCCGTATACTCTCCAGCAACATCCGCCTGTGACGTAGACGGCGCACACTCGGACTCAGCCCCGATGAGGTGTCGCGGGGCATACGGAGCGAATACGATGCGACCACGCGCCCCCGATGGCATCCAGGCGCACGTGTCTTGGCGGAACCCGGCGATGTCCGTCTGCCGGGTTCCTGTGTTTTTCCCCGGACTGCGCGCGGGACGCGGCGGGCATGGGAACCAGCAATCCGGCCCGCTCCGTATGGAGGGGGAAAGAACAGTCTAACCATGGAGACCATCGCGGACTTTCTCCAGGAATCGCTGCACGATCGCCGCCTGCGCCGGACCACGCACCACTACATCTCCGACATGATCGAGCACTACGGCCGGGACCGCGTCTTCGAGGGCGTCTTCGGCATGGAGAAGCAGCTGGACGACATCGTGTCGTACTTCCGCGCCCACTCCATGTCCATGGAGCGCCGGCTGCTGCTGCTGGTCGGCCCCCAGGGCTCGGGCAAGTCGATGACGGTGGACCGCCTCAAGCGCAAGCTCGAGGAGTACTCCCACACCGCCGACGGCGCCCTGTATGCCGTGGAAGGCTGCCCCTTCCACCAGCATCCCTTCGACCTCATCCCCCTCGAGGTGCGCGAGGAGCACGGGATCTTCTGGCATGAAGAGGCCGTCCCCTGTCCGATCTGCGACCGGTTGCTCGCGCGCCCCGGGACGTGGCGTGCGGTCCCAGTCGTACGTATCTACATCTCCGCACGCGACAAGATCGGGGTCGCCAAGCACACCCCCACCGACCTGCGCCGCGAAGACATCACGAACTTCGTCGGCAACATCAACTTCGCGATGCTGAAGGAGCGGGGCTCGACCTACGACCCCGACGCGTACGATTTCGAAGGGAAGATCATCTGGGCCAACCGGGGCATCCTGGACTGGACCGAGGTGTTCAAGAGCCGCCGCCAGCTGCTGTCGCTGCTGCTCGAGCTGATCCAGTCCAAGCGCATCGACCTGGCGAGCTTCCCCACCGTCCACGTGGACGAGGTGGTCATCGGGCACAGCAACTACCCCGAGTACACCGTCTTCGTCTCCGAGGACATCATGGAGCCGCTGCGCGGCCGCATCCATAAGATCGACTTCCCTTACAACATCGATCTCGAGGGCGAGAAGAAGATCTACAAGGCGCTGATCACCCGCGCGAACCGGATCCGCGGCGATGACAAGCACGTGCCGGAGGACGTTTTCGAACTGGCCGCGCGCTACGCGCTGAAGACCCGCGAAGAGTCCCAGGCGTTGCGCGGTCTCTCCCCGCGCTTCTTCGAGGACGCCTTCTCCTACGGGTACACCCTGGCCGACCGCTGTGTGGACCTGGACACCATCGCCGCGGCCGTGGAGCGTACCTTCGAGCACCAGTCCTTCAAGGACGTGAACGTCAAGGAGCTCCTCAAGCAGTTCGAGGAGACCAAGGTCGAGTTCATCAACAAGAAGATCGACGTTATCGTCGAGGACATCGTCCCCGGCCACTTCTACGACTACGCTCAGAATCTGTACCTGAACTACCTCGAGGCCGCCGCCCGCAGCGTCGCCGGCGAGTCGCTGGCCAACGGCGAGAAGGAGCTGGTGGACGAAGTCGAGGGGATCATGGTGCAGAAGCGGCAGATCAGCCGCCAGGGCCGCGTGGCCTTCGAGAACGTGCTGCTCGAGCGCAAGGATGAGCTGGCCCGGATGCGCTACACGGAGAACGAGCACCTGCGGCCGGTGATCAACGAGATCGTCTTCAACAAGATCAAGAACCTGCTGCGCCTGTACGAGAAGAGCGAGGAGCTGGACAGCAAGAGCCAGGAGCTGCTCGACGTGCTGTACCGCAGCGCGACCGAGGAGTACGGGTACTGCGACGTCTGCGCGCGGTCGCTGTTCAAGGTCATCGGCCGGAGCTTCTAGGCGCGGGGAGCGCGATGGGCCGCATCGACGATCGGGCCATGAGGATCCACCGCGGGCGCATCGCCCAGTACAAGCACGACTCCCTGCTGCGCGAGTACCTCAAGCAGCACCTGAACGAGCTGATCCAGCAGAAAGAGCTCGTCATCGACGGCCGCGTGAAGACGCAGATCGCCACGCTCGACCTGCCCACCCTGAAGTTCGGGGAAGAGGCGGCGGTGCTCGCCCGCGGGAACGGGGCCGGCGGCGGCGCGGGGGGCGGGCAGGGCAGCGGGGACGAGATGCAGGTCCTGGGCGGGATGCTCGGCGGCGACCACCACGGCAAGGAATTGCGCGTGGAGCTGGACTTCGACGAGTTCGTCCGGCTCGCGCAGGAAGTGCTGCTGGACGAGATCCGCCTGCCGGTGTTCACCGACGCCGCCGCAGGCGGCGAGGTGGAGTCTCCTGATCTGCCCGAACTGTACGACCTGGATCGGATTGGGCTCCGCCCCGACCTGAACCTCGAGGAGACGATGCTGGCCGCCCTGCAGCGCAACCTGCGCGAGCGGGGCCGGGCGGACTACGACGTCGAGCTGTCCCAGGACGGCTGGTACTTCGTCGAGGACCCCACCGACTACCAGAACCACCGCTCCGTCGAGGTGTACGTCCTGGACATCTCCGGCTCGATGCGCGGGGAGTACCTGTCGCTCGTCCGCAAGACGATCTTCGTGCTCTGGTACTATCTGGAGCGGCGCTACCCGACCAACCTCCGCCGCTACGTCGTCTTCCAGGACGTCGCCGACGAGAAGACGCGGGACGAGTTCTTCTGCGTGGAGAGCAGCGGCGGCACGCACATCTCGGCCGGCTTCGAGAAGGCCACCGAGCTCCTCCAGGGCGTGACCGAGCACGACAAGTTCCTGTTCCTCTTTACCGACGGCGAAACGTCCTCGGGCGACTTCGATCTGGCCAAGCGCCGCTTCGAGGAGGCGCTCGGCCGGTTCGACCTGGTCTGCTACGGCCACGTCAATCCCGGCGGCCGCGGCGTGGGCGGCTTCTCCGAGTACGTGCAGGAGGCGGCCCGGCGCCATCCCAACGCGCTGTTTGCGAACCTGGTCGACGTTGAGGCGATCCGCAAGACCGCGGGCGAGTTCCTGACCTTCTTCACGGATGAACGTGGTGAGCGGCGTGGAGCCTTATCGCGACGTCATTGACCGCATCGAGGGGCTGGCGCGCGAGCGCGGTCTCTCCTTCGACCCGGTCGTCTTCCGGGTCACGGACAGCGACGAGCTGGCCGAAGTGGCCAGCATGGGCCTGCCGAACCGCTTCATCCACTGGTACTGGGGCGGGGCCTACAAGGAGCTGACCCTCCAGCAGAACAAGGAGGTGTTCAGCATCCTCGAGCTCGTCCTGAACACCAGCCCGAGCTACGCCTTCCTGCGCGGCAGCAACACCTACCTCCAGAACGTCCTCGTTATCGCCCACGTCTACGGGCACGTGGACTTCTTCAAGAACAACCACTGGTACCGGAAGTCCAACAAGAACATG
>MENB01000190.1:5904-10533 GCA_001768125.1 Armatimonadetes bacterium RBG_19FT_COMBO_69_19
CCGTGCTGACGGTCTCCCGAACCGTGAACGCCTTCGAGCGCAACCCCGCGGAGCGGCGCAAGCTCCTCATGTACTACCTCGAGGAGAAGGCGCCGCTCGAGGACTGGGAGCGCCACCTCCTGCAGATGATCCGGGAGGAGTCGGAGTACTTCGATCTCATCCAGCGTACGCACATCATCAACGAAGGCTGGGCGACCTTCGTCGAGGCGGAGCTGCTGCGCGAGGTGCTCACCAGCGCGGAGTGGGCCAGCGTCAGCGTCCAGCTGTGCAACCGGCCGGCGCCGTACACCATCGGCTACACGCTGTTCCACCGCGTGAAGGCCGACCGCGGGTTCGACTCCACGCTGGAGATGCGCACCTACTATGAGGACGTGCGGCTGATCGACGAGGTGCTGACCGAGGAGATGGTGCGGCGGCTGGACATCTTCGTCTACGACCCGAAGGAGAAGCAGAAGAGCTACGATCTGCAGCAGGTCAAAGAGATGTTGATCAGCCAGAAGCTCTTCAAGGGCGAGCCGTACATCGAGGTGGAGCCGGGGAGCCACCATCGCGAGCTCGTCCTCGTGCACCGCGACGAGGAGCGCAAGCTCGATCCGAAGCGGGTCGGCCTCTTCCTGAAGTCGGTGCATTCTCTGTGGCGCAACCCGGTCCGCCTGCGCGCCAACGGGAAGGTCTATACCTACGACCGGCGAGGATTCAGCACGAGCTGACATCACCACATGGTCAGGCCACCATCCACCACGAGAACCTGCCCCGTCACGTAACTCGCGCGCTTGCTCGCCAGGAAGAGGACCGCGCAGGCGATCTCCTCCGGCTCGGCGAAACGGCCGAGCGGGATCTCCCCGGCGAGCCGGGCGCGCTGCTCCACCGTGAGGTGCGTGTTCAGCGCGGTGTCCACGAATGCCGGGGCCACGGCGTTCACCCGCACCTGCGGCGCCAGCGTGCGGGCCAGCGTCTTGGTCAGGGCGACCAGCCCGCCTTTGCTCGCGGCGTAGGCCGGGGACGTCCCGCCGACGAGCCCCCGGATGCTGGCCACGTTCACGACGCTGCCCTGCTGTTCCCGCAGGGCTGGGACGGCGGCCTGCGTACAGAGCATCACCCCGGTGAGGTTGGTGTCGAGGACCTCCTGCCATTCCTTGAGGGTCAGCTCGGGCAGGGGTGTGCGCCGGAGGATCCCGGCGTTGTTCACCAGAACGTCGAGGCGGTGCCATTCGCCGAGCACCCGGGCGATGAGCGTCTGCACGTCGCCAGCGCGGGCCACGTTCGCCTGCACCGCCATGGCGCGGCGGCCGGCCTTGCGGAGGGCCTGCACCACGCCTTCGGCCTCGGCGGCATGCTCCTGGTAGGCGACGGCGACCGCGGCCCCTTCCTGCGCAAAGGCCGCGGAGATGGCCCGGCCGATGCCGCGGCCGCCGCCCGTGACCAGCACCACTCTGCCGACGAACTCCATAGACGTAATGCCGTTTGGCTACTCGGCGACCGGGCTCCTACACAGGGGCGGGACGCACGACGGAGCCAGGTTTGACCCGGCTCCGTTCGGGGGAGCACTTCTTCAGTGGACGGGGCCCTTGAAATCCGAGGGCTTCACCGACTCCAGGAACTTCTTGAACTCATCCATCTCCTGATCGAGCGGTTTCTTCAACTGGATCGCCTGCTCGGCGACAGTGTCGGACACGAAAATCGGGGCTTCGGACCGCAGCGCGAGCGCGATGGCGTCGCTGGGCCGGGAGTCCACGATCATCGGGTTGCCGTTCGTGGCCAGGTGGATCTCCGCGAAGTAGGTGGCCTCTTTCACTTCCGTGACCACCACACGGAGCACCGCCACGGAGAGGGAGTTGAGGACCGACCGCAGGAGGTCGTGGGTCATCGGCCGCGGAGGCTTCACGCTCTGCAACTCCATGGCGATCGCCGTGGCTTCGGCCTGGCCGATCCAGATCGGCAGCGCCATGGTCTCGCCCTGGTCCACCAGCAGGACTACCGGGTTCATCTGCTGGTCGAGCGCGACCCCGCGAACTTTCATGTGCAACAAGGCGCGGTCCCTCCCTCGGCCGTCCCATTATACGCCGTTGGAAGTGATTGTACCAACTCTATGCCCACTTTCCTCCAGGGCTAACCCGCGATTATTATGCACGGAACGTACCACGGCCGTGTCACGCGAGGACACCGCGCCTCGATGCGCGAATACCCGTTCGGCGCGCTTCCCCATGCGCCGCGCGCATCGCTCCAGGAGGGACGCGTGAAGCAACGCCGGGTTCTGATCGCGGCGTTCGTGGCCGCCCTCATCGTGATGCGTGCGGAAGCGGCGGCGGCGTCGCAGACGCACGTCACCCAGTTCGGCGAAACGCTGTGGTCCGTCGTCGGAACGCCCGATCCCGGCGTGCTGCCCCGCGACATCCCGTCGCGTGGGACGAAGTGGGCATCGGGGGTAATCGCCGCGGCCGCGCGCTACGTCGGCGTGCGCTACCGCTGGGGTGGGATGTCTCCCGCGGGCTTCGACTGCTCCGGGTTCATCGGCTACGTGCTGCGGTCGGTAAACGTCATCGTGCCCCGGACCACGTATACGATGTGGGTGCAGGGTGCGCCGGTGCCGCGGGATCACCTCCGGGTCGGGGACATCGTCTTCTTCAGCACCACGCGTCCGGGACCGAGCCACGCGGGCATCTACATCGGCGGCAACCAGTTCATCCACGCTTCCAGTGGCTTCGGGCGCGTCCTGGTTACCTCGCTGGATCATCGCTTCTACAGGCCGCGCTACCTGGGCGCCCGCAGGTTCTAGGTGCCTGATCTTCGCCTCGCCGCCGCGATCACCGCCGGGAAGGCCGTCGCCGCGCTCTCCCGCGCGCTCGGCGCCGGGGGCGGCACGACGATGCCCGGGCGCGTCGCGCGGAGGTTCGCCCCGGACGTCACGGCCCGCCTGGCCCGAGCGCTCCGGCACGGGACGATCATCGTCACCGGCACCAATGGGAAGACCACGACCTCCCGCCTCGTCAGCCATATCCTCGGGATCGCCGGCCTGATCTCCGTCCACAACCGCGCTGGGGCGAACCTGGCCGCCGGCATCGCGGCGGCGCTGGTGCAGCATTCCACGATACGTGGCGAGCCCCGTGGGGACGTCGGCGTCTTCGAGGTCGATGAGGCCACGCTGCCGCTCGTGCATGAGGCCCTGCGGCCCCGGGCGATCGTGCTCACGAACCTGTTCCGCGACCAGCTAGATCGCTACGGGGAGATCGACATCATCGCCGGGCGGTGGCGCGCCGCGCTCGGGGGGCTCGACCGGTCGGCGGCCCTCGTCTTCAACGCCGACGACCCCCTGGTCTCCGAGGTCGGAACGCAGCATCCGGGGGTGCGCCTGGCCTTCGGTATCGAGGACGACAGCTGCGGGCTCGGCACCCTGGAGCACAGCGCGGACGCCCGGTATTGCTACCGCTGCGGCGTGCCCTATCACTACGCAACGGTGTACTTCGGGCACATGGGCGTGTACCGCTGCCCGCAGTGCGGGACATCGCGCCCGATCCCGCTCGTGTCCGCCCGGGAGGTCACGAACCGCGGCCTCGAGGGCACGGCCTTCCTCCTCTCCACCACCCAGGGCAGCGTGCACGTCAGCACGACGCTGCCGGGCGTGTACAACATCCACAACGTGCTGGCGGCATCGGCCTGCTGCCTGCACCTGGGGGTGGCGCTTGAGACGATCGCGCGGGGCATCGGGACATTCACCCCGGCCTTCGGCCGGGCCGAGCAGGTGCGCGTCAACGGGCGGGCGGCGGTGCTGCTGCTGGCGAAGAACCCCGCCGGATTCAATGAGGTCCTGCGCACGATGCTCCGCGCCGAGGGGACGGTGGCGCTCATCGCCATCAACGATCTCACCGCCGACGGCCGGGACATCTCCTGGCTGTGGGACGTGGACTTCGAGATGCTCGCCGGGCGAGCCGACCGGCTCGTCGTGAGCGGTATCCGGGCCGAAGACATGGCCCTGCGCCTGAAGTACGCCGGCGTCGATCCGTCCGTGATGACGGTGGAGAAAGACCTGGCGCGGGCGCTGGATGCCGCCGCGGGTGCCTCGAACGGCCGCCCCCTCTACATCCTGCCGACCTATACGGCGATGCTCCAGTTGCGGAAGATCCTCCAGCGGAGGGGAGCGGTCCGGGGATTCTGGGAGGATTAGCCGTATACTGTGAGCGGCGTGGACCTGCGCATCTGTCACCTCTATCCGGATCTCCTGAACCTCTACGGTGATCGGGGCAACCTCATGACCCTGGCCGGGCGCGCCCGCTGGCGGGGGGTGGAGGTGCGCATCGATGAGCGCGGTCTCCGCGAGCCGCTCCGGCCCGATGAGCACGACCTGTACTTCATCGGGGGCGGAGAAGACCGTCAGCAGCGCCTGGCTGCCGACGACCTGCGCGCGGTGAAGGGCCCGGCGCTGAAGGACGCGGCCGCCTCCGGCGCCGTCGTCCTCGCGGTCTGCGGCGGCTACCAGCTCCTCGGACACTACTACCGCCCGTCCGAAGGGGAGGATCTGGTCGGGCTCGGGCTCCTCGACCTGATTACCGAGCACCCCGGCCCTGCCGCCCCGCGGCTCATCGGTAACATCGTCATCCGCGCGTCGATCCTGGGCGGAGCCACGCTCGTCGG
>MENB01000190.1:10586-10898 GCA_001768125.1 Armatimonadetes bacterium RBG_19FT_COMBO_69_19
GCGAGGTGGTGTCCGGCTTCGGGAACAATGGGGTCGATCGTACGGAGGGCGCCGTGGCCGGACATGTCTACGGGACCTATCTCCACGGCCCGCTCCTGCCGAAGAACCCGCGGTTCGCCGACCATCTCATCAGCGCAGCCCTGCGGCGGCGTCACGGAGAGATCAGCCTCTCGAGCCTCGACGATTCGCTGGAGGAGGAAGCGCACGGGGCCGCCGTGGCGCGGGCGGCGGGGCGGCGAAACTGAACGGCATCGTGCTTCGTGTCGCGCTGATCATCGGGCTGGCGCAGCTCGGTTTCGCCACGGTCATCCC